>NZ_RFLV01000003.1:300000-496239 GCF_004920405.1 Pseudomonas leptonychotis
CTGCCTATCAATCGCTGGGGGTTTACTGCGGTTTTTCGAAGGGCTTATCGAAACTGATATCCGGACTTTTCAAAGGCCCTGTGACGTCGTACTGCACACTGGCAAACCGCGCAACGCGGTCACCCAACAGCTTATCGGCAATGAACAGCGCCCCACCAATAGCTGGCGCACCGACAATAAGCGCCGCCAACGGCAGGTTGTTAGTCACCGGCAGAGTCACCAACAATTTGGCATCGATGCGGTCTGTGGTCATATCCAGCGTGCCATTCAACTCAAGGTTGCTCGACGGCCCTTCCAGAGCGATTGGCTCACGGGTTACGAACACGCCGCTCTTGGCTTCCAGTAGACCCTTGACCCGGTCATAGCTCAGGCCTTTGCCCAATAGATCGGAGAAGTCCAGGCGCAAGCGTCGGCCAATCGAATTGAAATTCAGCAGACCGAAGACCCTAAGCGCCGAAGCAGGCCCTTCAACTTCCGAGAACTGCCCTTTACGCAGAGAAGCATCCAGCGAGCCGCTAAAGCGCTTCAGGCCGAACCAGGCCGGCGAACCAGGCCAGTCACCGTCCACATCCAGATGAAAGCTTCGGCTGCTGGCCGTGGGCGCAAAACCCCAGGCAATCAACACATCGGCCAGGTCTGCACCACCCAACCGGCCTTTGTAGGCCGTACGCACACCGTTGGCCGTGTGCTGCCAAGAGGCCTGCCCAGCAATCTTGAGTCCTTTAAGGTTGAGGTCCAACTCACTGAAGCGCACACCTGCGCTTACCGGGCGCGCCTTGAGTGACCAGCTACCCAGGGGCTCGACGCCTTGAAAAACCTCGCTGATACGCACATCCAGCGCCGGGAAACTGCTCGGATCAACGGCCGCCAACGCATCTGGCGCGTCCACCACAGGCTCAACCGCAGCCTTGGGCGCGGCTGCGGGCAAACGCAGGTAGTCGAGCGCCAGTGCAATCGGCGCCTGGCCGCCATCCGGCACCCCAACCTGGCCTTTCAGCTGCGGACTGTCGAGGCTCACCATCCACGTCGCAGCCTCGCGCGTAACACCCACGGCCAACGTATCGAGGCTGATACCAAAACCGTTAAAACGGCCAATGTGCAATTGCGCATCTTTGAACAAACGCTGCGCATCATTGACTGGCACGCTGGCATAAGGTTGTAACACCTGTTGCCAGGCCGACCAATCCAGCTCGGCGACTCGCCCACGCACCCGTAAACCTTGACCCGCTGGCAGGTTTGCCGGGCCGTCGGCTAAACGAATTTCACCACGGCCCTGGTTAAATTGACCCGGACTCGCTGCAAACGTCAGGCTCAGCAACTGCGCATAATCCAGCCAGTAACGCTGCTCGCGACCGCCCAGGCTCATGCGCCACTGTGTTGCACGCTCCTCGTCCACTGTCTTGCCGAATGGTGCTGGAAGAGTAATCGCCGCCCCCTTGAGGGTGGAGCTCACACGCAGCTGACTGTCGGCGCCGTCCAGAGTGAGGTTCAGGCGATAAGGCAGGTTGCCACTGACCGGCAGCGGCTGAGTAACACCCAACCAAGTGCTCAGTTCCTTGACAGCAATCTGCCCGCTGGCTTCGATACGGCTGCGCGCCTTACCACGACTGCCCTCAGCCAACGCCTTGGCACGCACCGCATGGCCAAGCACCTGGGCGCGAATATCCGGGGCACTTAGACCGCTCGCGGTGTTGTAACGAAAAGCCCCCTGTAACTGACTGAATTGCAACGCCGGGTTAGTCAGGCTGAGCTGCGCGCCTTGCGTGGCAAAGTCCACCACCACTTCAGGCGCCAGCCCCTTGCGCAGCGGCAAGTCGAGTTTGAGCTTGCCGGTCAGCGCACCTTCACCACTCCAACCGGCAAAGGTTTCTGCCGTGCCGATCGGGGCTTTTTGCAAAATATGCAGGGCATCCTTGACGCTGCTGCTCAGCTCGCTGGTTAGCAGCAAGCGCGGCGGCTTGCCAGGTAATGAGGTCGCGATCAGCGCTTGGGCGTTGCGCACCTGGCTATCGAGCAAACGCCCCTCAGCCAGTTCGACGCGCACGCCGCTGTCCTCGATAAATACTTGCCCACGCCCCTCACGCAGCGCGGGCCAGCCGGGCTGAAAGGCGAGTTCAGCGTCATGTACGGCGAAGAACAGGCTGATGCTGCGTGCGGCATTCTCGGCGCCCTTGTTCAGCGAGCCCTGGTACTGGAAATAGCCTTCATCTACCGCACCGCCTCGAATGGCAGTCTTCAACCACGCATCCAGCTCATGGCTCAAGCCCGGTGAGCGGCTGGGCAGGTATTTTTCGGTGTAGCGTGCATCGCCGTTACGCAGGCCCACACGAAGGTCCATGTAGTCCTCTTCGCTTGGGTCGATGCGCAAACGAATCAGGAAATCACCGGCAGCGGGGCCTTCGTCACCCACCACCTGCAGATACGGGCTGCGCAAGGTAAACGCCTGCTCATCAATCTGCCAGGTCAGCAGGGCGTTGGCGGTTTTGTAGTGCCAGGGATTGGGGAACAGGGTGTCAAAGTGCAGGGAAAAATCTTCGCTATCGACGCGCAGTTCACCCTGCCCCAAATCACCACCGATGCTGCCACTGACATTCTCCGCCGCCGGCGAGCCGTGCCACGCCGCAAAACCAACACGTTCTAGGTTGGCCGAGAACTGTAAGCGCTTGCTGTCAGTTAGCTGTGGTCGCAAGTCGAGCTGAATATTGCGCAGCGCGCCGTGCGGATCCAGCTGCTCCAACAGCGCCAAGGCGTTATCCGGCAGTGGCGCAAGCGCCGCCACCAGCGGTTGCAACGGCGCCAGATCGAGGCGGTCGATGCCGAGCAACCATTGCTCCTGCACTTCGGCGCTCTCGGCCTGCTGGGTCAGTGCCAGGCTCACCTCACCCCAGCGCTTGTCATCGCGACTGAACGCCAGATCATCCAGTAACAGCTTGAAACCCGACTCCGTACGGGTGAAATAGGCATTTAGGGCCACATTGTTCAGTGCTATTGATTTGCGCTTGGCATAACCGGCCTTGAGCTGGGGCACATGCAAACGGCTGACAGCGCGCTGTACACCGCCCTTGGCCCAGCTCAGCCAGACCTCTCCACCGAGCTGCAGCTGCTCAAGCCGCCACTGCGCCAGTAGGCTCGCCGGCACCCAGGCCGCCCAATCACTTTGCGGCAGGCTCAGGTACACATCGGCTTCCGCCTTCTGCCAGTGTTCTGCACGCAAACGTGTGCGCACTTGCAGGGCGAGTGGCTGGCCATCCGGTAGCAGCACACGACCATCCAGGCGCTGTCGAGCACTGCCATTGCGCACGGTGAGGTTGACGTAGGTCAAGGTACGCACCGGCTGATTGAAGGCCTGCACGGTCACCTGGCTATTGAGCAGCGACAGCCGCTTAACCGCCTGTGACTGGGCCAACACCTGAGCCAGATCAAAGGGCGCGGGCTCGCTGCGCGGGGGCAAGCCCTTGAGCGACCAATTACCGTCTTCACTTTGCGCCACCACCAGCTGCACGCCGTCGAGCTCTAACCGGGCAATTCGAACTTGGCGCGCTAACAGGCTGGCCAGCACATCGGGCACCACCCGCACCTGGTCCAGCTGCAGCGCCGCGCCACCCTCGCCAATCGCCACGTCATGGGCCGTGAACACCGGAGAAAAGCCCTGCCACAGGCCTTCCAATGCACCGATTTTCACCGGCATCGCCAACGCCTCACGCGCTTTGTCTTCGGCCTCCAGGCGGTATTCGGCCACCAAAGGCACCAACTCGCGGCCGAGGCTGACATACAGGGCCGCCAGCACCAGTGCCAAGGCGCAAAAACCCAGTGCGCCACGCAGCAGCAGGGCAAAACCGCGCGCAAAGACCTGCATTCAGTTCACACTCGGGCGGTATGTACGCATGTCAGAGCAACACCACATCGTATTGCTCCTGGGAGTACATGGTCTCAACTTGGAACTTGATGGTGCGACCGATAAATGCCTCAAGATCGGCGACATTGCCGGACTCTTCATCGAGCAAGCGATCAACCACCTTCTGGTTAGCCAACACCCGATAGCCTTCCGGCTGATAGGCCCGCGCCTCGCGCAGAATTTCGCGAAAGATCTCGTAGCAGGTGGTTTCCGGGGTTTTCAGCTTGCCGCGGCCCTGGCAGCAACTGCACGGCTCACACAGCACCTGCTCGAGGCTTTCACGGGTGCGTTTGCGGGTCATCTGCACCAAGCCCAGCTCGGTGATGCCGATGATATTGGTCTTGGCATGATCGCGTTCCAGCTGTTTCTCCAGGGTGCGCAGCACCTGGCGCTGGTGTTCCTCATCTTCCATATCGATGAAGTCGATGATGATGATCCCGCCTAGATTGCGCAGGCGCAGCTGGCGGGCAATCGCCGTGGCGGCTTCCAGGTTGGTTTTGAAGATGGTCTCTTCCAGCGTGCGGTGGCCCACAAAGGCACCGGTGTTCACGTCGATGGTGCTCATCGCCTCGGCCGGGTCGATGATCAGGTAGCCACCCGATTTAAGTGGCACCTTACGCTCCAGCGCCTTCTGGATTTCATCCTCGACCCCGTAGAGGTCGAAAATCGGCCGTTCTCCAGGGTAATGCTCGAGACGATCAGCGATTTCAGGCATTAGCTCAGCAACGAACTGAGTAATTTTCTGGAAGGTTTCACGCGAGTCGACACGAATCTTCTCGATCTTCGGGCTCACCAGGTCACGCAGGGTGCGCAGGGCCAGGCTGAGGTCTTCGTAAATCACCAGCGGCGTCGAGCCGACCTTCATCTGCGTGGCGATTTGCTCCCACAGGCGACGCAGGTAGCGGATGTCCGCCAGAATTTCATCGGCACCCGCGCCATCGGCGGCGGTGCGCAAGATAAAACCGCCGGCTTCTTCAATACCTTCGGCGGCCACGCAATCGGTCACCACTTGCTTGAGGCGTTCGCGCTCAGCCTCATCCTCAATCTTCAGCGAGATGCCGACGTGCGCTGTGCGTGGCATGTAAACCAGGTACCGCGACGGAATGGACAGCTGCGTGGTCAGGCGGGCGCCCTTGCTGCCAATCGGGTCCTTGGTCACCTGCACGACCAGGCTCTGGCCTTCGTGCACCAGCGCGCTGATGCTCTCCACTGCAGAGCCTTCGCGGCTGGAAATTTCCGCCGCATGAATAAACGCGGCACGTTCCAAGCCGATGTTGATAAAGGCCGCCTGCATGCCCGGCAGCACACGCACCACTTTGCCTTTATAGATATTGCCGACGATGCCACGCTTCTGCGTGCGCTCAACGTGTACTTCCTGCAACACGCCGTTTTCCACCACCGCCACGCGCGATTCCATCGGCGTGATGTTGATCAGGATCTCTTCACTCATGCGCTCATCTCTTCTGAGATAAAGCTGAAAGCCCGGAATCAGCGCCGATAAAGGCGGTCATTCACCCGCGACCCGCAACCTCTTGACTGTGATCTGGCAACGACTGCCAGCACGGAATAGCAAATTCTGCGAGCAACGCAGCAGTCTCACATAACGGCAAACCCACCACCGCCGAATAACTGCCGTGCAACTGACTGACGAACACCGCCGCCAGACCTTGAATACCGTAACACCCAGCCTTGTCCTGCGGCTCGCCGCTAGCCCAATAGGCCTCAATTTCAGCCAGGCTCAGCGCGCGGAACGTTACTTGGCTTGTGACCACCCGTGAAGCGACCCGTTCGCGACTCACTAGCGCTACGGCCGTCAGCACTTGATGGCTGCGTCCAGACAGCGCACTGAGGGTCGCCAACGCCTCATCACGATCGGCGGGCTTACCGAGAATGCGCCCGTCGAGCACCACGGCCGTATCAGCACCGAGCACAACAGCGTCCTGAGAGTCGATCAATTCCGCCAGTCCAGCCTGCCCCTTGGCAAGCGCCAGACGCTCTACATAGGCGACTGGCGACTCGTCTGGCAATGCACTTTCATCAATTGGGGCGATTAGTGTGCGAAAGGGCACGGCAATTTGCGTCAGCAGCTCACGGCGACGCGGCGATCCGGAAGCGAGATAAAGGGTGGCCATGCTGACTTCTCCCTGTCGGATAAACGCAAGGCCAAGATGCCTTGCTTAGTTGACGCCCAGACGTTGATGCAGCCCACGCAAAAGGGTGCAAACCCAAGGCCAGAGCAAGGCGCTAACCAGCGCCGGCAACACGAACGCCAAGGTTGGCGGACGACTGCCGGTCAGGGCATTCAGCCACAGCTGTACCAACTGAGCCAGACCAAACACCACCAGCAAGACCATGCTCTGTTGCCACATCGGGAACATGCGCAGGCGCTGATGCAGGGTCAGCACCAGGAAGGTAATCAGCGTCAGGATTAGCGCATTCTGGCCAAGTAAGGTGCCATTGAGCACATCCGCCAACAGGCCGACGCCCCAAGCTGTGGTCATGCCCACACGGTGCGGCAATGCCAGCACCCAGTAAGTCAGAAACAGCGCCAGCCACAGCGGCCGACCCAGCTCCATGAATTTAGGCATGCTCGATACGCTCAGCAGAAACGCCAGCGCAAAGGTCAGCCAGACAACCCAGGTATTGCTTGAACGCGCGGCCATTATTGCGCTGCCTCCGGTGGATTGGCGGGCGCTACTGGCGCATCAACGGCAGGCTGCGCCTGCTGCAAAATTTCACGGTCCAGCGCTTCCTGGGCTTGCGCCGACTCGGTAGCGCGCTGCTCTGGCGTGCGTGGATCAGTAAACACCAGCAGCATGTAGCGGCTACGGTTGAGCATTGCAGTGGGCATCGCCCGCACAATCGCGAAGGGCTGGCCGGAGTCATGAATCACTTCAGTGACCATGGCCACCGGGTAACCCGCTGGAAAACGCTGACCTAAGCCGGAGCTGACCAGCAGGTCGCCTTCTTTGATGTCGGCCGTATCGGCAACGTGGCGCAGCTCCAGACGCTCCGGATTACCGGTGCCGCTGGCGATGGCACGCAAACCATTGCGATTGACCTGCACCGGAATGCTGTGGGTGGTGTCCGTCAGCAGCAACACCCGCGAGGTATAAGGCATCACCTCGACCACTTGGCCCATCAAGCCGCGCGCATCCAACACCGGCTGCCCCAACACCACGCCGTCCTTCTCGCCTTTATCGATCAGAATGCGGTGAGTAAACGGGTTGGGATCGATGCCGATCAGCTCGGTGGCCAGCACCTCATCATCAACCAAGGCCGCCGAATTGAGCAGCTCACGCAGGCGCACGTTCTGTTCGGTCAGCGCCGCCAGCTTCTGTAAGCGGCGCTGCATCATCAATTGCTCAGCCTTGAGCTTCTCATTCTCAGCGGCCAATTCATTGCGTGTGCTCAGCTCCTGCGTAGCCCCCTCCCACAGCCGCACCGGCAATCGACCAGCCCAGTAAACCGGCTCAACAATCAAGCCCAACTGCGCACGCAACGGCTGTAACAGCGTGAAACGAGCATCGACCACCATCAGCGCAGCCGACAGCACAGTGAACACCAACAGGCGCACACCCAGCGAAGGTCCTTTGGCAAATAGCGGTTTGATCGGCAGCTCCTCACGGCATCAGCCAGCAAAACAAAAGCTGCAAGCGGGGTAAGACCCGGTTGCAGCTTAGGCTCAATAGGAAAGTGCGGCACCTACATTGCGCCAGCCGGACAACCGGCTGGCCTGCAACTGACGCGTTACTCCGAGGACAGCAGGTCCATGGTGTGACGGTCCATCATTTCCAGCGCCTTACCACCACCGCGTGCAACGCAGGTGAGCGGATCTTCGGCAACGATAACCGGCAGGCCGGTTTCCTGCGACAGCAGTTTGTCCAGGTCACGCAGCAATGCGCCGCCACCGGTCAACACCAAGCCACGCTCGGCGATGTCGGAAGCCAGCTCAGGCGGCGATTGCTCCAGCGCGCTTTTAACCGCTTGCACGATGGTCGCCAGGGACTCTTGCAGCGCTTCCAGCACTTCGTTGGAGTTCAGGGTGAAGCTACGCGGTACGCCTTCAGCCAGGTTACGGCCACGCACGTCCACTTCACGTACTTCGCCACCCGGATAAGCGGTGCCGATTTCTTGCTTGATGCGCTCAGCTGTGGACTCACCGATCAGCGAGCCATAGTTGCGACGCACGTAGGTGATGATGGCTTCGTCGAAACGGTCGCCGCCGACACGTACGGATTCGGCATACACCACACCGTTCAGCGAGATCAGCGCGATTTCAGTGGTACCGCCGCCGATATCGACAACCATCGAACCGCGGGCTTCCTCAACCGGCAAGCCGGCACCGATGGCCGCTGCCATTGGCTCTTCGATCAGGAACACTTCGCGGGCACCGGCACCGAGAGCCGACTCACGAATAGCGCGGCGCTCGACCTGGGTTGATTTGCATGGCACACAGATCAACACACGCGGCGATGGCTGCAGGAAGCTGTTTTCGTGAACCTTGTTAATAAAGTACTGCAGCATCTTTTCGCAGACGCTGAAGTCGGCGATCACGCCATCTTTCATCGGTCGGATAGCCGCGATATTGCCGGGGGTGCGACCGAGCATGCGCTTGGCTTCGGTGCCGACCGCTACCACGCTCTTCTGGTTGCCGTGGGTGCGGATAGCCACGACAGACGGCTCGTTCAGGACGATGCCGCGCTCGCGGACATAAATCAGGGTATTGGCAGTGCCCAGGTCAATCGACAGATCGCTGGAAAACATGCCACGCAGTTTTTTGAACATGGGATAAGGACCCTAGGCAACGCGTGGGTAAAAAAGTGCGGCAAACTCTAACAACGGCAGGGATTTTGAGCAAGGCGCCAATATGTTAGATTGCCGGTTTTTACGGGCTTTACGGCCCATCATCGCGGCCTATGACCGCCATTCATCACTATCTGTTCCCTGCGCACCTGTGCATGGTAACCCGTTCACATTTCCAAAAGTGGCCAGCAACTGCGCCACTTTCATATTTAGGGAGAAACCTGTGGCGCTTGAACGCTCCGACGTGGAGAAGATCGCTCATCTGGCTCGACTGGGCCTGAACGAAGCCGATATTCCGGGTACCACCGAGACCCTCAATAATATCCTCGGCCTGATTGACCAGATGCAGGCCGTCAACACCGACGGCATCGAGCCGCTCGCGCACCCGCTGGAAGCCACTCAGCGCCTGCGCGCCGACCAGGTCACCGAACGCAACCAGCGCGAGGCTTACCAAGCCATTGCTCCTGCCGTGGAAAACGGCCTGTACCTGGTTCCGCAAGTCATCGAGTAAGGGAAACGCCTAGCCATGCATCAACTGACTCTGGCCGAGATCGCCCGCGGACTCGCCGACAAGCAATTTTCATCTGAAGAGCTGACCCGCAACCTGTTGGCGCGTATCGCCCAACTCGACCCGCAGCTCAACAGCTTTATTACGGTTACCGAAGAACTGGCGCTGAACCAAGCCAAGGCCGCCGACGCCCGCCGTGCAGCAGGCGAAAACGGCGCGCTCCTCGGCGCACCGATTGGCCACAAGGACCTGTTCTGCACCCAAGACGTGCTGACCAGCTGCGCCTCGAAGATCCTCAGCGGCTTCAAAGCCCCGTATAACGCCACCGTGGTCGACAAACTCGCCAGCGCTGGCACGGTGGCCCTGGGCAAGCTGAACATGGATGAATTCGCCATGGGCTCGGCCAACGAGTCCAGCCACTACGGCGCGGTGAAAAACCCCTGGGACCTAAGCCGCGTTCCGGGCGGCTCCAGTGGCGGCTCAGCCGCAGCCGTTGCGGCGCGCCTGTTGCCCGCTGCGACCGGCACCGACACCGGCGGCTCGATTCGCCAGCCGGCGGCGCTGACCAACCTCACCGGGATCAAGCCGACCTACGGCCGCGTCTCGCGCTGGGGCATGATTGCCTACGCCTCCAGCCTCGACCAAGGCGGCCCATTGGCGCGCAACGCTGAAGACTGCGCCCTGATGCTGCAGGCCATGGCCGGTTTCGACGCCAAGGACAGCACCAGCGTTGACCAACCAGTCGACGATTACCTGGCAGCACTCAACCAACCGCTGAGCGGCCTACGTATCGGTCTGCCTAAGGAATACTTTGGCACCGGCCTCGATGCGCGCATCGGTGAAAAAGTCATGGCAGTCGTCGAAGAGCTGAAAAAGCTCGGCGCCACGGTTAAAGAGATCAGCCTGCCGAATATGCAGCACGCGATTCCCGCCTACTACGTGATCGCCCCGGCCGAAGCCAGCAGCAACCTGTCGCGTTTCGACGGCGTGCGCTTCGGCTATCGCTGCGAGAACCCGGTGAACCTGGAAGACCTGTACAAGCGCTCGCGCGGCGAGGGCTTCGGTGCGGAAGTGAAGCGGCGCATCATGGTCGGCACCTACGCGCTGTCCGCCGGCTACTACGACGCTTACTACCTGAAGGCACAGAAGATCCGGCGCCTGATCAAGAATGATTTTGTCGCCGCCTTCAACGACGTCGACGTGATCCTCGGCCCAACCACGCCAAACCTGGCCTGGAAGCTCGGCGAGAAAAACAACGACCCGGTCGCCGCTTACCTGGAAGACATCTACACCATCACCGCCAACCTCGCCGGTATCCCCGGTCTGTCGATGCCTGCGGGCTTCATCGATGGCTTGCCGGTCGGTGTGCAACTGCTCGCTCCTTACTTCCAGGAAGGCCGCCTGCTCAACGTCGCTCACCAGTACCAACAGGTCACTGGCTGGCACACCCAAGCTCCGGCTGGATTCTGAGGACGACACGCATGCAATGGGAAACCGTAATCGGGCTGGAAATCCACGCCCAGCTCAGCACTCAATCGAAGATTTTCTCTGCCAGCGCCATCGCCTTTGGCGCCGAGCCCAACACCCAGGCCAGCCTGGTTGACCTCGGCATGCCGGGCACCCTGCCGGTGCTTAACGCCGAAGCGGTGCGCATGGCCTGCAAGTTCGGCTTAGCCATTGACGCCGAAATCGCGCCAAGCAACATCTTCGCCCGTAAAAACTACTTCTACCCAGACCTGCCCAAGGGCTACCAAACCAGCCAGATGGATCACCCCATCGTCGGCAAGGGTTTCTTGGACATCACCCTGGAAGACGGCACGCAGAAGCGCATCGGCATCACCCGCGCGCACCTCGAAGAAGACGCCGGTAAAAGCCTGCACGAAGACTTCCACGGCATGAGCGGCATCGACCTCAACCGCGCTGGCACGCCGCTGCTGGAGATCGTCTCCGAGCCGGACATCCGCTCGGCAAAAGAAGCCGTGGCCTACGTCAAAGCCATGCACGCGCTGGTGCGCTACCTCGGTATCTGCGACGGCAACATGGCCGAAGGCTCACTGCGCTGCGACTGCAACGTCTCGGTGCGCCCGGTTGGCCAAACCGAATTCGGCACACGCGCCGAGATCAAGAACGTCAACTCGTTCCGTTTTATCGAAAAAGCCATCAACCATGAAGTGCAACGGCAGATCGAGCTGATCGAAGACGGCGGCAAGGTGGTGCAGGAAACCCGCCTGTACGATCCGAACAAAGACCAAACCCGCTCCATGCGCAGCAAGGAAGAAGCCAACGACTACCGTTACTTCCCCTGCCCGGACCTGCTGCCGGTGGTGATCGAGCAAAGCTTCCTCGACGAAATTCGCGCCACCTTGCCGGAGCTGCCGGTCGAGAAGCGCGCGCGCTTTGAAGCCGAGTTCGGCCTCAGCACCTACGACGCCCACGTACTGGCCGCCAGCCGTGAACTGGCCGACTACTTCGAGGCCGTCAACGGTGTGTGTGGCGATGCCAAGCTGGCCGCCAACTGGGTGATGGGGGAGCTGTCTAGCCTGCTCAACAAGGACAACCTGGAGATCGAACAATCGCCAGTGTCCGCCGAGCAACTGGGCGGCATGATCCTGCGCATCAAGGACAACACCATCAGCGGCAAGATCGCCAAGATGGTCTTTGAAGCCCTGGCCGCCGGCGAAGGTGCAACGGCTGACGAGGTGATCGAGAAGAAGGGCCTCAAACAGGTCACCGACACCAAAGCCATCGAAGCCATGTTGGATGAGGTACTGGCGGCCAACGCCGAGCAAGTCGAACAGTATCGCGCCAGCGACGAAGCCAAGCGCGGCAAGATGTTTGGCTTCTTCGTCGGCCAAGCGATGAAGGCCTCGAAAGGCAAGGCTAACCCCGGGCAGGTCAACGAACTGCTGAAGAAAAAGCTCGAAGGCTAAACCGCAGCGTCAGCCGACGGCAGGCCAAGGATGGCTTGTAATAACAACGCCGGGCTAGCCCGGCGTTGTTTTACTCGTAGGATGGGGCGAGGCGCGGAGCCTGAGCACAGCGATACCCAACAACACGCCAAAACCAGCAGAGGTTCTATGCGCCTGATCTTGATTGCCATCGCCAGCCTGCTACTCAGTGCCTGCGCCAGCCACAGTCAAATCGACCCAAACGGTTATCGCGCCGAGGGTCAGGCGTCCTATTACGGCGCACGCCACCATGGCAATAAAACCGCCAGCGGTGAACGTTTCGACCAGCACGCACTGACTGCCGCGCACCGTAGCCTGCCATTTGGCAGCTTGGTAAAGGTGACCAATCTGCGCAATGACAAGAGCGTGGTGGTGCGCATCAATGATCGCGGCCCCTACGCCAGAAAACGCATCATCGACCTGTCGAAAAAGGCCGCTGAGCAACTGGGCATGCTGCGCGACGGCATAGCGCCGGTGCGCGTGCAGCAACTGACACAATAAACACAGGCGCTTACAAAAGAAGGTGATGGCGCGCAGAGCTGCCCTCTGACGCACCGCAAGCCGATGATTAAACTAACGCCACTTTTCTGGAGCCCCTTGCAATGACCCTGATGACCTTTGTTTACCTGATCGCTGGCCTGGTGCTGCTGGTGGCCGGCGCCGAAGTTCTGGTGCGCGGCGCCGCCAAACTGGCCGCACAGTTCGGCATTCCACCGCTGGTAATCGGCCTCACTGTCGTCGCATTCGGCACCAGCGCACCAGAAACCGCCGTCAGCGTACAAGCCGCCTTCAACAACAGTGGCGACCTGGCCATCGGCAACGTGGTTGGCAGCAACATCGCCAACGTGTTGCTGATTCTCGGCATGACCGCACTGTTCGCCCCCCTGATCGTTTCACGCCAACTGATCCGCCTGGACGTGCCGATCATGATCGGCGCTAGCCTGGTGGTGTATGCCCTGGCCTGGGACGGCAGCCTCAGCCGCCTCGACGGCGCTTTGCTGTTCGCTGGCATCATCAGCTACACCGCCTTTTTGATCATCAGTTCGCGTCGCAGTAAAGACGTTAACGAAGATGATGAGTTCGCCAAGGAGTTCGGCCTCGACGAACCCGCCAAGCCCTACGCTTGGGCGATCAATCTGGGTTTAATTATTGCCGGCCTGGTGCTGCTGGTCAGCGGCTCCAACTTTCTGGTTGAAGGCGCCGTCAGCCTGGCCCGCACCCTGGGCCTGTCGGAACTGGTGATCGGCCTGACCGTGGTCGCCATCGGCACCTCTCTGCCAGAACTGGCCACCTCGATCACAGCCGCCCTTAAAGGCGAGCGCGATATCGCCGTGGGCAACATTGTCGGCAGCAATATCTTCAACCTGCTCTGCGTGCTGGGCCTGGCGTCGATGGTTTCACCGCAGGCCATCAACGTGGCGGCCAATGCCTTAGCGTTCGACTTCCCGGTGATGATCGCCGTGGCTGTAGCCTGCTTGCCGATTTTCTTCAGTGGCTACCGTATCAATCGCTGGGAAGGCCTGTTGTTTCTGGCTTATTACGCAGCCTACACGGTTTATCTGGTGCTGTTCTCCACCGGCAAACCGTTCGCCGAATCCTTCGGTAACGCCATGCTCGGCTACGCCCTGCCGCTAACCGCCGTGACCCTGGTGATCATCGCCGGCCGCGCGTGGCGCAAGCAGCGTAATGAGGCGACCTGAACCATGAACGATAGCCACGAGAAAGGCCTGAAAGCGCGCCGCGAAGTGATGGGCGATGCCTTTGTCGACCGCGCCCTGGGTAACGCCACTGACTTTACCCAGCCGCTGCAGGATTTCGTTAACGAGCACGCCTGGGGCGGCGTCTGGACCCGCGAAGGCCTGGATCGCAGGACCCGCAGCCTGATCACCCTGTCGGCGCTGACCGCACTGAAATGCCCGCAAGAGCTCAAGGGCCATGTGCGCGGCGCGCTGAATAACGGCTGCACGGTGGAGGAGATTCGCGAGACGCTGCTGCATTGCGCGGTGTATGCCGGCGTGCCGGCGACCATCGATGCTTTTCGCGCCGCCCAAGAGGTTATCGAGGCCTGGCAAGCGTCAGCACCTGAGCTCTAACCTGGGAATCACCGGCCCTAGCGGTGCTTATTGATAGGCACCGCTCAGCTGACGGGGATCACGGATAACTGAATTGTTTGACGAGTGTTAGCTCGCCCGCGGCGCGCATCGGCACCAGAAACGACTGCTGTTTCTCGCTTGGCGTGCCTTCCTCACTGATCAGGGTGATCTGCGCCACAGTCAGGCTCGATTCCGGGTTGCCCGCTCCACCGTAGTAATTGACATAGACCAGGTACTGCCCCTTGAGCGGGGTTGGTGAGGCGATCATTTCCGGGCCGAAACCGCTGGTCACATCGACATCCAGCGCCGCCCCGTTAGCCAGTGAACGGTCGCCATACCAAACATGGCCGCCGTCGGGCGTCACCAAGTGCAGATCAAGGTCGGTGTTGTCGCTGTCCCAGGACAGCACCACACGCAATTTGGCCGGCGTCTCGCCGCTGCCCTGGTGGTAAAACTGCACGCGGCGCGCCTGCTGTCCATCCGGGCTACGCACCTCGACATTATTACTGCCGGCCGGGAACACGAATGGACGGTCAAAGCCGCCATCTTCCTGCACCTTGAGCGGCATGCTGATGCCGTTGACGATCAGCCGCGCCGGCGCGCCATCCCCCTTGCTAACGCCATTGATCTGCCCGCGAATACGCGCGGTATCGGCCTGATCTGGCGCACTGTTGACCGAGGACGCCGGATAGTTAACTTCTTGGATAAAGTGCACACCCTCTGCCGAGCCCTGGCGCCAGCCACTACGCGGGGTGTCCAGACGAATTTCGGCCCAGGCAACTATCGGCAATAAAGCCATCAGGCACAGGGCGGTAGAACGCAAACGAAGGGTCATGGGGTCTATTCCAGAAGCAGGTGACGGGCGAGGCGTTCGATGTAGTCCTCGTCCTGGCCATTGGGGTGAGCTTCGAAGGCCAAGTGCAGGTATTCGTGCGTCAGGTCGAGTCGATCCTGCAGCGACAGTAAGCCACGCACGTAGATACGGCGACGCTCACGGTCGATATAAGGATTCCCGGAAAGCAGGCGGCATACGGTGAACTGCGCGGTTTCGCTGTAGCCCGGCTCACCATCGAGGGTCGCACGCCACTGCCTGCGCTGCGCGTGCAACCAGCCCTCGGCAGCATCCAGCGGCTGGCAGGCGGCTACCGGCTTATCCCAGCGGCTGAGGCTGGCGCGCGGAAAAGCACGGGCCAGAATGGTGTCGTAACGCAGCCCCGACTCGGCCTGCTCCACCGCCTGCCTCCACACGAGACGCTCAGGGCCGGGCAAGTCGGCGTGATAGGTCACGGCGCTGCCCGCCAGCACCAGGTCCGCCGTCCACGCGGCGATGGCACGCGCAGTGGCTGAAGCGGGACGGGGAGCGACGCGCTGACTGGCACTGCTATCGCGTATGGCCAGGCACTCGCCACGCCGCTCGGCGTTCTGCAGCAGGTAGCTGCGAATGGTCACCGCCAGGGCCTTGGCGGCCTCTGCAGGGTGCGCAGCAGCCTCGCGATCCAGTACCCGCGCCACATATTCCTCACGGCTCAGGCGTGCGACAAGACGCACCTGGGCACCGTCGCGCAGAAGAAACAACTCACCGGTGCTCTCGATGGGCAAGCGGTTGCCATTGGCAAACTCCACTTCATAGTGCCCACGCAGCTCGCCACTGACTGCAGTGCGGTCTAGCGGGTAAACCTGCCGCAGCGGGTAACGATCAAACAATGCCACCTCCACGCAGGCACCCAACTCCTGTGGCCAAGGGGCCGGCAACGTGCGCCCAAGCACCTCGGCATAGTTGCGCAGAATGCTCTGACTGGTACCGGAGCCACCGACCCACAGCGGCGTGCCATCAACCAACCAGCCGGCAAACCCGCCTTGGCGGGCCTGTGCATCGTCATCGGCCAGCCAACTCCAGGTCTTCACCCGTAGGCGTCCGCCGAGAGCACCAAGCACCGCCGCATCGGGTGCATGCAGCGGCACATCAAGCAACACCCGCCGCGCCTCGGCCTGGGCCGGTAGATTGGCGAGCACCTCAAGCAACTCGCTCACCGCGACTCGGCGCTGCGGCTGTAGACGGTCGAGGTCAAGCAACCAGGTCGGCGCTCGGCGCGCCGCCCAGTAGCGCTGCCACTCGCCAGCCTGTAGTCCTAAACGCACCGGGGTGAAATACAAACCGCACGACTTGACCAAGGCTTGGTCGCGGTCGATGCGCTCGCCGGCCTGGCAGCAATAGACTTCTTCGCGGTCCTGGCCGCTGCAGGTATAGCCAGGATCGTCCTGCTGGTTATCCACCAAATAGGCGTAAACAAACAGTTTCCATAAGCTGCCCAGCGGGGCCTGTAGCTGGCTCGGCAAGCTGCCGCGCGCCAGCACCTGCTCGCGGTCCAACTGCAACAGCTGGTCGCCCTGACTGGTGCGCCACGCCACTTGCAGGGGCGCCTGCCCCGCTTCAGCGAGCAGGGGCAGCCACAGCGCCAGCCAGCAGAGTGCACGCACCGCTTATTTGACCTGCAACTCAGTCAATGCCGGCTTCTGCTCAACGGCCTGCTGCTGCGGGTCGTATAGGCGCACATAACGCGCCGGCGGGAGGTGAAACTGGCCTTTCTGCGAAAACCGCACCAGGTGGCGCAGCTGCACCGTGCCTTGCAGGCTGTCGAGTGGCACCGCGTAGAGCATCTGCCCCGGCTCGTGACGTGCCTTCTCCAGCGGCGCAGCCTCAGCCGAGCCCAAACCGCTGACCTGAATACCCCACGTGGTACGTTCGACATCGGCGCCCGGAGGCAGTGGCACTTCCAGCAGCCCATAACGATAGGCATGCTCGGCGTCGCCTTGCAGAGTCACCTCATCGAGATACAGCTCAGCGCTGGACAACGGACCGTCACCCACCGCCTCAACGCTGAAACTGAAGGCCTTCTCACCCGGCACCAGACGCAGCAAACGGCGGCTAACCTGCACCGGCAGCTCGCCGCTCGGCGCGGCGGCGCTGTCGAAGCTGAGCGAGGCTTGCACAGTGCCGCTCTGTTCGGTCGGTACCAGCAGCGCGGTAGGTGGTTCCTGGCCTTGCCATTGCCACCAGCTCTCGCCGGTCGCGCCCTGCTGGGCCAGCCAGCCGGCACCCGGCGCTGGCAGTGCGAGCACCGGTGTCTGCTCGATGCGGTTGTGCAGCCAGGTCAGAGCCAGCGCCCGCTCCAGGGTCGCTTGCTCTGGTGTCAGGCGCTGCAACAGGGCGTTGACCTGCGCCGAATCGGGTTGGCCATGGGCCTGACGCAGCGCAGCGGCGAACGGGTGAGTGCTGCTCACCACACGCTGGCGAGCGTCGTCCAGATCGGCAACGAAGGCCGCCGGCAGGCTGACCTTGGTCGTCGTCGCCAGATCGGCGGCGAGCACCCGCGCCAATGCCAGGCCGAGCGTCGAGTTGGGCGCGGCCATCACCACGCTGGTCATACCGGCATCATCCAGGCTCACCTCATCACCCTCGCCGGCTTGGCTCAGGTTAGTCAGTAGACCTTCCAGCAGGCTATTTACCGGTAACTGCATCTCGCGAGCAAAATCGAGAATCAGTGCGCGCTGCAGCAAAGGTGTAGCCGTCGCTTGCTTGGCGTAAACCTCCAACACCCGTTGCCAGTGCTCAGGCGGTAGGCTGATGCCTAACGCGCGACTGGCATGCCAATCGGCGTAATAGGCGTAGGCGGTGAGAAAAGCATCCGCCTCGCCGTCTTCGCCCCACCAGGTGAACGCGGCTTCCGGACCGGCCATCTGTACTAGGCGCAGCCGGCTGTTTTGCATGATCAAACGCAGGCGCTCGCCGATGCGGGCTTCTTCCTTGGCCAGGACCGGGTAGGCCAGGCTCAGCGGCAGCAAGCGGCTGGCCGTTTGTTCGACGCTGCCATAGGGGTACTCGAGCAAATCGTCGAGGGCCGCGCGAAACAGCGCTTGCGAGCTCGCGTCTAAACGCAGGCGAATAGCCGTGGCATCGGCCGGCAGGCTCAGGGGATTGCTGCCCGGGCTCAGGCTCAAGCTCTGCGAGTGCAAACGTTGCCAGCCTTCGCCGACGACGCGCAGGGGCACGGCAAGGGCATCCACCGGCTTGCCGTCCTGCACCAGCTCAGCGCTCCACTCCCCGGCCACCAGACTGGCAGGCGGCAACGCTAGGTAGTTCACGCCCGTTTCCAGCTCGACCGACTGGCGTTGCTCCTGGCCGGCATAGCGGGTAACCAGTTCGGCTTGAGCACTCTCGTTGCCCTGGTTGAAGGCGAACAGGCCCAGCTGCGGCTGGTCACCGGCGCGGAACAGGGTCGGCCCACTCCATTTCAGGTACAGCGGCTTTTCCGAGCGGATGAAGTGCTTGCGCTGCCCCACTTCGCCAGCCTCATTGACTGCGCGCACGGTGATGCGCCAGCGGGTCAGTGAGTCCGGCATGCGGAAGGTCAAACGCGCTTTACCTTCGGCATCGGTGACCAGGTCAGGCTGCCAGGCGGCGGTGTCGACTTCCTCACGGCGCGGCCGCTCCAGCACCTTTACCCCTCGCTCGCTGCGGTTGGCCCGCCCCGGTGCGGTTGGGCTACCCGGCAGTGCCACGTCATAACTAATAAACGACAAACTGGCGCTGGTGCGCACGTTATTGCGCCGCGGGTGATAAAAAAACTGGTCGATGCCCGGTGCGATTTCCGGCTGCAGGGCATAGATCATCTCGTCCACCACGCTGACAGTCAGGCGTGTGGCGACCGGCTTGCCCTGGAACTGGGTGGCCAGATCGAGCGTCACGGTGTCCCCCGGTTGATAGCGCTCCTGATCTGCATTGATCGCGATTTCCAACTGCGGCTTGGCTACCTTGATCCCTGCGTTTTGGAAGCTGTAATCACCGCCCTTGGTGTAAAGCACGGAAAACGTCAGGTTGGGCGCAAAGTGATCGTCGACCGTTATGCGCACGCGGTATTGGGTGTCGTTGAGCTTCTCCAGCTTGAGCCAATCGCCGCCCGTGGACAGCAGCGCGGTGGCTTCAACTTGGTCGCGCTCCAAGGTCAGCAGCGCATCACTCACCGGCTCGGGGAAGGTGATCAGTGCCACCGCTTCGGCGCCGGCCTGATACTCGTCCTGGTCGAACAAGACTTCTACGGTGCCCGCTACCGCCTTAACGCCATCACCACTGACCGAGTGGCCGGTGGCCCCAAGGATCAGGCCATGCTTGTCCTTAAGCGTGATGCTGTAAGTACCGGGACGTTCGAAGTTGAGGCTGAAACCTGCTGCGTCGTCGTCCAAGCTGGCGCTCTGCTGGCTCTGGTCCTCCAGACGCACCCACTCATAGCGGGCCGGTTTGAGTTCAGTCGCTTGCTCGCTGCTGTAGGTGAACGACACCGCATCGCCCGCCGTGCTGAAGCGCGTTGGCGCCTCCAAACGATAACGTGCAGCGCCGCGCTCAATAAGGATTTCCTTGCTGACCTTGACCCTATAAGCAGCACCGTCGCTGGCAAATACCGTAAGCAGGTAACGGCTTGGCTTGTCCGCCGCCGGCAGGTCGAGTTCGGCACGCCCCTGGCCATCGGTGGTCAGCTCGGCACTGCTGAGTTCTACGGGGAATTGACCGAGATACTGCAACTCGTTGTCGATCATCGACAGCTGCTGGGCACGTAGGCTCAATTGCAGGCGGGCATTTTTCACCGGTTTGCCGTCCGGGTAGAGCAGCACCAGCTTGCCGCTGACTTTCTCGCCAGTACGGAAATCCGCCTTGTTCAGATCAAGGGCGATTTCGAAGTGCGGCTTGATGTAGTCCGCAACGCGAAAGGCGCTGCTGTAGAGCTGGTCGCGGTAGCTGAAACGCAGTTCGTAGCCACCGGCCACGGCGTTGTCAGGCAACTGGAAACGACTCTGGGTTCCCGCCAGGCTGTCGAGGGTCAGGTCGAGGTTTTGCAACACCGTGCCCGTGGCATCCAGCACGCTGAGTTTAAGCGCTGCGGTCTGTGCGACCACAGAGTCGCGGGCATTCTTGAACTCACGACCGACTATTTTTACTTCCACCCAGTCGCCGGGGCGATACAACGGGCGGTCGGTAAAGGCGTAGAGCTTGGTGTCGTAGATTTCGCTGTCGTAATAAAAATTCTCGGAGACGAATACACCGCCTTCGCTGTCTTCGCCGAGCACGTAAGAGCGCTCCGGACTGGCGTGCGTCAGGCGCAGCAGGCCTTGCTCGTCGGTGCTACCGCTGCTCATCACGCCCAAGCCGTCACTCCACAGCACCTTGGCCCCCGCCACCGCGCCGCCTTGCTGTTTGTGCGCAGTCCAGACCAGCAGTTGGTTGCCGGCGATCTTGCTCACCGCCACGGTGTTGGAAACGAATACCACGGTGGTCGCACGGTACTTACCCACCAACGCTTCAACCAGATACAGCCCCGGCTTGAGCTTGCCCAAGGGGATATACACGTTGCCCGGATTGACGCTGATAAAGGAGCTGGATGAGCCGGCCAGCTCGACGCCCTCAGGCGGCTGAATCGGCTTGGCATCCCACAGCGGGTAGCGAAACTGGGCGATAAGCGGCAACCCTTTGATCGGCGCAAACTGCGGCTGCGCCTCGAATGGGGTCGGCGCCCTGATTGCGTCGCCCATTTTCAGCTCCGGCGCTTCCTCGGTAACGTGCTTGCGCGACTCATAGGAAAAGGCGCGCTGCATCACCCGACGCGACTTGCGGTACCAGCTATCCCACAGGTAGCTCAGGGTATTGGACAGCCCCTCACCCTTGAACTCGCCTTCGGCCATTACCCGGTGCAAATTCTTCTGCCGCTTGAGAAAGTCCAACGGCTGGTCGATGCGGTACACACGCATATCGACCCCGCCGTAGGGTTCCATCATGTAACGTCGATAGTCGCGCCCCGGTGCCTCTAGGCGCACCTGAGCCACTTCGTCGCTGGCGAAACTGGCATCAGCAAGCAGAAAGAACGACTGCCCGGCCACCGGCGCATAGCCGCTCGGTTCCACGCTGTCGTCGGCCTGGCTGACACCCAGAGGCAGCAGACTGAGCAGCAGCACGATGCAGCTAGCGCGCGCCTTCATCGACTGAGAAAGTGCAGCCGATAGACGCCGATAAAGTTGGGGTTGGATGCGTCGGGTATCCATCGGGTGTCCTTCCATGTCATGAGTTGTTGCAGGCTCACTGAGCGCATGCCGTTGTCTGTTTGGGTGCTGGTACCGGTGTGATAGGCAATGTGACGGCCCATCCAGATCATCAGGTGCTGGTCGTCACCCTGATCAAAGAACATCAGGTCGCCGGGACGCGCCTGATTGAGATCACGCCCAACAAACTGACTGTTGAACTGGATCAGCTTGATCGCGTTGACGTAAGGGCCGCTCTGCCCGCCGCCCTGCTGCCACTGCTGGGCGAGCTGGCGCTGGGCAGCGCTCAGTTCCAGCTCCGGCGGTAAATAACGATTGGACAGGCCATTGGCGCGCAGCCACTTGGCGTCGTGCACCTTGAGCGCCTCGTTGGCGGCAAAGCGCACCAGGCTCGCACAATCCTGTTGCTGCCACCGTGGGCTAGGACCTTGGCGCAACTGTTCCTGGGCGATACGCACAAACCAGGCGCGAAACACCTGGGACTGCTGCGCATCCAGCGCCGGAGCTGTCTGAGCCAGCAACACCTGACTGCACAGCAGCAAGCCGGCGAGCAAGGGGAAATAGCGTGCTTTCACAGGGCGCGCCACTGCAGCGGTAGCCACTGCCAGGCGCTATCCGGCTCGCTGCCAGCCGGCAGGGTCAGGGCGTACTTGCCATGCTCGGAAAGCGCCCGCAGCTTGGGCAGTAAGTTGTTTTGCGCGGCGTTGCGAAACACCGGCTCCATGTCTTCCGGCAGGCTCTCTAGGGTCTCGCGCTCTAGCAATGCGGCCAAACTCTGCGGCGCAAGGTAGGCCGGCACCAACGCATCCTTGGGCAGCACGTCGGCCAGCGGCGGGAAGCGCTTATCCAACGTACTCAGAGCCTTGGATACCAGGCGGTCGTCCAGCGAGAACAGCAGGGTCGAACCGTGCCGCGCCAGGCTGACGCGAAAATAGCCACGGGCGGCCAGCGCATCGGGCTGAGCGGCTTGGCTGGCGGGGTACTGGCCGAAGTTGGAGCCCACGTCGCGCTGCCACTGATGCACGGTGCCCCGCTCACTGCTTTCGACCGGGAAGACCCCACCGTCGGCATTAGCCTCCCAAGCACCGATCAGGCTGCCGAATAACTTACCCAATTCGGCATCGGTCTGCGCACTGGCTTCGCCCTTGAGCGTTCCGACTAGTAACGGCGAGTGCAGCCGCGACTCGGCGTACCAGCACAGGCCAGCCGTACCGCTGAGCTGGCTGCCCAGCTCGGCGGAGACCTTGGCTTCAGTCCCCACCTTGTTTAACAACCGCTCGGGCACAGCCGCAGCCACTGGCAGGGCGACGCAGGCGCTGGCCCCCATGGGCATAGCGCGCCATACCGGACTGAAGTCGAACGCGGCTTGATCCTCAACCTCATTCAGGGCCAGGAAGCTGTGCCAGCCCTGCTCGTCCATCTCGAAACGTAAACCTGCAAAGGCCGGAATAAAACGCTGATAACCAAGGCCAAGAAAATCCGAACTGAGGGTGACGCGCTGGCTCAGTGAGGCGCGGGCGTCCAGGCCGAAGCGCTCAGGAAAAGGGTGCAGACCGGTAAGCAGGGCTTCAAGCGTGTCGGTCGAAACCTTCGCCAGTAACGGCTCACTGGGCACTGGAGCGGCAACCTCGGTCTCATCCGGTTCCGGGGCCACAGCGTCCGCACTCATAGCGGCCGCTGCGCTAGACGCCAGCTCAGGCTCGGGCTCTGCAGCGAACAACATATCGGCGCTGGACAGCAGTAACAGCTGATCGCCATGGGAGGCGAAGACCAGCGAGCGGTCGTTGTTGTAGCGCAAGCGGTAGAAAGGCACCGCGCTGCCATCGACAATAAATTCGCCTGCCTGGCTCAACTGGCTATCGTCCAGCGCCACTTTGGCCAACGGCTCTAATGCCTTGGCCAAACCGCCACGCTCAATTATCACCAAGAAGTGCTTGAGTCGCCCGCCAGCATCACGCCACAAGGCCACCTCGGCCGGCTGATCAAGCAACTCATCGAGCAGGTTGTCGCGCAACTGCAAGTCATGCTCATAGATGATGCGCCGCAGACTGCCCGTCAGGCCTAAGCGGTCGGCATTGGTCTCGTAATAGAACACCAAGTCCTCGGTGAGGGTGTCGCGCAACAAAGGCACGGCCAGCAGATCCTTGGGCAACCGACTGAGCGAGGCGCTTTCGATCAGTACATCCGGGCGCGCCAGGTCCAAGCCGAGCAGGTTCGCCTCAGCCAATTGGCGAGTCGCCTGCTGACCCTGCCACAACCAACCGAAAACCCCAGCCGCCGCCACGGGCAACACCACTGCCAGGGCAAGCAGTAACGGAGGCAAGCGTCGGAGAACCGGTACGTCTGCGCCGGCAGCAGCAGGTGTGGTGTTTTCGCTCATGTCTACAAACCTCGGTTCATCCCCGCACAGGGAACATTCAATAGTTGAAAGACTTGATCAGCAGCAGATCACCAATGGTGCGCAGCGGCACCACAAACGTCTCGCGCTTTTCATTGACGGTGTTCTCGTTGAACACCAGGCTGATCTGCGAGGTAATCACCTCGTTGAGGTTGCTGCCGGCCTGGAAGTTGTAGCCCTGACTGTTCAGGTTGCCCCAGTAATTCACGTAAATCAGGTAGGTGCCATGCAGCGGCGCGGTCATGGTGAACATTTCCGGACCGGGGCCATCCACACTGTCGACATCCAGCCCGCCGCCATTGCTCATCACCGGGTCGGCCCAGAAAGCATGCTGGCCATCAGGGGTGACCACGTGCAAGTCGAGCTCGGCCTGTGGGTCATCCCAGCCGAGCACGATGCGCACCCGGGCCGGGGTCTTCAGCGTGTTGGCTTCATAAAACTGGATGCGCCGCAGCGGCTGACCATTGGCACGTAGCTCAACGCTATTAGAGCCGGCAGCGAAGTTATACGGGCGGGCAAAGCGCCCTTCGGCGTCGGTATAGAGGGGCAGCGGGTTGCCGTTGACTGCCAGCTTATGGGGCTGGCGCAAACCTTGGGTACCCGTGAGTTTGCCTTCGATCATGCTGCGGTTGCGTTGCGCACCACGGTCAATCGGCGGCGTCGGGTAAGCGACGCGAGCATTCTCGGTGCGGTCGAGCAGGCCGGAATAACGCCAACCCGAGGTAGGGCCTTCCAGGCTGGCCGTGGGCTCGGCCAGGGCCATCGATGCAGGCAGCGCCAGGCACAAGAGCGACAACAGGCTGCGCATGATTTAGTCCTTTAAATAGGCGCGAAGGCGCGCAGGGTAGCGTCTTGTACCCCCCCTGACAATCGCAGCCGGTGACGGCCCTCTGAAGTTTCAGAGTGGCTCACATTTAACCCGGTTGCGTATTGCCTGGAGCCATAACCGCCGACTCCCGGCTCGCTCTTTTACTTAGATCCAACCGACCCACTGCAGGACCAACAACCCGAGGTTGGTGCTGACCACCGATGCCAAGGTGGTGATCACAATAATCGCGGCCGCCAACTGAGCGTTACCACCGACCGCCTTGGCCATGACAAAGCTGGCCGCCGCCGTTGGGCTGACAAAATAAAGAAACAGAATGCCCAGATCAGCACCGCGAAAACCGCACAACCCGGCGCCTAGCGTGGCCAGCAACGGCAACCAGAACACTTTCATCAGGCTGGAACTGACGGCCACGCCGCTGCCTTGGCGCAAAGAGTCCAGGGTTAACGTGGCGCCAATGCAAATCAACGCGAGCGGCAGGCTCATCTGCGCAAAGTAACCGCCGGAGGTCAGCAGCCAAGCCGGCAGTGGGATTTGCCACGCGGCAAACGGAATCGCCAATAACACACCGACGATCAAGGGATTAGTGGCAATGCTTTTGCTCAGGCTCCAGACATCGGTCTTGGCCTGCGGGCTATACATAGCCAGGATGATGGCCGACAGCACGTTGTAACTGAGGATCACCACACCGCCGAGCACCGCCCCCACCGACAGCCCGTAATCGCCGTACATGCTGGTCGCCAAGGCTAAGCCGACAATGCCGTTATTGCCGCGAAAAGCGCCTTGGGTGTAGATACCGCGATCCGCCTCGGGGCAGCGTAAAACCGACCAGCCCCAGGCCAGCAAAAAGCAGCCCAGCGTGGCCAGGACAAAATACAACAGCAGCGCCGGCTGTAAGGCGGTACTTAGATCGGCCTTGATGATCCCAAGAAACAGCAGGGTCGGCAGGGTGCCGCGAAATACCAGCGTCGACGCGGTGTTGATAAAACCCGTATCAATCAGCCCGAAACGTTTGAGGGCCACGCCGAGAAACAGCATGGAAAATACGGGGGCCGTAACGCTGATGGTTTGCTGAACAACGGCGAGCATGACAGCCCCTGGCAACTACTTAGATAGGGCGCTAATGATAGCAAGGCCGCCCCGCGAAAAGCTTTCAGCAACCTTTCATGCGGGAAAAAACGCCGGAAATTATTTTTAACGTCGCACAGCGGCGGCCCGCAGCGTGGCTGCCATGAATGGCAGGCCACAAAAACAACCTTTAGAGCCTGCCCTTAAGCCAGCAGAGCCGACGCGCCGCAGAGCGTAAGCGGATGCTTAACGCCGAACCGGACGTTTCTGCAACTTGCGCTGTAAGGTGCGCCGGTGCATGCCCAGGGCGCGCGCCGTGGCGGAGATATTGCCTTCATGCTCGCTGAGTACGCGTTGAATATGCTCCCACTGCAGACGGTCCACCGACATCGGGTTTTCCGGCACCAGGGTGTCCAAGTCGGCATGCTGAGTCAGCAGTGCGGCCAGCACATCGTCGGCATCGGCCGGCTTGCACAGGTAGTTGCAGGCGCCGCGCTTGATCGCCTCCACGGCGGTGGCAATGCTCGAATAACCGGTAAGGATCACCACGCGCATCTCGGCGTCCAACTCCAGCAACTTGGGCAGCAGCACCAGGCCTGAGTCACCTTCCATTTTCAGATCCAGCACGGCGTAATCCGGCATGTCTTGCTCGGCAATGGCCAAACCCTCGTCCGCCGAACCGGCAGTGGAAACTCGCAAGCCTCGGCGGCTCATGGCGCGTGCCATGACGCGGGTAAACGTGGGGTCGTCATCGACCAGCAGCAGGTGCGGTTGTTCTTCGCCTTCGAACAGCACTTCATCGCTCATTCGGGTATTTCCTTAAGCTCGGCCATAGGCGCGCGGCAACTTCAGCTCAGTGAGCGTGCCGCCTTCTTCGTGGTTATACAGTTTAACGGTGCCGCCGGCACGGGTGACGCTGGCCTGGCTGAGGAACAAGCCCAGACCAAAGCCTTTGCCCTTGGTGGTAAAGAACGGTCGCCCCAGCTGCTCGGCAATTGCCAGCGGCACACCGTCGCCAAAATCCCGAATGCTCAGGCGCAGCCATTGGTGATCCCAGTCCAGGCGAATGTCCAGTTTGTCCGGGCAGGCATCAGCAGCGTTGTTGAGCAGGTTGAGCAGCGCCTGAGTCAGATCAGCTGGCGGCATCATCCGTGGCGGCGCACCTCGCCCTAAGCATTGATAGCGGTAACTGGCTTCCGGGCGCATCAGGTGCCAGCGATTGAGCGCAGCCTCCAGCCACTCCACCGACGACAGCTCGACCACCGCCTGACGCCGATCCGCCTCGGCGGCGCGCACCAGATGCTGCAGGGTTTCCTTGCATAACTTGACCTGTTCCTGCAGCACCGCCAGATCCTCTTGCAGGGTCGGTTCTTGGTGCTCGCGGCGCAGCTCCTTGATCAGCACACTCATGGTCGCCAGCGGAGTGCCCAATTCGTGGGCGGCGCCGGCAGCCTGGGTTGCCACAGCGAGCAGCTGTTGGTCACGCAGGCCTTCTTCACGGCGCTCGGCGCGCAGCTCTTCTTGGTGACGCAGCTCTTCGGCCATTTTCGCGACGAAGAAGGTGATCAAACCGGCAGCCAAGGCAAAGCTCAGCCACATACCGTAAATCAGCAGGCTTTCGCGCGGCCCCTGCGGTAAATCCAGCGGGTGCGACCAGATCAACAAAAAGGTGTAACCGCCCAACGCCAGCCCCGACAGGGTGATGGTGTAAAGCCAAGGCAGGATCGCCGCAGCAATGGTCAGCGGCACTAGGTAATAGGAAACGAAGGGGTTGGTCGAGCCACCCGAGTAGTACAGCAGCAGGCTGTGGATAATCAGGTCGCAACCCAGCTGCACCGCATATTCCTGCTCAGTCACCGGCCAGGGCCCGCGCAAGCGCAGCGCAGTCAGCAAACACAGCACCAGGGAAATCCCGAGGGTGACGCTCAGTTCCAGCCAGGGCAGCGGCAGTGCCCCGGACTTGTAGGCCAAGCCCACAGAACCGGCCTGCGCCGCCAGCACCAGAATGCGGATCAGGGTCAGGCGCCAGAGGTTTTGCCGACTCGCCGACAGTAGCTGCACAGGTGCGAGCATAAAATCTCCAAGATGCTCCAAGGTGCCCATCGAGTGGGCTACAGGAGTATAACCAAGCGTCTGCGCCGCCAACTGCGGCAACACGCCGCAGCCGCAGGAGCGCCATCCACAAACCGGGAAAAATTCTGGAACCGGATTTAACCCGACCAGTCAGATAGTTACGTCTACCCTCTGGAAAGCCGCGCATAACCCATGCGCCCACCACATAAAGGAATTGTCATGCTGCCATTGTCCCGCCTCGCCACCGCTCTGCTGCTGAGCGCCACCACCCTGTTGAGCGCCACGGCCATGGCCGAAGAGGCCCGCTACAACCAAGTCGCGCTGCGCGCCGAGGTCAATCAGGAAATCGCCCACGACCTGATGCACGTCACCCTCTACAGCGAAGCTCAAGACAGCGACCCAGCCGCCCTCGCCGCACAGATCAGCAAAACCCTCAACGCCAGCATCGCCCAGGCACGCCAGGTCAAAGGCGTCAGCGTCGCGTCCGGCAGCCGTAACAGCTACCCGGTGTACGACGATAAAGGCCAGAAAATCACCGCCTGGCGCGAGCGCGCCGAATTGCGTTTGGAAAGCGCCGACTTCAGCGCCCTGTCCAAGCTCACCGGAGAGATGCTGCAAACCCTGAAAATGGGCGGCATGAACTTCAGCATCGCCGATGACACCCGCAAGACCCACGAAGATGCCCTGCTCAAGGATGCCGTCACCGCCTTCAAAGCTCGTGCCCAGCTTGCGACTGAAGCCCTGGGTGGCAGCGGTTACAAGCTGGTCAGCCTGAATCTCAACAGCGGTGGTTTCCAGCGCCCCATGCCGATGCGGATGGAAGCGATGAAAGGCGCTGCGATGATGGATGCGGCGGTGACACCGGAGATCGAAGCCGGCACCAGCCAGGTCAACATCAACGCCGATGGGGTGATTGAAGTGCAGATGCCGTGAAAACTGCTACAAACAGAAGCAGCGCCGTTATCAGACGATAGCGGCGCTTTGCCATGTTTTCCCCGCACAGTTATAAAAATGCGACAACAACATACCGCAGCACCGTCATTCCGGCTCTCACTGCGACATGCCCCTTGCCTCCGGCACACGCCCTGCATAGCTTCTCCCAAGGTCTCCATAAGAGGCCCCTCAGGATCACAACCATAATAACCATGAGGTCACTATGCGTAAGAACGCCATCATCCAGGCTTTACTCGCCGCTGGGCTGATCGCCAGCACCCCGCTTGCCAGCGCCGCCGGCAACCTGGTGTTTTGCTCCGAAGGCAGCCCCGCTGGGTTCGACCCAGGCCTGTACACCACCGGCACCGACTTCGATGCTGCTGCCGAAACCGTGTTTAACCGCTTGAGCCAATTCGAGCGCGGCGGTACCGCTGTAATCCCTGGCCTGGCCGAGAAGTGGGACATCAGCGAAGACGGTTTGAGCTACACCTTTCACTTACGCCCGAACGTGAAATTTCATACCACCGAGTACTTCACGCCGAGCCGCAGCTTTAACGCCGATGACGTGCTGTTCACCTTCCAGCGCATGCTCGACAAAGATCACCCCTTCCGCAAAGCCTACCCGTCGGAATTCCCCTATTTCACCGACATGGGTATGGACGCCAACATCGCCAAGATCGAAAAACTCGACGACATGACCGTCAAGTTCAGCCTCAACGAAGTTGACGCCGCCTTTATCCAGAACCTGGCGATGAGCTTCGCCTCGATCCAGTCCGCCGAATATGCCGATAGCCTGCTCAAGGCCGGCAAAGCCGCCGACATCAACCAGAAGCCGATTGGCACCGGCCCGTTCGTATTCAGCCGCTACCAGAAAGATGCGGTGATTCGCTTCAAAGGCAACAAGGAGTATTGGCAGCCCGACGAGGTCAAGCTCGACAACCTGATTTTTGCCATCAACACCGACGCCTCAGTGCGCATGCAGAAACTCAAGGCCGGCGAATGCCAGGTCACCCTGTTCCCCCGCCCGGCGGATTTGGATGCACTGAAAAAAGACCCGAATCTGGATATGCCCGAGCAGGCCGGGTTCAACGTCGGCTATATCGCCTACAACGTCACCCACCCGCCCTTCGACAAACTCGAAGTGCGCCAGGCCATGGACATGGCGGTGAACAAGCAGGGCATCATCGATGCGGTGTACCAGAGCGCCGGTCAGCTGGCGGTCAATGGCATGCCACCTACTCAGTGGTCCTATGACGACAGCATCAAAGACCCCGCCTACAACCCGGAAAAAGCCAAGGAACTGCTCAAGGCCGCCGGCGTCAAGGAAGGCACCGAAATCACCCTGTGGGCCATGCCCGTGCAGCGCCCGTACAACCCCAACGCCAAGCTGATGGCCGAAATGCTGCAAAGCGACTGGGCCAAGGTCGGTATCAAGGCCAAGATCGTCAGCTACGAATGGGGCGAATACCTCAAGCGCGCCAAAGCCGGCGAGCATGACGCCATGCTGATCGGCTGGAGCGGCGATAACGGTGACCCGGACAACTGGCTGGGCACCCTGTACGGCTGCGACGCAGTAGACGGCAACAACTTCTCCAAGTGGTGTGATGCCGACTACGACAAGCTGGTAAAAGCCGCCAAGCGTGTGACTGACACTGCCGAACGCACCGAGCTGTATAAGCAAGCCCAGGTGATTCTCAAGCGTGAAGTACCGATCACCCCGATCGCCCACTCCACGGTTTACCAGCCGATGAGCAAGAAGGTCGTGGACTTCAAGATCAGTCCGTTCGCGCTGAACTCCTTCTACGGCGTCGGCGTCAAGTAACAGCAGCCCTCAACCATGCTGGCGAGCGGTTTATCCAACCGCTCGCCAGCCGGGCAACGGCAGCCTACCCGGCCACCGCTTGCACGCTGCGTAAAACCCGAGGATTGCGTTAATGCCTGCACCTATCTGGCTACGTCCAACCGGCTGGCTCGCCGTTGCCTACCGCGTCCTACCTGCAAAGCGCACGCTCGCCTGGCACCCAGGTGCCGAGCCACACGCCGCCCTACAACAGCGCCAGGCCATGCAGCCCCGCGCACGCCTACCCTTGATGGAGCACTGACTCGCATGCTGGCTTTTATTGCTCGCCGCCTGGGGCTGCTGATCCCCACCTTTTTCGGCGTCACCCTGCTGACCTTCGCGCTGATTCGTATGATCCCCGGCGACCCCGTGGAAGTAATGATGGGCGAACGTCGCGTTGACCCGGTGATGCACGCCGAGGCCATGGAGCGCCTGGGCCTGAACAAACCGCTGTACGCACAATATTTCGACTACATCGGCCAGTTGGCTCAGGGCGACCTGGGTGAGTCGTTGCGCACCCGCGAAAGCGTATGGCGCGAATTCATCACCCTTTTTCCCGCCACCCTGGAATTGTCCTTGGCCGCCCTGCTGTTCGCCGGCACGCTCGGCCTGATCGCTGGCGTGATAGCCGCCCTCAAACGCGGCTCCTTGTTCGATCATGGCGTGATGGGCATTTCACTGGCCGGCTACTCCATGCCGATTTTCTGGTGGGGCCTGTTGCTGATCATGTTCTTCTCGGTGTGGTTGGGTTGGACGCCAGTGTCCGGGCGTATCGACCTGCTCTACGACATTCCACCCGTCACTGGGTTTATGTTGATCGACACCCTGCTGGCCGACGAACCCGGCGCGTTTACTGATGCGCTGCACCACCTGATTCTGCCGGCCATTGTGCTCGGTACCATTCCCTTGGCGGTGATTGCCCGCATGACCCGCTCAGCCATGCTTGAAGTGCTGCGCGAAGACTATGTACGCACTGCCCGCGCCAAAGGCCTGTCGCCGGCGCGCGTGGTGTTCGTGCATGGCCTGCGCAATGCGCTGATTCCGGTACTCACGGTGTTCGGCCTGCAAATCGGCGCGCTGTTAGCCGGCGCGGTGCTGACTGAAACCATCTTCTCTTGGCCCGGTATCGGCAAATGGCTGATCGAGTCGATCGGCGCGCGTGATTACCCGGTGGTGCAGAACGGCATTCTGCTGATCGCCTGCCTGGTGATCCTGGTCAACTTCGTCGTGGATATTCTCTACGGCCTGGCCAATCCCCGCATCCGCCATCAGCGCTAAGAACCTGCTCATGGCCTGCTGCGCGTCGGCGATACCGCGTCAAAACCAGCTTCGGAATGCTCATGTGCAACAGCACACTCCGCTTCCTCAGCTACTTTTTCCTTGTCTCGCGCTAGCTCGCGAGGCCATGCACAGGTTCTACGGAGCCCACTATGACCACTGAAACCCTAAACGCCGGCCTCGACCAATCGCTGCTCTACCCATCGCCACTCAAGGAGTTCTGGCAAGCCTTCGCTCACAACAAGGGCGCGGTTGCCGGGCTGTTGTTTATGATCGTGCTGGTGATCTGCGCGCTGTTCGCGCCGTGGATTGCGCCACACGACCCTAGCGAACAATTCCGCGACTTTATGCTGACCCCGCCCGCCTGGCTGGAGGGTGGCCAGTTGCAGTTTTTACTGGGCACCGATGAAGTCGGCCGTGACCTGCTCTCGCGGCTGATCCACGGCGCACGCCTGTCGCTGTTGATCGGCCTGGCCTCGGTACTGATGTCGCTGATACCCGGCATTTTTATGGGGCTGATTGCGGGGTTCTTTCCGCGCCTGCTGGGCCCGTCGATCATGCGCCTGATGGACATCATGCTGGCCCTGCCATCCTTGCTGCTGGCAGTGGCTATCGTCGCCATCCTCGGCCCAGGGCTGATCAACACCATCTTCGCTATCGCCATCGTCTCACTGCCATCTTATGTGCGCCTAACCCGCGCGGCGGTCATGAGCGAACTGAACCGCGATTACGTCACGGCGGCACGCCTGGTTGGCGCCAGCCTGCCGCGACTGATGTTTATCACCGTGCTGCCCAACTGCATGGCGCCGCTGATCGTACAGGCCACCTTGAGTTTTTCCTCGGCGATTCTCGATGCCGCAGCCCTGGGTTTTCTCGGCCTTGGCGTACAACCGCCGACGCCTGAGTGGGGCACCATGCTGGCCTCGGCGCGCGACTATATCGAGCGCGCCTGGTGGGTGGTCAGCCTGCCGGGCCTGACCATTCTGCTCAGTGTGTTGGCAATCAATCTAATGGGCGACGGGCTGCGTGATGCACTCGACCCGAAACTCAAGAATGCGCAGTGAGGAACCCTGCATGAGCCTATTGGATATCAAAAACCTCAGCGTGCGCTTCGGCGACGCCACTGCCGTACCCGTGGTCGACGGCCTCGATTTGCGCATCGAAAAGGGCGAAGTGCTGGCGATTGTCGGCGAGTCCGGTTCTGGCAAGTCGGTGACCATGATGGCGCTGATGGGCCTGATTGATGCCCCCGGCATCGTCACGGCCGACAGCCTGCAATTCGACGGCACCGACATGCTGCGCCTCAAGGGCCGCCAACGTCGGCACATTGTCGGCAAGGACCTGTCGATGATCTTTCAGGACCCGATGACCGCGCTCAACCCCAGTTTTACCGTGGGCTTCCAGATCGAAGAAGTATTGCGCCAGCACCTGGGCCTCAAGGGCCAGGCCGCCCGCGAGCGTGCGCTGCAGCTGCTCGATCGAGTAGAAATCCCCGCCGCCGCCAGCCGACTCAATGCCTATCCGCATCAACTGTCCGGCGGCATGAGCCAACGGGTGGCGATTGCCATGGCGATTGCCGCCGAACCCAAGCTGCTGATCGCCGACGAACCGACCACCGCGCTGGATGTGACCATTCAGGCGCAGATCATGGAGCTGCTGGTGAGCCTGCAGCGCGAACAGAACATGGGCCTGGTACTGATTACCCATGACCTGGCCGTGGTGGCTGAAACGGCGCAGCGGGTTTGCGTGATGTATGCAGGGCAGGCCGTGGAGATTGGTCACGTGCCGCAGCTGTTCAATGCCCCAGCTCACCCCTATACCGAGGCGCTGCTCAAGGCGATTCCCGAACACAGCCAGGGTCAACGCCGATTGACCACCCTGCCCGGCATTGTCCCTGGGCGCTATGACCGCCCGGCAGGCTGCCTGCTATCCCCACGCTGCCCTTACGCCCAGCCCCATTGCAGTGAACAACGGCCAACCCTGGATGCCCATGAGCGCGGCGCAGTACGCTGCTTCTATCCGCTCAATCTGACTGCGGAGGTGGCTTAATGAGCACTGTTCTAACTGCACGCGACCTGACCCGTCACTACGACATCTCCCGCGGTTTGTTCCAACCCAATGCCCAGGTTCAGGCCCTCAATGGCGTCTCCTTCGAGCTGCAGGCGGGCAAGACATTGGCCGTGGTCGGTGAGTCCGGCTGCGGTAAATCCACCCTGGCCCGCGCGCTGACGTTAATCGAGGAGCCCAGCTCCGGCTCGCTGCAGATCGCCGGGCAGGAAGTAACCGGCGCCAACAAGGCCGAGCGCAAACAGCTGCGCCGCGACGTGCAGATGGTCTTCCAGAACCCCTACGCCTCACTCAACCCGCGGCAGAAAATCGGTGACCAGCTGGGCGAACCGCTGCTGATCAATACCGAGCTGTCGCGCACCGAGCGCCGTGAACGTGTACAGGCGATGATGCAACAGGTCGGCCTGCGCCCCGAACACTACCAGCGCTATCCGCATATGTTCTCCGGCGGCCAGCGTCAGCGTATTGCTCTGGCGCGGGCGATGATGTTGCAGCCCAAGGTGCTGGTGGCGGACGAGCCGACCTCGGCGCTGGACGTGTCGATCCAGGCCCAGGTGCTTAACCTGTTTATGGACCTGCAGGAGGAGTTCAACACCGGTTACGTCTTTATCTCGCACAACCTCTCGGTGGTGCGACACGTTGCCGACGATGTGCTGGTGATGTACCTCGGCCGCCCGGTGGAAATGGGCCCCAGCGAGCAGATTTACCAGCGCCCACTGCACCCTTACACCCAGGCACTGCTGTCGGCGACGCCAACTATTCATCCTGATCCGAGCAAACCCAAGATCAAGATCAGTGGCGAGCTACCCAACCCGCTGTCACCGCCCAGCGGTTGCGCGTTCCACCAGCGCTGCCCGCATGCCAGCGAGCGCTGTCAGGTCGAACAACCTGCGTTGCGTCTGCTCGATGCACGACAGGTGGCGTGCCACCATGCGGAGTTGATCAATAGCTAGTGTTAAAAACCGGGGTTGTTACTGCTCAGCGGGGCCCCGGTAGAACAACCGATACGCCAACAAGCCGATGGCCTCGTTAAGCAGCAGACCGTTTTGCCACACCGCCTTGCTTTCCGGTAACCAACCGCCAGCAGGGCGGCCATTAGGCGTACCGAGAAAGCCCATCGGCGCACTGACTACCTGCAACCCGGCCTGCTCGAAACTCCAGCGTGACCTGGGCATATGCCAGGCCTGGGTGACCAACACCACGCGGGTAACCCCCGCCTGCTTCAGCAACTCAGCGCTGTGGGTCGCATTCTCCCACGTGGTGCGGCTCACGCCCTCCTGCCACCGCACCGGCAAGTTGTAATCGCGCGCCAGCACGTCAGCCATCAATGCCGCCTCACTGGGCGGGACACCATAGTGCAACCCGCCACTGGTTAGCAGCGGCAAACCCGAGGCTTTGGCCAGGCGCGCAGCGAAACGCACCCGCTCCAACGCCATCAGGCTGGGTTGATCAGCGCCCCAGCCGGGATCATCCAGCTCACGCCCACCACCCAGCACCACAATCACATCGACCTGTTGATTCAAATCGAGCCACTGCGTTTCTTTTAGCGCCGGCTCAGTTTCCAGTAGCTGCGCCGAATGCTCGACCACCACCGGCAGGCTAAACAGCCACATACCTCCTAACCCAACAACCATGCAGCCTGCCGCCAATCGCGGGAAACGCCGTCGTAGCCACCAGGCGGCCAACAGCAAAAGCAGGAACAAGCCTGGCGGCAGGAAAAACTGTTTAAGAATGTAGCGAAGCGGCATTGGGCACCTCCATGGGTGCGCGCAGCCTATCGGTGATTACTGGCCCGAAACAACTGTGAACCACAGGCCTTACACGCCTGCACACCATTACCCGGCTGCCAACCGGCCAGGGTTCCGCACAGCGCGCAACACAGCTGTAGGCGCCGCTTAAGCAAGGGCTTTATCTTGCCGGGCAGTGCAGCCGTGGCCTTGCGCCCGGTGCGGCCAACCTTGCGTGAACTTGGCAGTTGCTCGATCTGCGCCATTTCCTGAGCCGCCGCGTGCCAGCCGCGCAGCCAGTCCAGGTCCCGATCAAGGTAGGCGCGAATCAGCTCCATTTCTGCCGCCGTCAAGCCGCGCAACTCCAACTCCAGCGGCGGTTGCGTGGACAGCACGCTCAAACTGTCCGCCTCATCCAACGCCATGGCAAGACGCTGCAGCAGCCGTTCATACAGGCCTGCGCCGGGAACGCCACGCCTTAATTCTGCCATCCATCACCTCGCAACGGAGCACGTCGCGTGCTCCATATAATCAGCTTAGCGTTCGCTTTTTCAGCAGCCGGATGCCGCGACAAACGGCGAACCTCGGCTGCAGCCAGTCAAAGCCGGCGCAATCAGGGTTTCCCTGATTAAGCAGGGCTCATGTATGCTACGGCGCTTCCCGCAAGCCCTTATTCCCAGTGCCGGTAGCCATGCAAGAACAGTATTCGCCCCGTGAAATAGAAGCCGCCGCGCAGTCCCATTGGGACGCGCAGAAATCCTTTGTAGTGAGCGAACAGCCGGGCAAGGAGACTTTCTATTGCCTGTCGATGTTCCCTTACCCAAGCGGCAAGCTGCACATGGGCCATGTGCGCAACTACACCATTGGTGACGTGATCACACGCTACCAGCGCATGCAGGGCAAGAACGTGTTGCAGCCCATGGGCTGGGACGCTTTCGGCATGCCGGCGGAAAATGCGGCGATGAAAAACAAGGTCGCACCGGCCAAGTGGACCTACGAGAACATCGCCTACATGAAGACCCAGCTCAAGAGCCTGGGCCTGGCAGTGGATTGGACCCGCGAAGTCACCACCTGCAAACCGGATTACTACCGCTGGGAACAGTGGCTGTTCACCAAACTGTTCGAAAAAGGCGTGATCTACCGCAAAAATGGCTCGGTAAACTGGGACCCAGTGGATCAAACCGTCCTCGCCAACGAGCAGGTCATCGACGGCCGCGGCTGGCGTTCCGGCGCGCTGATCGAGAAGCGCGAAATCCCCATGTACTACTTCAAGATCACCGCCTATGCGGAAGAGCTCTTGAGCAGCTTGGATGAACTGGATGGCTGGCCAGAACAGGTCAAGACCATGCAGCGCAACTGGATCGGCAAGAGTTTCGGCGCCGATGTAGCCTTTGATTACGACCGCGCCAGCGTCGGTATTGACGGCCAGCTGAAGGTCTACACCACCCGTCCCGACACCCTGATGGGCGCGACTTATGTCGCCGTTGCCGCCGAGCACCCGCTGTCGCAGCGCGCTGCCGAAAGCAACCCAGCCATCGCCGCCTTTATCGCCGAATGCAAAGCCGGCTCCGTGGCCGAGGCCGACATGGCCACCATGGAGAAGAAAGGCGTGGCCACCGGCCAGTTCGTTATCCATCCGCTGAGCGGCGACAAGCTGCCGGTGTTCGTCGCCAACTACGTACTGTGGGGCTACGGCGAAGGCGCGGTGATGGCCGTACCTGCACACGATGAACGCGACTTCGAATTCGCCACTAAATACGGCCTACCCATCACTCAGGTCTATGCCGGCGAAGGCAAAGACTACGATGCCCAGCAGTGGCAGGACTGGTACGGCGACAAAGCGGGACTGACAACCGTCAACTCCGGCCAGTACGACAACCTCGACTTCAATGCCGCCTTCGACGCTATCGTCGCTGATCTTGAAGCCAACGCCCACGGCGCGCGCAAGACTCAGTTCCGCCTGCGCGACTGGGGCATCAGCCGCCAGCGTTACTGGGGCTGCCCAATCCCGATCATCCATTGCGACACCTGCGGTGACGTACCGGTACCGGACGATCAACTGCCGGTGGTACTGCCAGAAGACGTGGTGCCAGATGGCGCGGGCAGCCCGCTGGCGCGCATGCCTGAGTTCTACGAATGCAGCTGCCCTAAATGCGGCAGCCCGGCCAAGCGCGAAACCGACACCATGGACACCTTCGTTGAATCGTCCTGGTATTACGCCCGCTACGCTTCGCCGCATTACACCGGCGGTATGGTCGACCCAGCGGCCGCCAACCACTGGCTGCCGGTCGATCAATACATCGGCGGTATCGAACACGCGATTCTGCACCTGCTTTATGCGCGCTTCTTCCACAAGCTGATGCGCGATGAAGGCCTGGTGTCGTCTAACGAGCCATTCAAGAACCTGCTGACCCAGGGCATGGTGGTGGCGGATACCTACTACCGCACCCTGGATAACGGCGGCAAAGACTGGTTCAACCCAGCTGACGTCGAGCTTGAGCGTGACGCTAAAGCCAAGGTCATCAGCGCCAAGCTGAAAGCCGACGGCCTGCCGGTGGAAATCGGTGGCACCGAGAAGATGTCCAAGTCAAAGAACAACGGCGTCGACCCACAGTCGATGATCGACCAGTTCGGCGCCGACACCTGCCGCCTGTTTATGATGTTCGCCTCGCCGCCTGACATGAGCTGCGAATGGTCGGACGCCGGCGTTGAAGGCGCGAATCGCTTCCTGCGCCGCGTCTGGCGCTTGGCGCAAAATCACGTGAATCAGGGCATTGCCGGTGCACTCGACCTCGCCAGCCTGACCGACGAGCAGAAGGCGGTGCGCCGCGCCACTCACTTGGCGATCAAGCAGTCCAGCATCGATATTGGCCAGCACCACAAATTCAACACCGCCATTGCCCAAGTGATGACGCTGATGAACGTGCTGGAAAAAGCCGCGCAAGGCACCAGTCAGGACCGCGCCCTGCTACAGGAAGGCCTAGAGGCGGTAGCCTTACTTCTGGCACCAATCACACCGCACATCAGCCATCAGCTGTGGCAGGAGTTGGGCCACGACGGCGCTATCATCGATGCCCGCTGGCCACAGGTGGACGAATCAGCCCTGGTACAGGACAGCCTGACCCTGGTGATCCAGGTGAACGGCAAGCTGCGCGGGCAAATTGAAGTATCCGCTTCGGCCTCCCGTGAGGAAGTCGAAGCCGCTGCACGCTGCAATGAAAGCGTGTTGCGCTTTACCGAAGGCCTGAGCATTCGCAAGGTCATCGTGGTACCAGGCAAACTGGTCAACATCGTAGCCAACTGATTAAGCTCGGCGCAGCCGCTAAGCGGCGCGCCGCACGATACGCCAAGGGGATAAAAGATGATCAAACGGAATCTGTTGGTAATGGGCCTGGCCACCCTGCTCAGCGCATGTGGCTTCCAGCTGCGCGGCACCGGTGACGTTCAGTTCGCCCTCAAAGAGCTCGACGTCAGCGCGCGCAATGCCTACGGCGAAACCGTGAAGGACGTGCGTGAAGTGCTGGAGACCAACGGCGTACGGGTCTACCCGGGTGCGCCGTATAGCCTGGTTCTGAGCAACGAACAGGAAGACCGTCGCGCGGCCAGCTTCACCAGCTCCGCCCGCACGGCCGAGTACGAACTGAACAAAACCCTCGAGTACGAAATTCGCGGCAGCAAAAACTTGCTGTTGCTCAGCGATAAACTGGAAGCACAGAGCTTCTACGCACAGGACGGCAACAACCTGATCGGCAATGACCAGGAAGCTGAGCAAACTCGCAAGGAAATGAACCGCGAACTGATCCAGCAGCTGGTACTGCGCCTGCAGCAGATCACTCCGCAGCAGCTCGACCAGCTGCAGCAAACTGCAGAAGCCAAGGCGCAGGCCGAAGCCGATGCCCTGGAAGCGGCTCGCCAGCAACAGGCGGCTCAACCGCAACAGTCACCGATTCAGCTGCCAATCCCTGCCCAGTAAGGCTGCCGGGCCGCGCAAGCGGCCCCGCTTCGCACCGCGATGAAACTCAACCAGCCATGAAACTCAACGGGGCACAACTCGGCAAGCACCTGCAGGGCAACCTGAGCCCGGTGTATGTGGTCAGCGGCGATGAACCGCTGCTCTGCCAGGAAGCGGCTGACGCCATCCGTGCCGCCACCCGCCAGCAAGGCTTTAGCGAGCGCCAGGTATTCAACGCCGACAATAACTTCGACTGGGGCAACCTGCTACAAGCCGGCGCCAGCCTGTCGCTGTTTGCCGATAAGCGCTTATTGGAGTTACGCGTGCCCAACGGCAAGCCTAGCGACAAGGGCGCAGCCCTCCTCGAATACCTGGCACGCCCTGCCGAAGACACCGTACTGTTGGTCAGCCTGCCAAAGCTCGATGGCAGCGCACAGAAGAGCAAATGGGGTAAGGCGCTGATCGAAGGCGCACAGACTCAATTCGTGCAGATCTGGCCGGTTGATGCCCACCAGCTACCGCAATGGATTCGCCAGCGCCTGGCGCAGTCCGGCCTTAGCGCCAGCGCCGAAGCGGTAGACATGATTGCCATACGCGTTGAAGGCAACCTGCTCGCCGCCGCCCAGGAAATCGAAAAACTTAAACTGTTGGCCGAAGGCACACAGATCGATGTCGACACCGTGCACGCCTCGGTGGCAGATAGTGCGCGCTTTGATGTGTTCGGCCTAATCGACGCGGCCCTCAATGGTGAAGCCGCGCATGCCTTGCGCATCCTCGAAGGCCTGCGCGGCGAAGGGGTGGAGCCGCCGGTAATCCTTTGGGCGCTGGCGCGGGAAATCCGTCTACTGGCCACCCTCGCCCAGCAACATGCCCAAGGCATGCCGCTGGATAAAGCGTTTAGCTCAGCCCGCCCCCCAGTCTGGGACAAACGCCGCCCTTTGGTCAGCAAAGCCCTGCAACGCCTAACTGCCGCACGCTGGGCTGCTCTCCTGCAAGACGCCCAACAGATTGACGCCCAGATCAAGGGCCAAGCGGCAGGCAACCCATGGAGCGGCCTGAGCTTACTGACCCTGAGCGTCTGCGGCCAACGCCTTGGGCTAAGCCACTAGCGTTCGACCTCTGGACATTCAGCAAGCAGCGGATCATGCTTCAGCCGCCTGCAAAGGTGCAGACCATTTCCTGAGGACACGCCATGGCGAAGAAAGCCAAAAACCGGCCTAACAAGGCCAAATCCCTGATTGCCCAGCCACTGTTTCGCTCACGCCAGGAAACACCCAGCAAAGGCAAAGGCAGCTACCGCCGCGAAGCCTCCCAGCAAAACTGGGAGGCTTCATACTTTCTGGCTGCTTGAAACGCCCGCTGCAGCCCGCATAACGCCTCAATCGTGCTAAGGTTACGGCCTGCAAAATGTGCCGAGACCACCATGCCTTACCTGCTTATTCGGGGCCTGTCCCACAGCGCTACTGCGTGCATCCTACTGCTCTTGACGGCTTGCGCCGACGCACCCGCCCAACCGCTTGCCGCCGCGCCGATCACGGCTACCGCTGCACCCGCGAGCCCAATTGCGAGCGCCGTCCTCAGCCCCACGCCGCTACTCAGCTTTGATGAATGGCGCACGTTGCTACGCAGCGATGCCATCGCCGCCGGGATCGATGCAGACCTGTTCGACCGCACATTTGCCGGTATCACCCTTGACCCGCGGGTTGTCACCTCAGATAGCAGCCAGCCAGAGTTCACGCGTCCGGTATGGGAGTACATCGACGGCGCCGTCTCGGTTTCGCGCATCGCCCAGGGCCGCGTGCTCAAAGCACAGCACCGGCCAACGCTGAAAGCCATTCGCAGCACCTATGCCGTAGACCATGAAGTGCTGATCGCTATCTGGGGCATGGAAAGTAACTACGGCAGCAATATCGGCAGCCACAACGTGATCCGTTCCCTGGCCACCCTGGCCTATGACGGCCGCCGCCAAGTATTCTGGCGCAGCCAGTTGTTGGCCGCACTGCAGATACTGCAAGCCGGTGACGGCCCTGCGCAGGGGCTGATTGGCTCATGGGCGGGCGCCATGGGCCAAACTCAATTTATGCCGACCACCTTCAATCAGCATGCCGTGGATTTTGATGGTGACGGCCGTCGCGACTTATGGAGCTCGCCCCCTGACGCCTTGGCCTCCGCCGCACACTACCTGCAAGCATCCGGCTGGGAAAATGGTCAACCTTGGGGCTTTGAAGTAAACCTGCCCCAGGCTTTCGACTACGCCCTGGCCGACCCGGAAGTGCGCCGCAGCGTGGCGCAATGGCGCACCCTTGGGATCAACCCAGTTAGAGCCGTCGATGCCGATGAGCAAAGCCTGGCCACACTGTTTCTACCTGCCGGCCATCGCGGCCCGGCGTTCCTGCTGCTGAACAACTTCCGCAGCATTCTCAAATACAACAACTCCACTGCCTACGCGTTGGCCATTGGCCTACTCAGCGATGCGCTGGATGGCAATCCGGGCGTACAAGCCGCATGGCCGCGAGGCGACCGTCAACTGGGACGCAGCGAACGCATCGAACTGCAGGAACTGCTCGCCAGCAAAGGCTACGAACCTGGCCCCGCAGACGGCATCATCGGCGCTAATACGCGCAAGGCGGTACGCGCATTCCAGCAGAGCCAAGGGCAACCTGCGGACGGCTACCCCAGCCATGATTTGTTGCTGCAACTCAGATAACTAACTGCGCCGCGTCCAAACCCTGCGCGCCGGCCGCTCCAACCGAGCAGCTGGAACCGCACGGCGCTCAACGGACTGCACAGTCACACCCTGTGATAGACTGCGCGGCGGCCACAAGCCGCCTCGTCCCCCGGAGCCTCTAGCGGAGCCCAGATTGCCGATGTCCGATACCTCCCCGCCTAAAACCGTTGCCAGCGGCGAAAAATTTCGCACCACTCAAGGCATCACCGCAATCAAGGACGGGCAAAAGCGCCGCGCCTCAAGCGAACCTCAGGTCTTCGAGCCCAAGCCAAAATGGCTGCGGGTCAAGGCGCCCGGCGGCAGTCGCTTCGAAGCGGTCAAGCGCAATGTCAGCGAACACCGCCTGAGCACGGTATGCCAGGAATCCCATTGCCCGAATATGGGTGAGTGCTGGTCCAACGGCACCGCCACCATCATGCTGATGGGCTCGGTGTGTACTCGCGCCTGCCGCTTCTGCGCCGTGGATACCGGCAACCCGAATGGCTGGTTGGATCTGGAAGAGCCGCAGAACACCGCCAAGTCGGTGGAGCTCATGGCGCTGCGCTATATCGTGCTGACCTCGGTGGATCGCGACGACCTGGACGACGGCGGTGCTGCGCACTACGCCGCCAGCGTTCGGGCCATAAAAGAACGCACCCCGCATGTCGTGGTAGAAGCCCTGACCCCGGACTTCGACGGCGACCTGCAGGCCATCGAGCGCGTAGTCGATTCGGGTCTTGAAGTGTTCGCGCAAAACGTTGAGACGGTTAAGCGCCTGACTCATGCCGTGCGCGACCCGCGCGCCGGCTACGAGAAGACCCTGCGCGTACTGGAGCATGCCAAACGCCATCGCCCGGACGTGCTGACCAAGACCAGCCTGATGCTCGGTCTCGGTGAGACCGACGAAGAAATCCTGGAAACCATGGATGACCTGCGGGCCATCGGCGTGGACATCCTCACCCTTGGTCAATACCTACAACCCACGCGCAACCACTTGAAGGTCCAGCGCTGGGTCAGCCCGGAAGCGTTCAATCATTTCCGCGAGCTCGGCCTGCAAAAAGGCTTTATGGAAGTGGCCGCCGGTCCGCTGGTACGCTCCAGCTACCGCGCCGACAAGGTGTTTGAGAAGAACAACCTGGGCCTGGCTGCGCCGGTACCCGTGCCAGGCCAGCCGCTCGACAACAGCCTGATTCCGACCCTGAATCTGAATTAATCGGACCATAAAAAAACGCCTGACCCTGGATTTACCTAGGGTCAGGCGTTTTTTATTCTGCCGCTATCTAACAGTCCATTACGCCGGCCAGGGTCTGCTGTTGCGGGTAGTCCAGGTGTTTGCCCAGCTGTTCGCGCAGCCGCGCACTGACGTCGGAAATGTCTATCGACCCCTCGACCTGATCGGCCAGCTGCGTCATGGCCATGCCGGCATAGCCACAGGGGTTGATGCGCTGGAACGGTTGCAGGTCCATGTCCACATTTAGCGCCAGGCCGTGGAAAGAACGACCATTACGGATACGCAGCCCCAGCGAGGCGATCTTCGCCCCATCCACATACACCCCGGGTGCATCGGGCTTAGCAGTGGCGTTGACGCCATAGCTGGCCAGCAGATCAATCAGGCTGCGCTCGATCCGGCTGACCAGCTCACGCACGCCAATGCCACTGCGGCGCACGTCCAGCAGCAGGTAAGCCACCAACTGGCCGGGGCCGTGGTAAGTCACCTGACCGCCGCGATCAACCTGCACCACCGGAATGTCACCCGCAAACAACACATGCTCGGCTTTGCCGGCCTGCCCCTGGGTAAAGACGGGGGAGTGTTCAAGCAGCCAGACCTCGTCTGGTGTATCCGCGCCACGCGTGTCAGTAAAGCGCTGCATCGCATGCCAGGTAGGCTCGTACTCAACCCGACCCAACTGACGAAAGCCGAGCGGCAGGCTCATCAGAGCACCATATGGACGATACCGGTCGCACGCAGCGCACTGTTGATATCGCGCAACTGGTCTTCACCCGTGGCGATGATATGCAATTGCACCGTGGTGTATTTGCCGTTGCTGCTTTGGCGCTCGGCCAGGGTAGTGAGATCGACCTTGGCATATTTGCTGAGGACTTCGATCACCGTGTCCTTGTAGGTTTCTCCGCTGTCGCCAACCACCTTGATCGGGTAATCGGCGCAGGGAAATTCGATCTTGTGCGTTTTAACGTCAGGTTGACTCATGGTGGTAACGGCCTCGTAAGCCGTGGCAACAACAGCGCTCCCGCGGCCTGCAGGAGCGTGTCGGTCACGATATCAGTTGAAGAGTCCAAAGAAGAACAGGCTGATGCTATCCCACAGGCGGCGGAAGAAACTACCTTCCTCGATGGCTTCCAGGGCAATCAAGTCGGCGCTGTGCACCACTTCCTCGCCCAGTTTCACCTCAACTTTACCAATCACATCACCCTGGGCAATTGGCGCAGTGAGCTGCGGGTTGAGGATCATGCCGGCTTGCAGCTTTTCCAGCTGACCTTTGGGCAGGGTCAGGCTCAAATCAGACGCCAAACCTGCTTTAACCTGACGCACAGTGCCTTTCCAAACCTGAGCCTGAGCCAGTTCCTGGCCTTGCTTGTAGAAGGTGCGGGTTTCGAAGAAGCGGAAACCATAGGTCAGCAGCTTCTGGGTTTCAGCCGCGCGGGCCGACTCACTGACGGTGCCGAACACCGAGGTAATCATTCGCGCGCCATCACGCACAGCGGAGGCGACCAGGCAGTAACCCGCTTCCTCGGTGTGGCCGGTTTTCAGGCCATCAACAGTCTTGTCGCGCCACAACAGCAGGTTACGGTTACCCTGCTTGATGTTGTTCCAGAGGAACTCTTTCTGCGCATAGATGGCGTAGTGTTCCTGATCTTCATTGATGATGGCGCGAGCGAGAATGGCCATGTCGTGAGCGCTGGAGTAATGCTCGGCGTGCGGCAAACCCGTGGCATTCATAAAGTGGCTGTTGCTCATGCCCAGGCGTGCAGCCGTTTCGTTCATCATGTCAGCGAATGCGTCTTCACTGCCGGCGATGTACTCAGCCAGTGCGATACTCGCGTCGTTACCCGACTGGATAATCACACCGTGCAGCAGGTCATCCACAGAAGCTTGGCTGTTGAGCGGCAGGAACATGGTCGAACCACCGGACGAAGCACCACCGGTGCGCCACGCATGCTCACTGATCGGCACCAGGTCTTGTACGCCGATCTTACCTTTGCGAATTTCCAGGGTGGCGATGTAAGCGGTCATCAGTTTGGTCAGGCTGGCCGGCGGTAGACGCTGGTCGCCGTTGTTTTCCACCAGCACCTTGCCACTGGCGGCATCCAGCAGCACATAGGATTTGGCCGCCAACTGCGGTGCAGAAGGGATCACTTGCTGATTGGCCCAGACAGCCGGTGCGCTGAGCAGAAAAAGTGACAAGAACACGCGTTGCGCAAAGCTGGTGATATTCATCCGTCTCTCTAAGTTGCTGATGGTGGAACAGCCCCTAAGGGCATAGTCAGTGCGACTCCTGGCCAATCGTAAACGGACAGGGGTGCTGTTTAGTCCCGCAGAAAAGCCATAAGTGCCACGTCAGTCTGCCTTGACCAGGGTTGGCTCGCCGAGGTTAGCCAAGCGCACGCTGCTCTGCAGCTGCTCAGCCTCGCTTTGGCTGCTCACCGGCCCCAGACGCACGCGGTGCAAGATCTGCTGGTTGCGCACCACTGAGCTGACGAACACTGGCGCAGCCACTGTCTCGCTCAGCTTGGCCTTGAGTAGCTCCGCAGCGTCCGGATTGGCGAAGGCGGCCACTTGGAGATACAGGCCAGAGGCTCCGACTGAAACGTTTTTTTTTGCGTCAATCTGCACGGGGAGCACCGCGGAGGCATGCTGCTGCGGTGGCGGTGAGTACTGTTCAAACGGCTGAGCAACGGGCTGCGGTGTGGTCTGGACCTGAGCCGTCTGTTGTGGCGCTGCCAGCACCATAGGCACCGGCCGGCCCTGTTGAGCCCACCACTCGTGCGGATCAATACCTTCAACTTTAACCCGTGCGGTGCCGCTTTCGGCGTAACCCAACTTCTTGGCTGCAGCGAAGGACAGGTCGATGATTCGGTCGGAATAGAACGGCCCACGGTCATTAACCCGCAAAATGGCGGTTTTGCCGTTATCCAGGTTGGTCACTCGTACGTAGCTGGGCAGTGGCAAGGTCTTGTGCGCGGCGGTCATGCCGTACAGGTCGTACGTCTCACCGTTAGCGGTGGCCTGACCGTGGAACTTGGTGCCATACCAAGACGCGGGGCCAACCGCCTGATAACGACGGGCATCGGGGATGGGATAGTACTGCTTGCCGAATACGGTGTAAGGGCTGGCCTTGACCGCGCCGTAGTGAGGCATCGGCACGGCATCGGGAATCCGCGAGACGTCAACATCCCACCAGGGTGCACCATCCTTGTGTGGACGATTGAAGTCTCCCGGCCCAGAAATCGCCCCGCCCTGCTTTACCGGTGCAACCGGTTGCGGCGCACGGGTGGACGAGCAGCTGGCCAGCAGCAGCGCCAAGCTGCCATAAGCAGCCAATTTGAATGGTAAACGCGACATCAATTCTTACCCCGTGCATCAACCAGCAACTCGGCCAGCTGATTGACCGCCATGGCATACATCACACTGCGATTGTAGCGGGTGATCACAAAGAAGTTGGGTTGGCCCATCCAGTACTCGGCGCCCTCGGCACCCTCCAGGCGGAAGGCCGTCACCGGTAAGTCGTCCGCCAGCGGGTCGGCACTGGTCCAGCCTAGCGCCCGCAACTCAGCCACATTTTTCACCGGATCCAGCCCTACAGTCAGGCCTTGCTCGGCCTGCGTACCCGTGACAGTAGCGGCGCTGACCACGGGCTGCCCTGGCTGCCAGTGGTGACGCTTGAAGTAGCTGGCGACGCTGCCGATGGCATCCGCCGGATTAGTCCAAATATTGATATGGCCATCGCCGTCAAAATCTACGGCGTAAGCGCGGAAACTGCTCGGCATAAATTGCGGCAAGCCCATGGCCCCGGCGTAGGAGCCCGTCATGCTCAATGGCTCGACCTGCTCTTCGCGGGTCAGCAGCAGAAACTCGCGCAGCTCCTTACGAAAGAATGGCGCGCGTGGCGGGTAGTCGAAGGCTAGCGTCGACAGTGCATCCATCACTCGATAGCTGCCAGTGTTACCACCGTAAAAGGTTTCCACCCCGATGATGGCCACAATCACCTGGGCTGGCACACCGTATTCGGCTTCGGCACGGGCCAGGGTCGCCTCGTGTTGCGCCCAGAACTCCACGCCCTTACTGATGCGTTTGTCCGTAATAAAGATCGGCCGGTAGTCTTTCCACGGCTTGGCCTTCTCCGCTGGCCGCGAAATGGCATCAAGAATCGCTTGTTTACGCTCGACTTCAGCAAACATGCTGGTTAGCTGCTCGCTGGCAAAACCATAATCGCGGGTCATTTCGGTGACGAACTCAGCCACCTGCGGTGACTGCTGGTAGTCCCCGGCAGCGGCCGGCTGAACTATCCCACACACCCCGGCGATCGCCAGCCAAGGTGCAGTACGTACCATCCAACCACGCGTGCTTTGCATTAAATTCATAACCCCAATCAAGCTTGCGTCATCCACTTACGATGAGTGTGGATCGACATCAAAATCCCAAATCCTGCCAGTAGCGTAATCAGTGACGTGCCGCCGTAGCTGATAAATGGCAATGGCACACCCACCACGGGCAACAGGCCGCTGACCATACCGATATTGACGAATACATAAACAAAGAACGTCATCGTCAGCGCGCCGGCGAGAAGCTTACCGAACAGCGTCTGCGCTTGCACGGTAATCACCAGGCCGCGTGCGATCAACAGCATGTACACCAGCAGTAACAAACACACCCCCACCAGGCCAAATTCCTCGGCCAAAACGGCGATGATGAAGTCGGTGTGACTCTCTGGGAGAAAATCTAAGTGCGATTGGGTGCCCTGTAACCAGCCCTTGCCCAGCACCCCGCCCGAACCGATGGCCGCCTTGGACTGGATGATGTTCCAGCCACTGCCCAACGGATCACTTTCCGGGTTGAGGAAGGTCAGCACACGCTGCTTCTGATAGTCGCGCAGCACGAATAGCCACATGCCGATGGCAATCGGCACCACAGCGGCCACAGCACTGAGAATCCAGCGCCATTGCAGGCCGGCGATAAATAACACGAAGCCGCCAGAGGCAATGATCAACAACGAGGTGCCCAGATCAGGCTGCAGCAGAATCAGCACAAAGGGCACGATGATCATCGCCAGGCTGATACAGATGTGCTTCAGGCGAGGCGGCAAACTGCGGCTGGATAGGTACCAGGCGATGGTCGCCGGCATGATGATCTTCATAAACTCCGAAGGCTGAAAGCGAATCACCCCTGGGATATTGATCCAGCGCGTCGCCCCCATGGCGTTGTGACCCATCACATCCACGGCCACCAGCAAAGCCACACCACCGATATACGCCAGCGGCACCCAACGCGCCATAAAGCGCGGCTCGAGCTGGGCAATGATAAACATGCCGACCAAGCCGATACCGAACGAGGTCGCCTGCTTGGTCAGCAAATCGATGTTCTTGCCGCTGGCGGAATACAGAATAAACAAGCTGCCGGTCGCCAGAATCAGCAACAGCAACAGCAAAATACCGTCGATATGCAGGCGTTGCAGCACGCTCGCGCGTCGGCGCAGCAGGTCATCGGTGGAAAGGTTACGGTCGAAATTATTGCTCATGGCTTAACGACCTCAGCCGCCACAGGCGGAGCATATTCGGCTTTCAACTGACCCTTTTCATCGAGCAGCCAGGCATCGATAACTTGTTTAACCACCGGCGCGGCAACCCCGGAACCGGACTCACCGTTTTCCACCATCACCGACACGGCAATCTGCGGGTTGTCCGCTGGGGCAAACGCGACGAACAGCGCATGGTCACGATGGCGCTCGGCCACCTTGCTGCGGTCATATTTTTCGCCTTGCTTGATCGCCACCACCTGCGCGGTGCCGCTCTTGCCGGCAATCCGATAAAGCGCAGCGTCGCCGACCTTGCGCGCGGTGCCGCGAGGGCCGTGCATCACCTGCTCCATGCCATGCCGCCCGTTATCCCAAAACTTCGGGTCACGCAGCACGAGATCCGGCAGTGGGTTCGGGTCCTGGGGAATTCGCCCCTGGATGGTTCTAGCCAAATGCGGACGAATCCACTTGCCGCGCGTAGCCATCAGCACGGTGGCCTGGGCCAGCTGCAGCGGCGTGGTTTGCATATAACCCTGGCCGATACCGAGGATCAGGGTTTCCCCCGGATACCAGGCCTGACGGTAACGCGCACGCTTCCATTCGCGCGACGGCATCAAACCAGAGGTTTCTTCGAACATGTCCAATGACACGCGCTGACCCAAGCCAAAGCGGCTCATGTAGTCATGCATGCGGTCGATGCCCATTTTGTGCGCCAGCGAGTAGAAGTAGGTGTCGTTGGAGCGCGAGATGGCCAAGTCCATATCCACCCAGCCGTCGCCTGTACGGTTCCAGTTGCGGTATTTATGACTGTGATTGGGCAGCTGATAGAAGCCAGGATCGAACACCCGGGTTTGCGGGGTAACGACCCCAGCATCCAGCCCAGCCACGGCCATCATCGGTTTGATGGTTGAGCCCGGTGGGTAGAGCCCGCGCAGTACTCGGTTGTACAGCGGCCGATCAATCGAATCACGCAGATCGGCATAGGCTTTAAAACCGATACCGGTCACGAAAGGGTTGGGATCAAAACTGGGCTGACTGACCATCGCCAACACCTCGCCGGTTTGCGGCTGAATCGCCACAATCGCCCCACGCCGCCCCGCCAGGGCGATTTCAGCGGCTCTCTGCAGATTCACATCGAGACTCAGGACAATATCCTTGCCAGGCGTCGGGTCGGTGCGTTTGAGCACGCGCAGCACGCGGCCCCGGGCGTTGGTTTCGACCTCTTCGTAGCCCACCTCGCCGTGCAGGTCATCCTCATAGAAACGCTCGATACCGGTCTTGCCGATATGGTGCGTGCCGCTGTAGGACACCGGATCAAGGGTCTTCAACTCTTTCTCGTTGATGCGCCCGACATAACCCACCGAGTGGGCAAAGTGCTCACCCAACGGGTAATGCCGCACCAGCTGCGCGGAGACTTCCACCCCGGGCAAACGGAACTGGTTAATCGCCACGCGGGCGATTTGCTCCTCAGACAGCTCGAACAGCACCGGCACCGGCTCGAACGGCCGACGCCCCTGACGCACGCGCCGCTCGAACAAGGCGCGTTCATCCGGGCCCAGCTCCAGCACTTCGACGATCACGTCGAGCACCTGCGGCCAGTCGCCGGCACGCTCACGGGTCAGGGTCAGGCTAAAACTGGGGCGGTTGTCGGCAATGATCACGCCATTGCGGTCATAGATCAGCCCGCGGTTTGGCGGAATCGGCTGTACATGGATGCGGTTATTTTCCGCCAGCGTGGTGTGGTGCTCGAACTGCACCACCTGCAAGTAATACAGACGCGCAACCAGCACCGAGGTCAACAGCAACACCAGCACAGCACCCACCAACGCCCGCTTGCGGATCAGGCGGCCGTCTTTCTCGTGGTCTTTAAGGCGGATAGGTTGCGGCATCGGTGGCTGCTGGTTACTTATGAAAAATCATTTGTGGTAAGGATGGCCGGACAACACGGTCCAGGCACGGTACATCTGCTCGCCAATCAGAATACGCACCAAGGGGTGCGGCAGCGTCAACGGCGACAACGACCAGCGCTGTTCACTGCGCGCCTGCACCTCAGGCGCCAGCCCTTCCGGGCCACCCACCATAAGGTTGACGGTGCGCGCATCCAAACGCCATTTATCCAACTCAACCGCCAATTGCTCGGTGCTCCAAGGCCGCCCTTCGACTTCCAGGGTGACAATGCGTTCCCCCGGCGCGACTTTGGCCAGCATGGCCTCGCCTTCCTGGCGAATCATCCGCGTTACGTCGGCATTCTTGCCGCGGGTGGTCAGTGGGATTTCCACCAGTTCCAGGGACAGCTCACTGGGCATGCGCTTGGCATATTCCTGCCAACCATCCTCCACCCAGCGCGGCATCCGCGAACCCACGGCGATCAGCTTGATACGCACAGAAGCGCGCCCTTACTGCTGATCAGCGTCAGGCTCAGCACTGAACTGTGCACGGCTCTGCTCAGCGCCCTGCCAAAGACGCTCAAGGTCATAGAACTGGCGAGCGGTCGGCAGCATCACGTGAACCACGATGTCACCAAGGTCGAGCAATGCCCACTCGCCGGTGTCCATGCCTTCAGTACCGATAGGGCGCACGCCCTGCTCCTTGACCTTCTCCAATACGTTGTCGACCAGCGACTTAACGTGACGACTGGAGGTGCCACTGGCGATCAGCATGAAGTCAGTGATGCTGGTCTTGCCGCGCACATCGATGGTGGTGATGTCCTGCGCCTTGATTTCTTCCAGAGCGGTGATGGCCAGCTTGACCAGGTCTTCGCTCTGCATTTTTTTTGCGTTTGTCATAAGTAACTCGTTTGCCTCGTGTTCAATTCGCGCCACGGTACAGTCCGTGTGCATGGATATAGGCCAGTACCGCGTCAGGCACTAGAAAACGTGCCGACTTTCCGCGCGCCAGTAACGAGCGGATCTGGGTGGCAGACACCGCCAGGGGGGTCTGCCAGATAAAAGCAATTTGACCATTAGGCCCGTTGAAGGCCGAAGGGTCGTTCACACTGCGAGCTGCGAGCAGGTTACGCAGCGCCTCCGGCGCCTCACTGTCAGCATCCGGACGCTGCAACACCAGAATATGGCAATGCAGTAATAACTCTTCCCAACGCTGCCAGCTTGGCAGGCCGCAAAACGCGTCCCAGCCGAGCAGCAGCACCAACTGATCATCAGCGGCCAACTCAGCGCGCAGCGACTCCAGGGTGTCGATGCTGTAGGACGGTTTATCGCGCAGCAACTCGCGATCATCCACCTGCAAAACATCCGCACCTGCCACCGCCAGCCGAACCATCGCCAGACGGTCCACAGCACTGGTTTGCGGCGCAGTGCGGTGCGGCGGCCGCGCGCTGGGAATCAGCCGTAACTCGTCCAAACGCAGCGACTCCGCCACTTCCACGGCGCTGCGCAAATGACCAATGTGCACCGGGTCAAAGGTGCCTCCGAGCAGGCCAATGCGTCGGGCGCCGCTGCGCTTGGCCATCAGGTGCGGATATGCCCGTCGCCGAACACCACATACTTTTCACTGGTCAAGCCATCCAGACCGACCGGACCACGGGCGTGCAGCTTATCCGTGGAAATACCGATCTCCGCACCCAAGCCATATTCAAAACCATCGGCAAAGCGGGTCGATGCATTGACCATCACCGAGGCAGAGTCCACTTCGGTAAGGAAACGCCGCGCATCACTGAAGTTCTCGGTAATGATCGAATCGGTGTGCTGCGAACCGTAATGGTTGATGTGCTCAATGGCCACGTCCAACGATTCGACGATGCGAATTGCCAGAATCGGTGCATTGTATTCGGCGAACCAATCGTCCTCGCTTGCCTCCAGCACATCACCACCAAGCAGTGCCCGAGTTGCCGCGTCACCGCGCAGCTCAACGCCTTTGTCGCGGTAGATCGCAGCCAACGGCGGCAACACCTTGGCCGCCACAGCGGCGTGCACCAGCAAGGTTTCCATGGCATTGCACGGCGAATAACGATGCGTCTTGGAGTTATCCGCGACACGAATAGCCTTATCGAGGTCGGCGGCGCTGTCGATGTAGACATGGCACACGCCATCCAGGTGCTTGATCACCGGCACCTTGGCATCGCGACTGATGCGCTCGATCAAGCCCTTGCCGCCACGCGGCACAATCACGTCAACAAATTCTGGCATGGTGATCAGCGCGCCCACCGCCGCGCGATCCGTGGTTTCCACCACTTGCACGGCGCTGGCAGGCAAACCGGCTTCGGCCAAGCCGAGCTGAATGCAGCGCGCAATCGCCTGATTGGAATGAATCGCCTCGGAGCCGCCGCGCAAAATGGTGGCGTTACCGGACTTCAGGCACAGGCTCGCGGCGTCGATGGTCACGTTCGGCCGCGACTCATAGATGATGCCAATCACGCCCAGCGGCACGCGCATCTTGCCGACCTGAATCCCGGACGGCAGAAAGCGCATATCGCGGATCTCGCCAATCGGGTCCGGCAGGGTCGCGACCTGACGCAGGCCCTCGATCATCGAATCAATCACCGCCGGGGTCAGCGCCAGACGATCAACCATCGCCGGCTCTAGACCATTGGCGCGCGCGGCAGCCAGGTCCAGCTCATTGGCAGCGGTCAAATCGCTGCGGGCCGCATCCAGCGCGGCGGCGGCGGCCTGCAACGCGCTGTTCTTCTGCCCTGTACTGGCGCGCGCGAGCACACGCGAAGCGCTACGGGCGGCCTGTCCCAGGCGGGTCATATAGTCGAGCACGGACTCAGTCATGGTCTTGGTGGGTCTGGCGGTTGAAAAAAGTCGCTGAGTATAACGGCCGCGCTGCTTCACGCCCAGCACTGCGCGGCGGACGGTAGCCAACGCACGCACTAGCACCGACGGTAACGTCCTCATGCAATGCCCCGCCAGACACAGCTACACGGGGTGACACCCACAACACGATGCCGGCCGAAGGTTAGGTAAACAAACCTTTAACGAGTGTTTACCTTGCCCATAAAAGAAAAACAGGCGGCCGAGTGCCAAGGCGGGACAAGCATGCACTACCGCACCGACTACAGCCCCGCGCACCTGAGCGAAGCCCCACAGGTGCTGCACCTCGGCGAACTGCGCCTGCATTACCAGGCTTATGCCCATCGCAGCCATGACCCACGTCCGCCGGTGCTGCTGCTGGGCGGCGCGTTCCAGAGCTTTCGCTCGTTTGCCAGCGAAGTCAGCGAGCTGCTTGAGCACCACCCCGTGATTCTGCTCGATTTGCCAAGCCAGGGCGGCAACCTGCAGCTGGCGCCACAGCTGAGCCTGGAGCAACTGGCTGACCTGATTGCCGTGTTCGCCGATGAACTGCAACTGCCCGCCCTGATGCCGATAGGTCTCTCATATGGCTCGGCTCTGGCCGCGTTGTTTGCCGCACGCCACCCGACACGGTGCGCCCGCGTGTTGCTGGCGGGCATTACCGCGTTCGGACGCCCCGGTGCGCGCCTGCTCTTACAAGAAGGCTTGGCCTTATTGGCCGAAGGCCGCACCGAAGCTTTTGCCCATGGCGCACTGACCGGCTTGCTCAACCCTTTACGCCTGCAGCAAACCGGCGTGGCACCGGTGTTTCGCAAAGCCCTGCTGCGGCAGATCCAACGCTTATCCGCAGCCGATATCGAACGCTACCGGCAGAACAGCCAGCGTCTTCTGGATTTTCCAGGGTTTGCCACGCACCCCAGCTGTCCGACCTTGGTGCTGGCCGGTGAATATGACCACTTCACCCAGCCCTGGGAGCACGCGCACTTTGCCGCGGCCTGCACTGACGCCAGCTGCGCCTTGATCCACAATGCCGATCACCTGGCACAATTCGAGCAGCGCGAGGCCTGCACCAACCTGTATCGCCCGTTTTTGCGCGGCGAAGCCCTGCCCAGCCGCAGCCCAGGCAGCAGCCTGCTGGCCAAACAGCAACTGCTGCAGCTGGACAAACGCCACGAGCCGCGCCTGCCGCCCAGCCAACGCCAGGCCCGCCTGCAACATGCTGATGGCGGCGAGTGGTCGGTAGATATCAGCGAGCTGGGCTTCTTCGGCGGGCTGCTGCACGCCGACCTGCCGCAAACGACCGACCTGCGCGGCTGGCAGTTGCTGTGCAAGGACTTGCCCGCTCAGCCGCTGCTGGCGCTGCGTCAGAATGAAAATGGCCTGGCCTTCGTTTTCCCACACAGCGATCAGCAGGCCAGCCAGGCGTTGGCGACGCAGTTCCAGTCACAGCCGCTACCGACCGCAGCCTGCGCCTAGGGTGGGTTAGCGGCAAACCGTTACATCTTGCCTACGCCGCGTAACCCACCGAACCTCAACCCCGGCTACACGCCCTGGCGCGGTCGCTTACACCCGCGCCTCAATTACCCGCACCAGCCCTGCGCTGCGCGATGGCGCCAGGCCAAGCGCCTGGCTTGTACGGCTCGGATCAAACACCACAACCTGGCTAAAGCCACACTTCTCAAAGCCCTGCACAATCGCCGGGTCATTGCGGTAGTGCAGCGGGTAGTTGCCGCGGGTCAGCCGGCCAATCAGCCCGACACCCCAGCGCAACTGACGGTAACGTGGATGCTCGCGCAGGTCGGGGTACAGCTCGGTGAGGTAAGTGGCCTGGGGGAACGCACGCAACTGTTCGGCCAGACGCGTCCAGAACGACTCGACCAGCGCCAGCTCGAAGTAATTCACCAGCCCTTCGGTAATCACCACCACCGGCTTGCTCTGATCCAGTTCGGCGAACAGCGCCGCCAAACAGTTCGCTCCTTCTTCGGCGAGAATATCTACCGCACGTACCTGATGCTGGCTGCCCAGCCAGCCTTCTGCATTCAGCAGCAGGCGCTTGCGCGCCGCCATCACCGGCAGATCCGCCTCGATATAACGCAGCTGCGGGTAACGCAGACTAAAGCGCCGACCGCGTGGCGATAGGCCGCAAGCAATCTCCACCACCTGACACACCCCGCCCTGCTCAATTGCCGCAGTCAGCTGGGCATCGATCTGCAAATGCCGCTGCAGCAGCAACTGCTCGATATCCAGGTCAAAGGCCATCCGCGCGCCCCAGGTAATCGGGCTGAGCAAACCATGCACAAAACGCCCAAACCGGGTGACAAAGGCCGTGTCCGCCAACTGATGGCGGTACCAGACATACCCGGTGTAGTGGGCGCTGGGGCTGATATGGGCGCTGCTGACGCGGGCACGTTCAGGCATGATTCAGGCTCTTATTGTTATTCTAGAGGCTATTAGCGCTTCATTCGTGAGCCGCGTAGCCGCGAACACAGCGCTAACAGACCCGCAGCCTATGCCCTGCCGAGTGACCGTGACATCGCATGCTAGCCGATCCCATCATTAGTTTGCCCTGGCCCCAGGGCCGCGCATTGCCAGCCAGCTTCTTCGACCGCGATGCATGCCTGCTCGCCCGCGAGCTGCTAGGCAAGATAATCCGCCATAAACAGGGCGAGCGCTGGCTAAGCGCGCGGATCATCGAAACCGAGGCTTACTACCTGAGTGAAAAAGGCAGCCATGCCTCACTGGGTTACACCCATAAACGGCGCGCGTTGTTTATGGATGGCGGGCATATCTATATGTACTACGCCCGCGGTGGTGACTCGCTGAACTTCAGCGCCAAGGGCCCGGGGAATGCGGTGCTGATTAAATCCGCCTTTCCCTGGCAAGACAGGCACAGTGACACGGATGCCTTGGCCCAGATGCAGGCCAACAACCCCGACGCCCAGGGCCGGCCGCGCACAATTCAAACCCTCTGCGCCGGGCAAACGCTGCTGTGTAAAGCCATGAACTTGAAGGTGCCCGACTGGGATGCGCAACACTTCGATGAACAGCGTTTGTTTGTTGAAGATATCGGCGAGCAGCCACAACAGATCGTGCAATGCGCGCGCCTGGGCATCCCCCATGGCCGTGACGAACAGCTGCCTTATCGTTTTGTCGACGCGGCCTTCGCGCGCCATTGCACACGCAACCCGTTGCGCCGCGGCCAACGCGCCGGTCAGGACTATCATTTACTCAACCCCACGGATGACCATCAATGAGCCAATGGTTCGACACCCTGACCTCCTGGCTAAGCGCCAACCCCGAATGGCTGGGCCTGGCTATTTTCTTACTGGCCTGCACTGAATGCCTGGCGATTGTCGGCATTCTGGTACCCGGCACCGTGCTGCTGTTTGCGGTTGCGGCTCTGGCAGGCAGCGGGGCGCTGGGCCTGGGGGAAACCTTGCTGCTGGCGTTTTTCGGTGGACTACTGGGCGATTGTCTGTCCTACGCCCTTGGGCGCTACTTCCATCAAGACATTGCTCGCCTGCCCGTGCTGCGCAACCACCCTCAATGGCTGAACAGCGCCCACGGCTACTTTGTTCGCTACGGTGTTGCCAGCCTACTGATCGGCCGCTTTATCGGCCCGCTGCGGCCCATGTTGCCGATGGTCGCCGGCATGTTTGACATGCCCTTCGGGCGTTTTTTTATCGTCAGCCTGCTGGCCGGAGTGGGATGGTCAATCGCCTACATGCTGCCCGGTTGGGCTACAGGCGCTGCGTTGCGTCTACCACTGCCAGAGGGCTTCTGGTCGCAGGCTGGGGCCATAGCAGCCGGTGTCGCACTGGTGGTGGGTATCAGCGTGCAAGGCAGCCTGCGCGGACAACGGCACACCAGCCTGCTGACCGCAGCGGCAAGTCTGGCTCTGTTGGCGGGGCTGATGTTCAGCTGGCCACACCTGAGCCAGCTCGATCAGGGCCTGCTGACGCTGGTGCAGGAACATCGCAAGCCGGCGCTGGACACGCTGATGGTGCTGGTTACCCGTCTCGGCGATATGCACACGCAACTGGCAGCCGCCGTGCTGCTGTGCATGATTCTGCTGGTTACCCGGCAGTGGCGCACGCTCTGCCTGGCCATTGGCATTCTGCTCGGCACAGCCCTGGCCAACGGCGCATTAAAGGCATTCTTCGCCCGCAGCCGCCCCGATGTGCTGTTGGAACCACTGGGCAGTTTCAGCTTCCCCAGCGGTCACAGCTCGGCAGCCTTCGCCTTCTTTCTGCTGCTCGGGGTGCTGGCAGGCCGTGGGCAACCGGCCCGCATGCGCCTGACCTGGCTGCTGCTGGCCAGCCTGCCCGCCGCGGCGATTGCTGGTTCGCGGATTTACCTAGGCGTGCATTGGCCCAGTGACATTATTGCCGGCGCCCTACTGGCCGCCTGTTTCTGCGCCCTGAGCTTAGCCTTGGTGCAATGGCGTGCGCCACTGCCAGCGTTGCCAGGGAAAGTGTGGTGGTTGTTGCTACCGGCGATTATCGCGCTGCTCGGCGGCATCACCACCTGGCAGCTGTCCGCCGGATTGCTGCTGTACCGTTACTGACGCTCGCCCTGCAACAGCTCCAGCAGCTGCTGCAAGCGCTCAAGACGTACGGGGGCTTCTGGCATTTCGAGTAGCTGCAGTTTCTGCTCGACCTCCAGTGGCAGTAGGTATGCCAACTGATTGGCCAATGCCTCTTGACCATCTGGCGTGCTCGGCATGCCCAGCGACGCTACCAGCGGGTGTGCGCTGAGCGCACCGAGCAGCGCAAGCAGATCGGCATGTTCGGCGGTCAAGGGCTGCTCAGGCGGCTCGTCCAGCCATTCGATCTCAGCCAGAGTCAGCTGATCCGGCAACACCTGAGCGCGCTGCACGCGAAAACGCCGCCCCCCTTCAACACGAATCCCAAGCAGCCCATTGGGGCGCTGCTCAAAGTCGCGCACGATTGCCTCGCAACCAATGGCCGAGAACTGCCCAGCAGCCTCCCCCACCTCTGCGCCCTCAATGATGCAGACCACACCAAAACCTTCGCCCTGCTTCATGCAGCGGCTGATCATGTCCAGATAACGCGCTTCGAATATCTGCAAATCCAGCATGCAGCCGGGAAACAATACGGTATTGAGTGGAAACAACGGCAGGGTCATACATACCTCTTTCATAGCCACAACAAAATCGCCAGCGGCAGCAATACGGCGGTGAATACGCCCATCAGGCTCATGGCCAGGGCTGAAAACGCGCCGCATTCTTCACCCTCCTGCAGCGCCCGCGCGGTGCCTACTGCATGTGCAGTCAGGCCCAGCGCCATGCCCAGCGCCGCCGGATGCTGCACGCCGAAGCGCTTGAGCAGGGACGGGCCGACGATGGCGCCAATGATCCCCGTGATCATCACAAATACCGCCGCCAACGCGGCAATCCCGCCAATCTGGTTAGCCACCAGCATGGCAATCGGCGACGTCACTGATTTAGGCGCCATGCTCATCAGCATGATGTGCTCGGCGCCGAAGGCCCAGGCCAGGGTAATCCCCAGCACCGTGGCGACTACACCGGCCACCAGCAAGGTGATCAGCGTCGGCCAGAACAGCTGACGGATGCGCCGCAAATTGACAAACAACGGGACCGCCAGCGCCACCGTGGTCGGCCCAAGAAACAGGGTCAGGGCCGCTGCGCTGTCTTTGTACTCGGCAAAAGTCAGCCCGCACGCCAGCAGAATACCGATCACCGCCAGCATCGACACCAACACCGGCTGCAGGAACACCCAACGGGTTTTCTCATAGGCGGCAATCGCCAACTGGTAAGCACCAAGAGTGATGCCCACACCGAAGAGGGGATGGTGGATCAGCGCCTGCCAGGCGGCCTGCCATTCCATTGTCATGCATCCTCCCGGCGCTGCTGGCGGTCGATCAACTTCTGCATCAGCCAGCCAGCGAACACAATCGAGATCAACAACGACAACAGCAGTGCGCCAACAATGGCCCAGAAGTCGGCGAAAATAGCTTCGGCATAGGCCATCACGCCTACCGCTGGCGGCACCAGCAGCAACGGCAGGTATTTCAGCAGGCTGCTGGAGGCTTGGTGCAGCGGTTCACCCACCTCACCGCGCAGCAGCAGAAAGCCGAACAGCAGCAACATGCCGATGATCGGCCCCGGCAGAATTGGAATCAGCAGGACATTCAGCGCAGTGCCGAGCAACTGGCACAGCACCAGCCAGGAAAGGCCGCGTAACAGCATGACGGGTAATCTCCGAATCGTATGATGCCAGACGCAATGCCGCGCATTATAAGCAGATGCGCCCGGCAAGGGCCGGTTTACAGCGGTCGCGCAGCACTCACGGCAGCTTGCCGCGCACGCACGAGGCACTTGACCCTGCGACAAACCCATGATGATCTTAGGGCAGAAGGATTTACGCCCCAAAAAAAACAACACTCGCGTCTTCAAGGAGAAACCATGACATCAGTACCCGCCGCCGAACTGCCCAGCTATATCGGTAAAGAGCTCGGTCGTTCCGAATGGCTGACCATCGACCAGGATCGTATCAACCAGTTTGCTGAATGCACCGGCGATCACCAGTTCATCCACGTAGACCCAGAAAAAGCCAAGCTCACCCCTTTCGGCTCCACCATCGCACATGGTTTCCTTTCGTTGTCGCTGGTGCCCAAGCTGATGGAAGGCATCATGATCATGCCTAAAGGACTGAAGATGGCCGTCAACTATGGCCTGGACAGCGTGCGCTTTATCCAGCCAGTGAAGGTCAACTCCAAGGTGCGCCTGGTGGTCAACTTGACCGATGCCACCGAGAAGAACCCCGGCCAGTGGCTGCTTAAAGCCAAGGTCGTACTGGAGATTGAAGGCTCGGAAAAACCTGCTTATATCGCCGAACCACTGACCCTCTGCTTCGTCTGATCGCAGCCGCCGAACCAAGGCGCACAGGCAAATGCCTGTGCGCCTTTTCTATTTCATGTACCTGCCGGTGCGCTCAATCACGGTACTTAGAGCGCTTTAAGGCATACTCGGCAACGACCTCCCAGCCTGGATTCTCTGCATGCGCCCTCTCTCCCTCCTGGCCCCACTGAGCCTCGCCCTGCTGCTGATCGCCTGTGGTGATAGCGAACCCTTGCTGCCGCCCGACGCAGTGCTGCCTGATGGCGGGCGCTACCGTGGCGAGGTTGTAGACGGCCTGCTGCAAGGTCCTGGCCGCTTGGATTACAGCGACGGCAGCTACTACCAGGGGCCGTTCAAGGACGGTCAATTCAGCGGCCTGGGCGAATGGCGCAGCAAGCACGGCGAGCTCTATACCGGCGAATTCCAGCGCGGCGATTTTCATGGCCAGGGCAGCCTCACCTACAGCGATGGCAGTCGCTATGAGGGCGGTTTTGCCAACGGCATGCCCAGCGGTGAAGGTCACCTGAAAAGCAGCCAACTGGAATACCGCGGCGAGTTCAGCAAGGGGCAATACAACGGGCTGGGCAAGCTGCAGTGGAGCAACGGCGCCAGCTTCCAGGGCCAGTTCAAGAAAGGCGAGCCCGACGGCCAGGGCGTACTGACCGACGCCGAAGGCAATGAGTACGTCGGTACATTCGACAACAGCCAACTCAATGGCCAGGGCAGCTTCAAGAGCCTGGGCGGCGATCTCTACAGTGGCCAGTTCCGCGACAACCAGTTCCACGGCAAGGGCCGCTATCAGAGCGCCGATGGCGATGTCTGGAGCGGGCGCTTCGCCCATGGCAGCCTGACTGGCAAAGGCGAATTCAAGGGCAGCGACGGCAGCCATTATGCCGGCCTGTTCAGTGATTGGAGTTACCACGGCGAGGGACGCCTGAGCCTGGCCGATGGCAGCCAGCAGAGCGGCACCTGGCAGAACGGCCGGCTGATTCGTGACGCTCAAGGCAATGCCATACCCGACGCACTGGCCACCGGCCTGCTGGAACAAGGCCGACTGCTCGATGCTGCCATCGCCAAACTGCCCGCCTCAACGCCTGCCATCGAGCTGTATGCCCTGACCCTGGCAGGCGATGGCAAGCAGAGCGTGTTTATGCGCGAAGCCGATTATGTCGGCAACCTGCTGCAGGAGCGCTTCGCTGCCCACGGCCTGATCACCCTGGTCAACCACCGCGACCACCTAGCCGATCGCCCGCTGGCCACCAGTGCCAGCCTGAGCCGCAGTGTTCAGGCCCTGGCTGAACGCAGCGGTGAGGAAGACCTGATATTTATCTACCTGACCAGCCATGGCTCAGCCCAGCATGAACTGAACCTCGACCAGCCGCGCATGCAGCTTGACGACCTGCCCGCCAGCGAACTGGCAGCGCTGCTCGAACCGCTGAAGGATCGGCACAAGGTGCTGGTGATTTCGGCCTGCTACTCCGGCGGATTTATCCCCAAGCTACAGGATGAAAAGACCCTGGTGATCACCGCTGCGCGGGCCGACCGGGTGTCCTTCGGCTGCTCGGAAGAGAACGATTTCACCTACTTCGGTCGCGCCCTGTTTGCCGAGGCCCTGCAACAGACCGACGACCTGCAACGCGCCTTCACATTGGCCAAGGCCAGCGTCGCCGAACGTGAAAAAACCGATGGCTTTGAGCCGTCAGAACCGCAGATCTGGCCCGCCAAAGCGGTGCTTGCACAGTGGCGCAAACTGCGCGAGCAGCAGGCTGAGCGCGCCCTTAACACTGCACTTGAGGTGCAATCTGCGGTCAACCCCTAACAGCCATGCGCGTACCCAACAGCCTGATAAGCTGATTAATATCAGCGGAGAACTCCACACTATGTATTTGACGCCCCAGCACATCCTTCTCGCAGGCGCCACCGGCCTAACTGGCGAGCACCTGCTGGACCGCTTGCTGAACGAGCCCACGGTCGCTCGCGTGCTGGCCCCCAGCCGCCGCCCACTGGCCGCGCACGCACACCTGGAAAACCCGCAGGGCGAACTGCTGACCTTGCTGCCGCAACTCGACGGCAAGGTCGATACCGCCTTCTGCTGCCTGGGCACCACCATTAAGCAGGCCGGCTCGCAGGAAGCCTTTCGCGCAGTCGACCATGACCTGGTGATCGCTTTTGCCACGCGCGCTCGCGCGCTTGGCGCGCGCCACCTACTGGTGATCAGCGCCCTCGGCGCAGACGCCAATTCCACGGTGTTCTACAACAAGGTCAAAGGTGAAATGGAACAGGCCCTGCGCGCGCAGAATTGGCCGCAGCTGACCATCGTTCGCCCATCGCTGCTGCTCGGGGCGCGCCAGGATTTTCGCCTCGGCGAGCGTCTTGCCGCACCGTTTATGCGCTGGCTACCGGGCAAATACCGCGGCATCGAAGCCACCGTCCTGGCCCGCGCCCTGTGGCGGCTGGCGCTGGAAGAGGGCTCTGGCACCCGAGTGATCGAATCAGACCAACTGCGCCGTCTCGGCCGCTAACAGAAGAGTCTATTTATGAGCACCACCGCGCACGACCTGATCACCGCCCTGAGCCAGGCAGATATGCTGGAAATCGACGATTTGCATGCCTGGCAGTTCAGCCTGAACGCCGAACAACTGGCGCAGCACCAGGCCGGTAGCCCGCCGGCTGGCGACGCGCCCCTGCTGAGCATCGAATGCATGGATGGTCGCGCCTTACGTAAGTGGCATTTCAGCCTGAGCCAGGTAATGGCCGCACGCTTCGATGGTGAAGCCGACGCCTGGGTTATCGACGGCACCAGCAGCCCGCACCGGATCAAATGTTTTGCCGCCACCAGTGGCGACAACAATGACCAACCGGACGACGCCAGCAACGACGCTGATTAAGTACCAACCGAGGCAACACCGTGGGCATGTATGACCGCTACCTACTACCGCACCTGATCGACTTCGCCTGCGGCATGGGCGCGGTGATGAAAGCCCGCTCGCAACTGGTGCCCCAGGCCCATGGCCGGGTGCTGGAGATCGGCATTGGCAGCGGCCTTAACCTGGCCTTCTACGACGCCGCCAAGGTCAGCATTATTATCGGCGTAGACCCCAGCGCCGATATGCAGAAACTGGCCAAGCAACGCGCCGCTGCCATCAGTATTCCGGTAGAGATGATTGCCCTCGAACTCGGGCAGATCCAGGCAGAAGACGCCAGCTTCGACAGCATCGTCTGCACTTTTACCCTGTGCACCATCCCCGACGCCGTGGCCGCGCTGAAAGAAATGCGCCGTGTGCTCAAACCCGGCGGCCGTCTGCTGTTTTGCGAACACGGCATGGCCCCGGAACTGCCCGTGCTGCGCTGGCAGAATCGCCTGACCCCGCTGTGGAAGCCATTAGCTGGTGGCTGCCACCTCAATCGCGACATCAAAGCACTGATCACGGCGGGCGGCTTTCAGATTGGCGAGCTGAGCAACCGCTACCTCAAGGGCCCGAGGCCCATGACCTATATCTACCAAGGCTGGGCCGAGTAACCCCTAGCTAATTGCCAGCATCCGTCTGCGCCGAGGCCATATTCTGACTATCGTTAGTCCATGGACTACCGAATGGAAGTTGGCCCACGCATGAAGCGCCTGTTACACCCCCTGCTCGCTCGCTGGCTTCTCTCGCTAAGCGCCTTAACCTTGATGGTTCAGGCCGCCTGGGCTGAACCGCGCCAGGTCAGTGTTGGCGTATACGCCAATGAGCCGAAACTGCTCCTGGGCACTGATGGCAAGCTCTCCGGCATCCTTGGCGAGCTGCTTAACGAAATTGCCCGCCAAGAAAACTGGCAACTGAGGCCGGTGCCTTGCGAGTGGCAACACTGCCTGGAGCTGACGCAGCGCGGCCTCATCGATCTGATGCCCGACGTTGCCTTCAACGAGAATCGCGCCCTGGCTCTCGACTTCCATAAAATCCCCTCACTATTCAGCTGGTCGCAGCTGTACAGCGCAGAAAACCTGCAGCTCAGCTCAATTATCGACCTACAAGACCTGCGCATTGCCGTGCTGCAAGGCTCGGTGCAAGAACAATACCTGCAAGAGCTGTTGCACAGCTTTGGTCTGAAGGCCCAACTGATCGGCGTACAGAGCCTGCCGCAAGGTTTTGCGCAGGTTGCAGCAGGCCAGGCCGATGCGGTTGTGGCCAACCAGCGTTTTGGCGACTTCCATGCGCAGGAGTACCAGCTGCAAAACAGCTCGGTGATGTTCCTACCGGCACAGCTGTTCTACGCCACTCGCAAGGGCAGCAATGCCGACCTGCTGGCACGTATCGACAAGCACCTTCTGAACTGGCAAGACTCGCCCAACTCGGTGTACTACCAGATCCTGCAGCGCTGGGGTGGCGAGCGCCCTAGATTGCTGGTGCCGACCAGCGTGTGGTGGGGGCTGGCGGTCCTCACTGCGTTGTTAGTAGTGACCCTGGCGAGCGCCCTGCTGTTACGCCGCCAGATCAGAGACAAAACCCAACACCTGCAGGCCAGCGAGCAACGCCTAAACACCATTCTCGATAGCGTCGAAGCCTATATCTACATCAAGGATGAACAGCTGCGTTATCAGTACGCCAATCGCAAGGTGTGTGAGTTGTTCGGCCAGAACGTGCAGCAGGTCACCGGCAAGACCGATGAGCAGTTCTTCGATATCGACACGGCCACCAACCTGCATGAAAACGATCGCCGTGTACTCAAGCTCGGCGAGCGGGTCGAGACCGAAGAAATCAACCGCAGCCTGGACGGCAGCAGCGAGCGGGTCTTTCACTCGATCAAACTGCCTCTGCGCGATTGCAACGGCAAAATTTACGCCTTATGCGGCATTTCCACCGACATCTCCGAGCACAAAAAAAACCTGGAAAAGATCAACCAGCTGGCCTTCTACGACCCGCTCACTGGTCTGCCCAATCGCCGCCTGCTGCTAGATCGCCTGCACCAGGCGCTGGCTAAGCATGCGCGTGGCCTGCAACAGGGCGCGTTGTTGTTTATTGACCTGGATAACTTCAAAGACCTCAATGACACCCTCGGCCATGACATGGGCGACCAACTACTGCAGCAAGTGGCTGAGCGATTGAGCAATCACGTACGCGCCCAAGACACCCTGGCCCGTCTAGGCGGCGATGAATTTGTGCTGATGCTCGAAGGCCTTAACCTGAACCCTGCGCAGGCCGGACAACAGGTCGAAAATGTCGGTAAAAAGATCAACGCCGCACTGGCGGCGCCTTATGCCCTGAAAGGGCGCAGCCATATCAGCACAGCCAGTATCGGCATCGCGCTGTTCCCCAGTGAGCGCAGCACGGTTGATGAAGTGCTCAAGCGGGCCGACATGGCCATGTACCAGGCCAAGGCCGCCGGGCGCAACGCCTTGTGCTTCTTCGATCCAAAGATGCAGGCCGAGGTCAACGCCCGTGCTCGTCTGGAAGTCGACCTGCGCCACAGCCTCGGCCAGCGCGATTTTATTCTGCACTACCAGCCCCAAGTAGACGTAAACGGGCAACTGGTCGGCGCCGAAGCCCTGGTCCGCTGGCAACACCCCACACGCGGTTTGGTGCCACCAGCCGAGTTCATCCCGTTGGCAGAAAGCACCGGGCTGATTCTGCCCCTGGGCCGCCTGATTCTGCACAGTGCTTGCCTGCAACTGGTGGCCTGGGCCGCACACCCACAGCTGGCCCAGCTCACCCTGGCCGTTAACGTCAGTGCGCGGCAATTCCACCACCCCGATTTTGTTGAGGATGTCATTGCCGCCCTGACAGAAAGCGGCGCGAACCCTCAGCGATTGGAACTGGAGCTGACCGAAAGCCAGCTGGTGGAGGATGTGGAAACACTGATCGGCAAGATGAGCCAACTGAAAGCGCGCGGCGTGCTCCTGGCGCTGGATGACTTTGGCGCCGGCTACTCCTCGCTCAACTACCTCAAGCGTCTACCGTTGGATCAGCTGAAGATTGACCAATCCTTCGTCCATGACCTGCTCGAACACACCAGTGACGCCGCCATCGTCCGCACCATCCTGGCGCTGGGCGCCAACCTCAACCTGGCAGTCACCGCCGAGGGTGTAGAAACCCAGGAGCAGTACGATGCATTGCAGCACATGGGCTGCAGGCGCTTTCAAGGTTATTTGTTCGCTAAGCCAGGGCCGGCGCACGCCCTTGAGCACTGGCCGGTGGCCGCGACCTGGCAGAACAAGGGTGCTCGTATTCCGGATGCTTGAGCGGAGTTATAGCCCGCCGCTGATGCCCAGGTTTAGCCCAATAGCGGTGGCCAGGGACAACGGCAGCAACAGGGTATCCAGCAGCGCACTGACGGGCAGGTCAGCCGCCGGATAAACTGGCGGTTCGGCGCCGAAGCGCTCGCTCGCGCAGCAACCCCCTTGCAGCGCATACAGATTCAATCGGGTACCGGCATACACCACCGGAGCTCCTGGCTTAGCCGCATCCAGGGTGCGCACAGTGGCGCAACCGCTGACCGTCAGGCTCAACAACACAGCACTTAGCGCGCAAGCCAGCCGCTTATTCATCAGGCGTGCTTTGATGATGCTCACCCCAGCGCGGCAACATGTCCTGCGGCACACCCAGGCAGTTAAGAATCCGCGCCACAACGAAATCAATCAGGTCATCAATGGTTTGTGGCTGATGATAAAAGCCCGGTGATGCCGGCAGGATAGTCGCGCCCATGTTCGATAACTTGAGCATGTTCTCCAGGTGGATGCTGGAAAACGGCGCCTCACGCGGCACTAGAATCAACTGACGACGCTCTTTCAACACCACGTCCGCCGCGCGCTCAATAAGGTTGTTGCATGCTCCATTGGCGATTGCCGACAGGGAACCCGTGCTGCAGGGCACCACCACCATCGCCGAGGGCGCGCCGGAACCGGAGGCCGCCGGGGCCATCCAGTCCTCCTTGCCATACACACGAATCTGCCCCGGCGCAGCGCCGGTGTACTCATTCAAGAACATCTGCATCGCCTGCGGCTTGGCCGGCAGGATGACGTCGGTTTCCGTGGCCATCACCAATTGCGCAGCCTTGGAAATCAAAAAGTGCACCTCGCGGTCTTCGCGCACCAGGCAGTCGAGCAAGCGCAAACCGTACTGAGCGCCAGAAGCGCCAGTCATGGCCAAAGTAATACGTTCAGGTCCGGACATTTATGCCTCCAAAGCTGCAGCCAACTTGCCATGCAGGCCGCCGAAGCCGCCGTTGCTCATCACCACTATCTGGGTGCCCGGCGCTGCTTCGGCTTTTACCCCGGCAATGATCGCTTCCAGCGAGTCGCAAACCTGGGTCGGTACAGTCGAAGTGGCCACGGCGCCTGCAAGGTCCCAGCCCAGGTTTGGCGGGGCATACCAGTACACCGAGTCGGCTTGCGCCACGGATTCAGGCAAGCCATCGCGGTGCGCGCCGAGCTTCATTGAGTTGGAGCGCGGCTCGACGATGGCAATCAGCTTGGCATCACCGATGCGTTTGCGCAGGCCATCCAAGGTGGTGGCGATTGCCGTCGGGTGGTGAGCGAAGTCATCAAAGATGGTCACGCCATTCACTTCAGCAACCTTCTCCATGCGCCGTTTGGCGTTAATAAAGCTACACAGTGCGGCAATACCCAGCTCCGGCACCACACCGACATGCCGCGCCGCCGCCAGTACGGCCAAGGCGTTGGCGACGTTGTGCTGGCCGGTCAGCTGCCAATCCACGGTGCCGGCAACCTTGCCCTCGAAACTCACCTCGAAACGCGAGCCATCGGCGCTGAGCAGGTGCGCCTGCCATTGCCCACCCTCACCGGTGGTGGCTACCTGCGTCCAGCACCCCATCTCGATCACACGCTTGAGCGCAGGCTCGGTGGTGGGATGAATGATCAGCCCTTCGCCAGGAATGGTGCGCACCAGATGATGGAACTGACGCTCGATGGCCGCTAGATCAGGGAAGATATCCGCGTGATCGAATTCCAGATTATTGAGAATCGCGGTGCGTGGGCGGTAGTGAACAAACTTGCTGCGCTTGTCGAAAAAAGCGCTGTCATATTCGTCGGCCTCCACCACAAAGAATGGCGTGTCACCCAGGCGAGCGGAAATGCCAAAGTTCTGTGGCACGCCACCAATCAAGAACCCCGGGCTCATCCCGGCATGTTCCAGCACCCAGGCCAGCATGCTCGAGCTGCTGGTTTTGCCATGCGTACCCGCTACGGCCATGACCCAACGGCCCTGCAACACGTGATCAGCCAGCCATTGCGGACCGCTGACATAGGGCAGGCCTTTATTCAGAACATACTCCACCGCAGGATTACCACGCGACAGAGCATTGCCAATCACCACCAGATCAGGCGCAGGCTCAAGCTGCGCGGCGTCGTAACCTTGAGTCAGCTCAATGCCTTGGGCTTCCAATTGGGTGCTCATGGGGGGATAGACATTGGCGTCAGAGCCGGTCACACGGTGACCGAGGGCCTTGGCCAACACGGCAAGCGAGCCCATAAAAGTGCCGCAAATACCGAGAACATGGATATGCATGGGTGCCCTCAAAACCTGTGAAATGGCCACAACAGAATGGCCGCAGGTTAGCACAGCAGTCGCCCACAAAGCGTTGCACAAGCAGCCAGGGCTATCACGCGAGAAGCTGGCAGACGGGCGCCTGCCTAGCAAAAAAGGGAGAGCGCCCCGCCACCCGATCGTGGCGAGGCAACGTCGAACATCAGCTCGCCTGGGCGAACTCCGGCGGGATCACGCAGAACTTGGCCGGCAAGTGAATCAAGGTGGTAAACGCCCGGAAGTCCGCGGCTTCATCGCCTGCATCCAACTGCACTTGAATACTGCCACCTTCGGCTTCGAGGAACTCACGCACCGCGTCCATACCTACACCGCGCCCGGACACCTCAGTGACTTGCTCGGCAGTGGAAAAGCCAGAGGCAAAGATCAAGTTAGCCACTTCGCGCGCCGATGGACGCGCCGTACCGGCAGGATAAATGCCCACCTCCAGCGCCTTTTCAAACAGCTTAGTGATGGCGATGCCGCGGCCATCATCACGTATCGCAAAGGTTATTCCGTCGTCATTTTCCAGGGTATCGATACCAATCAACCCCTGCTCAGGCTTGCCCACAGATAGCCGCTCGGCAGCACTCTCAATGCCGTGATCCATCGCGTTACGCAGCACATGCATAAAGATATTGTTGAGCATGCTGTGCGCTTCTCTGCGCGTGTAGACATCATGCTCGGCTATCTCGATACGCGGCGCCGGCTTGCCCAGTTCAGCAGCCAGGGACTGCACCGAGGTCAGCACGTCAGCGATTACTGCACCCAACGGCTCGGCATCAATCGAGGCCAGTGAGTGGTAGGTATCTCGCACAATATTGATCACATTGGCCGGCAACTCAGTGTTGGATAGGGCGGCAATGCTCTCCATCAGGCGGCTGATCTGCTCGCGATCAACGCGCGCACCAGCGATGCCTTGCTTGCCATCGCGGCCTAACTTGTCCTTGAAAATACCGCGATACACCTTGATCGCTTGCTCGGCAAACGCCAGCTCACCGAGCAGCTCCTGCGGCTGCCATTGCATGTCGTCATTCTTACGCAGCTGGTCGTAGGTGTTCTCGATACGGTGCACGGTGTCGGTAATGTGCTTAAGCCCATAGGTGCGCGCATTGCCTTTAACCGTATGGATATTGCGGAACAGCTCAGCCAACTTGCCCAGATCTTTCTGTTGAGTTTGCTCAATGATGGTGCGGCATTTACCGACAAAGGACTCGGAGCCTTCAATGAAGTCGCTGAACTTGTCAGCATCTACCGAGAGCACTTCGCCAATGATCATCAGCTCTTGCTTCTGCCCTTCCGCCTCGGCCTGTAGCGCTTTGAGTGCAGTGACGTCGCGCACTGTGACCATCAATTTGGTGATCACGTCCTGATCATCCACGATCGGGTCCCAATCCAACTCAATCAGCTTGTTCGGCTTATCGACAAACTCCAGCGTCAGTTCGGTGACCAGCAGGTGCGAGTTGAACTCGTACATCATCGAATCTTCACCCACGATGGACGCCACCGCAGTGGATGCCGCGTCGATAACGTCGGCGCCAAGCGTCGAGCTACGGAACATCAAATCGACAAAGTTACGGTTGGCGATTTCCTTGGTCTCGAAAATGGTTTCCAGATACGCCGCGTACTCGGGATGGATCAAGCCGCCTTCGATGATGGTAAACAGCCCCTGGTGCATGTTGGAGAACATGTTGGCAATGTCATCGTTCTTCTGTTTCAGCGCCGCTGTGCGCTCCTCGACTTTGCGCTCCAGGGTGCGGTTATGCTCTTCGATTACCTCAACCATGCGGATGTTTTTGATGGTGGTCACCAATGAACGCGCCACGGAGGCCACAAACTCGTAATCGCTGTCCGCGAAGACCACTTTGTTGACATCGCCGGAGAAGTTCATCACGCCGATAAGAATGTCTTTGTCCACCAGCGGGACGCAGAGCAATGCCTTGGACTTCTCGTTTTCACCACCCACATAGGTGGAGTCGCGGCTGGTATCGGGTACAAACAAGGCTTTCTTCGAGGACGCTGCACGGCCAATGATGCCCTCGCCCATGGTGAAGGTAATCGCCGAAGGCGCACCGTCCATTTGCTTGGGCGGCAGGAAGGCTTTGGCCTCCAGCTCGTTGTCCTTGTTGAACAGGTACACCGAACCGCGCTCAATGCCGATTTTTTCGTACATGGCGTGCAATACCAGCTCCAGTGCTGAGTCCTGATCACGCGCAGCGGCCAGGGTGCCACCTATGCCGTTGAGCTTGGCCAGATCAATCATCTTTTTACGAATAGCCAGGCGCATGGAGTTGAAGTTTTGCGTGGCCAGTGCCAGCAAAATGATCAAGATCATAATGGTGCTTTTGAACCCGAAGCTCACACTGTCGCCGAGCTCCGCTTGCAGGCGATTGAACTGCGCATCGGCCGAAACCAAAACCTCATCAAGCCCCGTCACCGATTTTTCCACGGCGGCCTTGGACGCACTCAGCTGCTCGCGGGCAGTTTCCGCCTGGGTGAGCTGCTCAATTTTGTAGTCCACAAGGCTCGGTTGCGCTTTGAGCCGTGCACGCAGGGCCTCCACGCTGTCACGTGCGGTTTGGATGATATTGGCATCATCCATGGGCTCGAAAAGTGGGGCGGCCTTATCGAACCACGACATCGATCCGTTGATGATGAACTCGAAGTCATCCTGGGCGCTTTCCAGGCGGTCACTGGCTTCACTGACCTGAATTTCCTGGGCGGCCTTGGCCACACCTGCCATCAAGGCATCGGCCTGGTTGGCAAAGCCCTGAGCCAACTCCAAATCCTTTTCCAAGGCTTTGCTTGGCGCACGGGCGTTAACGATTTCCATAAAAGCAAAACCGACATCGTCGGAGCGCTCCATGACCACCGCAACCTCATCTTCAGCCTGCTGCTTGGCCACCAGCACAGCAAGTTTGGCGTCGAACATCTGGCGCACGGCCGCGGTGTACACCTCGTAATTACGCTTAATTTCGGCGACCAGCTCAGCACGTTGCGGGTCCGCCTGAGCGAGGCTTTCAAGTTGCTTGAAGCCTTCTGCAAACTCCCCAGCCCCTCTCTCGAAGTCATCGCGATAAGGTCGAATATCCGCTTCGCTTAACGCGTTAAAGCCCAGTGCGCTGAGATTAGCCAATTTGAGCAGGCGAATTTGCACTTTGTTGACTTCGGTAACAACGGGCACCGCTGTTTCCTGCACCCGTTGATTGGACCGGCTGATGTCACTCAATGTCCACAATGACATTCCGCCGGATATCGTCAACAACACCAGAATAATGGCAAATCCAAACGCCACTTTCTGGTTGAAGCTCAATTTGAGACTGGGCATGCAACCACCATTTATTGGATATTTTGTTTTTATATTCCAACTAGCAAGCGAGGCCTCCAACACGACCGGCCAAGGTCGCTGGGTCGACGCGTGTGCAACCTAGGTATTACTGTCAGCCGGCAACCAGTTTCTGAATTGCACCTAATGCATTGGCGCCGTTGAAGGGTTTAACAATCCAGCCTTTGACCCCAGCCGCTTTACCCCGGCTTTTCATATTGGGGTCGTTTTCCGTGGTCAACATAATGATATTGACGGTCTGATTGCCCAATTCGCTGCGGATTTTCTCGGCCATGGTCAAGCCATCCATATTCGGCATATTGACGTCCGATATCACCAGTTTGACCGCCGAATCCATCTTCAGCTTGGTGAGCCCATCTTTGCCATCCACCGCGACCTCAACGCTAAAACCGTTATTTTTGAGGAATGCTGCCACTTCGTTACGGATTGCAGCGCTGTCATCTACTACGAGTATTTGTGCCATTGGATTCAGCCTTACCTATTTTTATTGTTAAGCCTAAAAGCTAGAAATGCCCGCGCCCCTGGGTCATCTAGAACAACTCCAGACAACCACTTTCTACCAGCTCTTCCACGCTGTTTTCGTCAGCCTGGCGATACTCTTCTGGCGACCAGCGGATATTGAAGATGAACTTCTGGTACAGCGTGACCGGGGCCAGCCGATCGTGACGATCGCGCAAGGTGTACTTGAAACACAGCTGAGAACGGTCGGTGCCAAAGGAGATGTACTCTTTGTACTGATTGACCGTGATCGGGACGCTGATACGGGTTTCCTCACCACTTTGCACAGGATGCAGGGCGAGTAAACGGGTGCGCAGCCCCCCCCATGCCAGGTTGGTAATCTCGCTCAGCATGCCCATCACATCGCGAAAATCGACATGCGTGCCATCAATAGACGTCCGCCCGTCCTTGATCAACTCGAGCATCGGCTGCTCTTCGGATTGCACCATCATGTATCCGCTGAACCAGGGGGCCTCGACCGGCAACAAACTGAGGATGTCGCCATAGGTCAGCTTGTCCTTGACCAGATAAGGCAGCTCATTGCTCACCTCGATATCGCGGAACAGGGCATTCAAGGAGCTATGGGTGATTTCTTCGATGCGGCGAATTAACGAGATAGGGTATTCGGTGTCGGCCAAGTACTGATCGAGCAGCAGCTTGAAGCTTTCGGGACGTTCGATGTCATAGGCACCCGCGATGCCCTTGCGCGCCTCTGGGCTCAAATCATCCAGATCGCTGCGACCCTCGCGGCGGATAAAGATGGGGAGTTCCCGGCGTAACTGATGAATGTGTCGAGCCAGGGCAAACCCGTCGGCAATGCCGGAGGCCGGGTCCGTACAGCTTTCTGAAATCAGCACGGCGCCTAGGTCGATGTTACTTTCCAGCATGTTCATCGCCGAGTGCTGGGCTTGTTTCAAGCCAATCAGTCCATACTCGGCACACAAGGCCTTGAGCTCGACCTGGGCCGACGCCACATCCTCGAAGATCAACACCTTACTCACCAACTGCCTGTCAAAACCAATCATCGTTACGCTACCCCTGCCATAAAAACCGGGTGGACTAGAACAACTCCAGCTCGCCGGAACTGTCCGCTTCGCTGTCAATTTCACTGACATGTTCGTGGTAGTGCTGCAACGTCAGATCACCGTCATTCTTGAGGATGACCATAGCACTGGCGGCAAACAGTGAGGGCGCACCAACGGCCATTTGCGCACGCACATGCACGCTGTGGGCGAACTGCACGCTTATGCTGCCATCAAAGCAGTGGCGATCGAGAAAGTTGGGGGTCGACATGCCCAGCGGCGGGCAACTGCTCTGCAAGTGACGCTTCAGGTTGCCACAGAAGCTGTTACTCATTTCCAGCAAGTAGTCGCTGTACTCAGACTCCTGCAGCTCTTCGACAGGGCTGCCCAGCGCATCCGCGACAAACTGGCGATTGGCCGCGTCCATAGAAAGATGCAGCAAGCACATGATCTTGAATTTGAACGACGAGACGGTAAGAACAATACAGCTCGCATGCTGCAACTCGGCAAACCCTTCTACCTTGGTGGTGACCCAGGGCACACCGGCGTCACACGACTTGAGGGTTTGCTCCAGCGCCACCTGCATCAGCTTGTAGAGCGTCGATTCGAGCTCGTAATTGGCTTTACGCATGGTTTAGTCAGCACCTTGCAGGGTTTGCCCAAGGCTGTTGACCTGACTTTGCACACCATGAATGGCAGTCACAATCATATTGCCGCCGGCCTGCACGTCCTGAAACGCCAGGGTGGCGATCAAGGCATTCTTGTTCAGGTTAGTGCGGTAGTCCTCGTTGAGCGTCTCGGCGCTGGTAGACAACTTACGCACTTCGTCAGCTACTACGGCAAAGCCACGCCCAGACTCGCCGGCACGTGCAGCTTCAATAGCGGCGTTCAATGACAGAATGGCGATCTGCCCAACAATGTTTTTAAAGTCACCAATCTGCTTCTGCATGATCTTGTTGTGCACCATGATGCCGTTCATGCCTTCATGCCAGCGCTCGATGGTACTGGTGACATCCAACAACTCTTGCACCGCAGCCTTGATCAACAACATCTGGCTATTCATTTCGTGCAAACGATTTTTTCGGCTGTGCGTGTGCTGGTGCAGCTCTGCTTCGAGGGCCTGTCGCGTCTGCTCATGCTCCTGGCACAAGGCATTGCGCTCTTGCTCTGCTTGTTGCTGGGCCTGCTGCAGCGCGTGCTGTAACTCGGCAAGTTGTTGGCGGCTTTGCTGTTGCTGTTGCGCCAACACTTCAGGTTCGACCAACGTCCGGCATTTCGCCTCACTGGCGGCTAATGCCTGGCGCACAGCCGCCAATGCCTGAGCATGCTTGCTGTGCATCCACCAAAAACCGGCACCTACAACCAGCAGCAGGAGCACCAGATTGACGATGCCAAACAACGAGCTTTCGCCGGTCAGGCTGCCTCCGGTAACGGCGGCAGTGCCAAACAGGTGACCGAAGGTGTTTGAGACGGTGGCGGGGGCAGTGAGCGACAACGACATAAATGATCTCGATAAATACATTCAGCAACGTTTGGCGCACAGCTATCGCCAACCCAGTCGAACTTGACGCACCACGCTTCACGCGGGCCGGCAAACCCTCACCGCAGAGCCGCGGCAGCCCCTGCTCGACACATCCCTGTTAATGCTAGCTATCTGCTGCCTGAACACAAACTTGAGCGGCAAAAGGCGGCATTGAAAAAAATGACGCCAAAAAACATGTGCATCCGAGACTAACCCTTGGTTTAGACAAAATCCACTGGAAAACTGGCCATACGCCAGCATTTATCGGGCAGTCTTGACGGGGGGAAGCAACTTTTCAGATGGCGCGCGCCACCCCATGCTTGCGCAGCTTGCGGTACAAGGTATTGCGGCTAATGCCCAACTGCTCAGCGCTGCGGCTCATGTGCCAATGCTGCGCCTCTAGGACCGCCAGTAGGGCCTGCCGCTCGGCGTCGCCCAGCTGGTCTGGCTTGGGGGCGGGCAACTGAGCAAGCGCCGGTCGCGCATGGCGAATTTCCGCAGGCAGTTCGCCATAGCTGACCACTCCGCACTCGCACAGCGCGCAGAGCGTGCGCAGCACATTACGCAGCTGGCGCACATTACCTGGCCAGGGATACGCGTGCAGTGCCTCGCGCGCGCGCTCATCGAGACGCACCGGTTGCCCGCGTGCTTCCTCAGCCAGAAGAAAATCCAGTAACTCGCGCCTATCGCTACGCACGCGTAGCGCAGGCAACTCAATCACCAAGCCATTGAGGCGATAGAACAGGTCCTCACGGAACTGCCCGCTGGCCACTCGCTCGGCGAGGTCGCGGTGGCTGGCACTGATCACCCGCACATCGATGGCCTGCGCTGCGCCACCAATTGGCTCGACGCAACGCTCTTCCAGCACCCGTAACAATCGAGTTTGCAGGGGCAGCGGCATGTCGCCGATCTCATCAAGAAACAAGGTACCGCCATCGGCCTGCTGCAATTTGCCACGCATACCTTCCTTGCGTGCGCCGGTGAAGCTGCCGCCGCGATAACCGAATAGCTCACTCTCGATCAGGCTCTCAGGAATCGATGCACAATTAAGCGCGACAAAGGGCTTGCCGCCACGCGAGCTGACCTGGTGCAGAGCCTTGGCAAAGGCCTCCTTGCCGGTGCCAGTCTCGCCGCCGATCAACAACGGCACATCACGCTCATACACCCGTAACGCGCGGCGAAAATCGTTTTGCAACGCGGGATCGGCCAGGCACAAGCCCGGGGTCGCTAATCCTCCTGCGTTCAACGCTTGCACCCTGCGCCGTGGCTGACCACGGAGCATGGCGAAGAGCTGCTGACCGCGCTGGGTATACAGCGGCCAACTGGCGCTGGGCTGCGGCGAGGCGCGACCGAGCAGGTCATCCAGGTGGCAGTCAAATACCTCTATTAATGTGCGGCCGAGCAGCTGCTTACGCGACAAGCCCAGCAAGTTGATCGCACTCTGGTTCACTGCACGTACCCGGCCGTCGCCATCAAAGGCCAGCAAACCCTCACTGAATTGACCGATGTATTCGGCCTGGGCGTGAAAACGTAACAGCCACTCGCTCTCAAAGCTGCGCAGAAAATGACAGCCTTCAATCGCCTTGGCCGACAAGTTAACCAAGGCCATGGTGTGGAACTGGCTTTGTCGCGACACGTCATGCCGCGCCGAGGACACGTCCAGCACCGCCAGCAGTTCGCCATGGGGGTCGAATACCGGGCTGGCAGAACACGTCAGTCCGGTATGCCGGCTGCGGAAATGCTCGTTCTGGTGAATGGTCAGCGCTTGGCGTTCGACCAGGCAGGTGCCGATGCCATTAGTGCCTTCGCAGGCCTCGCTCCAGTCGGCGCCCAACCATAGGCCTGCCTGTTCGAAGGTACGTTTTTCCGCCTGCTCGGTGACGCAATTGAGGATCACCCCACGCGCATCGGTCAGCAGCACGGCATGACCACTGCCGGCCAGCTGGCGATGCAGGCTGTTCATCTCGTTATTGGAAATTTCCAACACCTGCTGCAACTCTTCGCGCCGCTCGAGCATCCGCGCGTGCTCGATCACCGCCGGCGGCATGCTCTGCGCCGGATCAAGGTGATGCTGTTGCAGGCAGCGCAGCCATGAGCGCGCCACCGAAGAATCGCTTGCGGGACCGGCGAGTTGGCCGCGCCCTTGGGCCACCGTCAGCACCTGCTGGGCGTGACGAGTTGCTGAGTTGTGCATTGTTATTGTTCTCCACTGTGGAGGTGCACGTGATAGCCGAGCATCTACCAGCCGCCGAGCCATTGCAAGACAGCCCGACCGGCGAGTCACGGCTTGTATCGCCCCTGGCACAAAGTGTCACCCCACCCTGTATCACCGGCGATACATACGCCCGCCAACAGCCACCCTAAAAAACCAACGCACAGGCTCTATTTCGGGCATTCACAACTCCTGGCCCGGTGCTTGCTCTAGCTCTGGTTAAGCGCCACAGCGCTCTTCGCTGTATCACCAGAATAAGCATAAGAACCAGGAGACACTCAGCATGCGTTACGCCCATCCCGGCACCGAAGGTGCACTCGTTTCGTTTAAATCCCGCTACGGCAACTTTATCGGCGGCGAATTTGTGGCCCCGGTAAAAGGCCAGTACTTCACCAACATTTCACCGGTCAACGGCCTGCCGATTGCCGAATTCCCGCGCTCCAGCGCCGAGGACATCGACAAAGCCCTGGATGCCGCCCATGCCGCCGCCGATGCCTGGGGCCAGACCTCAGTGCAGGAGCGCTCACTGACCCTGTTGAAGATTGCCGACCGCATTGAAGCCAATCTGGAAATGCTCGCCATCACCGAAACCTGGGACAACGGCAAGGCCGTACGCGAAACCCTGAACGCCGATATCCCTCTGGCCGCCGACCACTTCCGTTACTTCGCTGGCTGCCTGCGCGCCCAGGAAGGCAGCGCCGCCGAGATTGACGGCAACACCGTGGCCTACCACATCCATGAACCGCTGGGCGTGGTTGGGCAGATCATCCCGTGGAACTTCCCAATCCTGATGGCCGCGTGGAAACTCGCCCCTGCCCTGGCTGCCGGCAACTGCGTGGTACTGAAACCCGCCGAGCAAACGCCACTGGGCATCAGCGTGCTGATGGAGCTGATCGGCGACCTGCTGCCGCCCGGCGTACTCAACGTGGTACAGGGCTACGGCAAAGAAGCTGGCGAAGCTCTGGCCACCAGCAAACGCATCGCCAAGATCGCCTTTACCGGTTCGACCCCGGTGGGCGCGCACATCATGAAATGCGCCGCCGAGAACATCATCCCGAGCACCGTGGAGCTGGGCGGCAAATCGCCGAATATCTTCTTCGAAGACATCATGCAGGCCGAGCAAAGCTTTATCGAAAAAGCCGCCGAAGGCCTGGTGCTGGCCTTCTTCAACCAAGGTGAGGTGTGCACTTGCCCATCACGCGCTCTGGTGCAGGAGTCGATCTACCCCGCCTTTATGAAAGAGGTGATGAAGAAGGTTGAGCAGATCAAGCGCGGCGACCCGCTGGACACCGACACCATGGTTGGCGCTCAAGCCTCCGAGCAACAGTTCGACAAAATCCTCAGCTACCTGGAAATCGCCAAGCAGGAAGGTGCCGAGCTGCTGACCGGAGGCAGCGTAGAAAAACTCAGCGGCACCTTGGGTGGCGGTTACTACATCCAGCCGACTCTGCTCAAGGGTCACAACAAGATGCGCGTGTTTCAGGAAGAGATCTTCGGCCCGGTCGTCAGCGTCACCACCTTCAAGGACGAAGCCGAAGCCCTGGCGATTGCCAACGACACCGAGTTCGGTCTCGGCGCCGGCCTGTGGACCCGCGACATCAACCGCGCCTATCGCATGGGCCGGGCGATCAAAGCCGGGCGCGTGTGGACCAACTGCTACCACCTGTACCCGGCTCACGCCGCGTTCGGTGGCTACAAAAAGTCCGGCGTCGGCCGTGAAACCCACAAGGTGGCGCTCGAACACTATCAGCAGACCAAGAACCTGCTGGTGAGCTACGACACCAACCCACTGGGCTTTTTCTAGCCCCAGCAGGCGCTACCAAGCGCCTGCGCAACCGCAGTCGATGCCGCAAAACGACATCGACCTGCCAGCTCGCGCCTCAGGTCTAGTCCAGAGGCGCAGTTGGCATAACGGTTGCTGCTCCACCGGGTAACTCTCTTCCCTCACATACCTACACGCCTGGCCGGGCCTGCGCTGCGGCCAGCGTGTTGATAAGGAACTCCCATGGCAGCAGAACAAACCAGTGCGGTAGGTCTACCGCAAGGCACCGATTTAGAGCAGGTCGATGCCGACTATTTCCAAAGCAGGCAGTTGAAGAAAGGTGCAGCCGGCTGGGTCTTGCTGATCGGCTTAGGCGTTGCCTACGTCATTTCCGGCGACTACGCCGGCTGGAACTTCGGGCTCGCCCAAGGCGGCTGGGGCGGCATGTTTCTCGCCACCCTGCTGATGGCGCTGATGTACCTGTGCATGTGCTTCTCCCTGGCCGAACTGTCCTCGATGATCCCCACCGCCGGCGGCGGTTATGGCTTTGCCCGCAGCGCCTTTGGGCCTTTGGGCGGTTTTCTTACCGGCACCGCGATCCTCATCGAGTACGCCATTGCGCCTGCCGCCATTGCGGTATTTATCGGCGCTTACTGTGAATCGCTGTTCGGCATCGGCGGCTGGGCGATCTACCTGGCCTTCTATGTGCTGTTTATCGGCATTCACATCTTCGGCGTGGGTGAAGCGCTAAAGCTGATGTTTATCATCACTGCCGTGGCCGCCATTGCCCTCGGTGTGTTTATCGTCGCCATGGTGCCGCACTTCTCGGTCGCCAACCTGCTCGATATCCCCGTCACCGAGGCCGTAGGCGCCAGCAGCTTCCTGCCGTTCGGCTATGTCGGCGTATGGGCGGCGATTCCCTATGCGATCTGGTTCTTCCTCGCCGTCGAAGGCGTGCCCCTGGCCGCTGAAGAAACCCGCAACCCGCAGCGCGACATGCCGCGCGGCTTGATTGGCGCCATGCTGGTGTTGCTGGTTTTCGCTCTGGCAATTTTGCTGATTGGCCCAGGTGGCGCAGGTGCTAACGCACTGATGGCCTCGGGCAATCCACTGGTGGAAGCGCTGACCATTGCTTACGGTGAATCAACCTGGATGAGCAGCTTCGTCAACCTGATCGGCTTGGCCGGCTTGATCGCCAGCTTCTTCTCAATCATCTACGCCTACTCTCGGCAAATCTTCGCCCTCTCGCGTGCCGGCTACCTGCCGCGCTCGCTGTCGCTGACCAACAAAAACAAGGCGCCGGTATTGGCCTTGATTGTGCCCGGCCTGATCGGCTTTGCTCTGTCACTGAGCGGCCAGGGCGACCTGCTGATTCTGGTCGCAGTGTTCGGCGCTACCATCTCCTACGTGCTGATGATGGCCGCGCACATCACCTTGCGTGTGCGCCGTCCGGAGATGCATCGCCCGTATCGCACCCCAGGTGGCATCGTCACCTCGGGCATCGCGTTGGTGCTGGCCTGCGTGGCCGTGGTTGCCGGCTTCCTCGTTGACCCACGCGTGGTGATTGGCGCTGCGGTTATCTACGCCGTACTGATAGCCTACTTCGCCCTGTACAGCCGCCATCACCTGGTGGCCGGTACGCCGGAAGAAGAATTCGTCGCCATCGGTAAAGCCGAGGCAGCGCTCAAGTAACACCCACCGCGCTGGCGCAGCTTATCCCGCTCTGCCAGCGCGGGGTTTTGGAGACACGCGATGTCCAGTTTTCAACATACGGTAGGTGGTGAAATCTACCGCTTCGACAGCCTCGCCGAGGTCATGGCCAAGGCCAGCCCGGCGCGCTCTGGCGACTTTCTCGCCGGCGTTGCCGCGAGCAATGCCGGCGAGCGCGTTGCGGCGCAGATGGCCCTGGCCGATATTCCGCTCAAGCATTTTCTGACTGAGGCGCTGATTCCCTATGAAGAGGATGAAGTCACTCGACTGATCATCGACAGCCATGACCCCGCCGCCTTCGCTCCGGTCAGCCATCTGACCGTTGGCGGCTTTCGTGACTGGCTACTCGGTGATGCTGCCGATGAAACCAGCCTGCGCGCCCTCGCCCCCGGTCTCACGCCGGAGATGGCCGCCGCGGTATCGAAAATCATGCGTGTGCAGGATCTGGTGCTGGTCGCGCAGAAAATCCGCGTGGTCAGCCGCTTTCGCAACACCGTCGGCCTGCGCGGGCGCATGTCCACCCGCCTGCAACCGAACCACCCGACCGACGAGCCTTCGGGCATCGCCGCGAGCATTCTCGATGGCCTGCTGTACGGTAACGGCGACGCCATGATCGGCATCAACCCGGCCACCGACAGCCTGAGCTCGATCAGCGACATGCTGAAGATGCTCGACGGCATCATCCAGCGCTATGAAATCCCCACCCAAGCCTGCGTGCTGACGCACGTCACCACCTCGATCGAGGCGATCAACCGTGGCGTGCCGCTGGACCTGGTATTCCAGTCGATTGCCGGCACCGAGGCGGCTAACGCCAGCTTTGGCGTCAGCCTGAAGATTCTGCAGGAAGGTTACGACGCCGGCCTGAGCCTCAAGCGCGGCACCCTGGGCGACAACCTGATGTACTTCGAAACGGGCCAGGGCAGCGCGCTATCCGCCGGCGCTCACCATGGTCTCGACCAGCAAACCTGCGAGACCCGCGCCTATGCGGTGGCTCGCCACTTCAAGCCATTTCTGGTCAATACCGTGGTCGGTTTTATCGGCCCGGAGTACCTGTACAACGGCAAGCAGATCATCCGCGCCGGCCTGGAAGACCACTTCTGCGGCAAGCTGTTGGGCCTGCCGATGGGCTGCGACATCTGCTACACCAACCACGCCGAAGCCGATCAGGACGACATGGACGTGCTGCTGACCCTGCTCGGCGTGGCCGGGATCAATTTCATCATGGGCATTCCCGGTTCCGACGATGTGATGCTCAACTACCAGACCACTTCGTTTCATGACGCCCTGTATGCCCGCCAGAGCCTGGGCCTGAAACCGGCCCCCGAATTCGAAGGCTGGCTGCAGCGCATGGGTATTTTCACTCAGACCGACGGGCCTCCGCGCATGGGCAATAGCCTGCCGCCGGCGTTTCGTCAGGCCCTGGCGCAGCTTGGTTAATTAAGGAGCCGCTTATGTACGATGACAGCCCACTCAGCGGCGCCAGCGAAAACCCCTGGCAGCAACTGCGCAACCTGACCCCGGCGCGCATCGCCCTCGGCCGCGCCGGCACCAGTATGCCGACCCGCGCCCAGCTGGATTTCCAGTTTGCCCACGCCCAGGCCCGCGATGCCGTGCACCTGCCGTTCGACCATGCGGCATTGGCTGCCGGTCTCGCCAGCCAGCACCGGCAAAGCCTGCTGCTGCACAGCGCCGCCAAAGACCGTGACACCTACCTGCAGCGCCCGGACCTGGGCCGGCGCCTGAGCCATGAGTCCGCCGAAGTGTTGGACCAGCACCGCGAAAACAACCCGGACGGTTACGACCTGGCCATCGTCGTCGCAGACGGCCTCTCCGCACTGGCCGTGCACCGCAACGCCCTGCCCATGATCGAGCGCATCACCGAACAGGCCGCAGCCGAAGGCTGGAGCCTGGCCCCCGTAGCCTTGGTCAGCCAGGGCCGCGTCGCTGTCGCGGATGAAGTGGCCGAGCGGCTGAGCGCGCGCATGGTGGTGATTTTAATCGGCGAACGCCCTGGCCTTAGCTCCCCGGACAGCTTGGGTCTGTATTTCACCTATGCACCCAAGATTGGCCTGACCGACGCCTACCGCAACTGCATTTCCAACGTACGCGCGCAAGGCCTGAGCTACGCCATGGCCAGCCACCGCCTGCTGTACCTGATGCGTGAGGCTTACAGGCGCCAACTGTCGGGGGTCAACTTGAAGGATGAGGCCGAGGTGCCGCTGCTGGCGGGAGGAGAGCAACGCGAAAATTTCTTGCTGGGTTAGGCCGCCCTAATCGGCGGCTGCAGTGCCCGGCTATGTGGAAGGGGCTTTAGCCGCGACTAGCCTGAAATGCTAAAGCGTCGCGGCTAAAGCCTCTCCCACGGTAATCCAGAGTCGACTGCCTTGTGCACTGCATACGCCTGGCGGGCGGCAATTCCAGCCAAACGCTTGTTTGGATTGCACTTTCCAAAAGCTTTAGGCAGCATCGGGTCGTTCGCAGGCAGCGCTGCCGTGTTGCCAAAGCCATCCACATGACTGAAGTAGAGGCTCACCATGCGCATCGTCCAAGCGACCCTGGAGCATCTGGATCAATTGACCCCCCTGTTCGTGGATTACCGCGAGCACTTCGGCCAACTGCCCTACCCTGACTCCTCGCGAAAATTTCTAGAAAAACGCATCAGCCGTAAAGAGTCAGTGATCTACCTGGCCATGGCCGATGACGAAGACAAAATTCTCGGTTTCTGCCAGCTTTACTCGAGCTTCTCCTCGCTCTCGCTCAAGCGCGTGTGGATTCTTAACGACATCTACGTTTGCCAGGATGCACGCCGTCAATTGGTCGCCGACCGCCTGATCCAGACGGCCAAGCAAATGGCTAAAGAAACCAATGCCGTGCGTCTGCGCGTGGCCTCCAGCGTCGATAACGAAGTTGCGCACAAACTCTACGAATCCATCGGCTTCAAGGAAGATACCGAGTTCAAGAGTTTTGTTCTGTCGATCAGCGAAGACTTCACCGCCCCCTAAGCCTTACACGACGCCGGCGACGCTCAATGCGTCGCAGGCGGTACGTGCTTCAACCGCCCAGGCTCAGCCACAACCCCACTGCCAATTGCAGCACCAGCAGGCCCAGCAACCCCAGGCGCCAATGCGGGCGATAGTGCCGTGCGCGCAGCATGGGGCCAGAGTGCTGGGACAACGGTTGACGCAACGCCCGTTCAAACTCCGACAGCGCCTCGAAGCGGGCCTCCGGCCGAGGCGCCAGGGCACGCGCCAGCACCCCATCCCAACCCGCCGGCACCTGCGCGCGGTAGTGCGACAGCGGCACATAGCGGCTGTTGTAACCGGCGTCCGGCTGCGCAGCCTCCGGCCAGCGCCCGCAGAACAACCAATAAACCAGTGCCGCCAAGGCAAACTGGTCGGCACGCCCCTCCAACATCCGCCCACATCGCGCTTCGGGAGCCAACGGCACCGCCTGTTGAGGCAAGCGCTGCGGCGCCACCCCAGGCAACAGCGCAGCATATTCAGGCAGCAACAACACCCGGCTGCCATCACCCACCAGGATATTGCGCGGATTCAGCCACAGCCCCTGCATGCCTCGCCGCTGCAAGCCACGCACCGCAGCAATTAATTGTTCGAGCATGACCAGCAGCGTCACAGCATCCAGCGGCCCATGGGCTGCCAGCCAATCGACCAGGCTCCGCATGCCTTTGGCGGGCGGTTCGAACAACCAGAAGGCATGCTCGCGCGGCTGATGCGAGGACAATATCTGCGCCAAACCAGTCACCGGGCTGCAACGCAACACCCACTCGCGCTGCCAGAAAACCTCATCCGCCGCCTGCTCGGCCAGCCATACAATAGCCTCACGACCGCGTGGATCGGTGGCGCGAAATACTCGCCCAGGCGGACCATAGCTACAGGCCGAAAGCAGCACCCAGCCATCCAGCTGCAGGCCAGGGTGTGCAGAGCCCACGACGGGCCAGGGCTGGCGTTGCGCCAATGTCGGTGCAACCTCAGCTTCCCCCAACTGCAACAAGGCTGCGGCACCAGGCGCCTGCATGAGGGGCGCCAGTAGCGCGGACAGAGCGTCATCGCTCAGCGCGGGCGCGGCAGTACGCAGCCCCTGCAAATCGGCCACATCCAACAAAGGCTGCGGCGCCAGCAGCAACAGCTCGCCCGGGGTCAGGGTCAGGCTGTGCTGCACCAGCGCCAGCTCGGCCTGCGCGCCCAACTGCATACCCTCGCGCCCAGCCAGGCTGCGGGCATTGCCATGTTGATGGCGCAACAAACCAATCGCCCCGGCCTGAAGAAACTGCACCTGGGCGCCCTGTACCAACAGCAATCCGGCATCTAACTGCGCCAGCCTGTGGCCGGCCTGATGCTGACGAAACAGCTGCTGATTAAACCCTGCCAACACCTGCCGCGCCGCCTGGGCTTCGCTCCAGCCAGCCGGGGTGCACGTGCAATCCGCTAACAGACCATCCAGATAGGCCTCCAGCGTTCGCACTACATCAGTGCAATCGCGCGCCCAGAGCAGTGCCCCCCATAACACCGGAGCGCGCCCTTCGCGCCCCGGCAGCCAAATCGCGCGAGCCCGTGCAGCCTGGCTTGGCAGGTCAATACCCTGGCCACAGAGCAGTTTAACGGCGGGATGATGCAGAGGCTCGATCGACATTGGCAGCCCTCCCAGGTCGCGCACAGCCAAGCTATTGCAGCCTTTGTGCCGACTTGCCCGGCACTGCCCCTCGGCTTATGGTGGGCGCTTTCTACTCGCCGAGCAGAGTCCATGTGGTCGCTCCGTGCCTGGCGTCGCCAGCGCCTCCTTGCCCGTTACCCCGTCAGTCCTGCGCAGTGGCTCGCCGTGCAGCAACAGCTGCCAATACTCGATGGCCTGGACAGCCCCGAGCAGCAGCGCCTGCGTGAACGCGCCGTGCTGTTTCTGCATCACAAACACCTGACCGCGCTACCCGGCGTCGAGCTAGATAGCCACGCCCGCCTGTTGCTGGCGGTGCAGGCCGAGCTGCCGCTGCTGCACCTGGCCGATCTCGACTGGTACCAGGGTTTTCATGAAATCGTGCTCTACCCGGATGATTTCGTCAGCCCGCAACGCCACCGCGACGCCAGCGGCGTGGTGCATGAATGGGAGGGTGAACACAGCGGCGAGGCCTGGCAGCAAGGCCCGGTGATTCTCGCCTGGCCCGGCGTGTTAGCCAGCGGCCAGTGGGATGGCTACAACCTGGTGATTCACGAACTGGCACACAAGCTGGACATGTTAAATGGCGACGCCAATGGCCTGCCGCCGCTGCACAGCAACATGCGCATTGAGGATTGGGCCACAGCCATGCAGCGCGCCTTCGATCAGCTAAACGCCGAGCTGGACGCCCACCCCGAGGCCGAAACCACCATCGACCCCTACGCGGCGGAAGACCCGGCTGAGTTCTTTGCCGTTACCAGCGAATATTTCTTCAGCGCCCCGGACCTGCTCGCCGAGGCTTTCCCGGCGGTATACGCGCAGCTGGCGTTGTTCTACCGGCAGGACCCGCTGGCGCGCCTGCGCCAACTGCAAGCCGACAGCCCGGACTATCAAGTCAGAGTCGATAATGGCGGGTTCGCGACCAATGGCTAGGCATCCCGGCGTAGCAACACCAGGGGAATATGCCTATAATCGCGCCACTTTTTTTGGCCCAGTACCGGGAGTCACTTATGAGCTACAGCAAGGTTCCAGCAGGTAAAGACCTGCCAAATGACATCTACGTTGTTGTCGAAATCCCGGCTAACCACGCGCCGATCAAATACGAAATCGATAAAGACACCGACAGCCTGTTCGTCGACCGCTTTATGGCCACCCCCATGTTTTACCCGGCCAACTACGGCTACATCCCTAACACCCTGGCCGACGATGGCGATGCCCTCGACGTGCTGGTCGTCACGCCATACCCAGTAGCCCCAGGCTCGGTAGTGCGCGCCCGCCCAATCGGCGTGCTGCACATGACCGACGAAGCCGGTGGCGACGCCAAACTGATCGCCGTACCCCACGACAAGCTGAGCCAGCTGTACGTGGACGTGCAGGAATACACCGACCTGCCAGCCCTGCTGCTTGAGCAGATCAAGCACTTCTTCGAGAACTACAAAGATCTCGAAAAAGGCAAATGGGTCAAGGTTGAAGGCTGGGGCAACGCAGACGCCGCCCGCGCCGAAATCATCAAGGCGGCCGCGGCTTACCAAAAATAAGTCGAGGCTACCCCCTAAAAGCCGGCCACAAGCCGGCTTTTTTATTGCTTAAAGAAAGCCACAACAGCCTAGAAGGCCCAGGGAGTACAAACCTTCTCAGGTCCAAAATGGCAGCAACAATGAAGCAGCTTGAATCGCCCGTGATGGCAACAACGCTGTGTGCTTGTCGCTCAAGTTCAGCCCTCAACTCGCCTTGGGTCATGACGGCCCTATGATGGCTGCTGAGGAAACTCCATGTGAAAGGCTGTGGTGCCATTGCCGGAGGCGCACCAGATTTTTCCTTTGTGGGACTCAACGATGGATCGAGTAATCGCCAAGCCAAGCCCGGCATTGCTCGGGCTGCCTTCACGACGTGCTGGGTCTACCCGATAGAAACGGTCAAAAAGTTTATCCAGGTGCTCCGGCTTGATGGTGTCACCTGGGTTCTCGATGGTGAGCGTGACAGCACTTGCGCTCGACTTGATCGTTACCAATATCGTCTTCCCGGCAGGTGTATAGCGCAGCGCATTGGACAACAAGTTCGAGATCGCCCGATCCAACATCAGTTTGTCACCCAGCACGTGACCTGTACCGGTCACAGCCAACTGGATGCCTTGCTCGTCTGCTAACAGGTGGTAGTACTCAAACAGCTTGGCGACCACCTCGCTGAACTCAATGCGCGTTTGCTCGGGAATAATCAAACCGTTGTCCGATTTAGCCAGGAACAGCATGTCGTCGATCATGCGCGACATGCGCTTAAGGTCATCTAGATTCGAGTAGAGGTTGTCTTCATACGCTTCAAGATTGCGTTTTTGCGTAAGCACCACCTCGGTGTGCGTCATCAGATTGCTGAGAGGTGTGCGTAGCTCATGAGCGATATCGGCAGAGAAATTTGAGAGTCGAACAAATGCGTCGTCGAGCCTGGCAAGCATCGCATTAAACGAAGTCACCAACTGCTGAAGCTCAAGGGGGACGGGCTCTAGTGGGATACGCTCTTTCAGTGACCTTGCCGACATTGACGTAGCAACAAAGGTCACCTGCCGCAGGGGCCTCAACCCACTACGCGCGACCACCCAACCCAACGCAGCGCTGACCAGCGCGCTAATGACCAAGCCAATCCAGAACCAGCGCTGCAGCGTTTCAAAGAAATGCACATGATTGGTCACATCAAGGATCAGCAAGGCTGTTAGAAACGCGGGTTGCTCGGGGGTTGAGACCTGCGCGGTCATCCCACGATACAGGTGCCCATTCTCTTCCCATACCCACATGCCGTGGTCAGGGTTGAGGCGGTATTTCTCGGGAATATTGAACGGCTGTGGCTCGGCAAAAAGTACGCTGCCGTCGTTTGCAAGGATGATCGCAGTGAGATCATGGTGAGCCCCTAATAGCGCTTTCAGCTGAGGCAACACCTCTTCAAGGTCTGCATGACTGCGCGTATTACTCAGAATCTGCTGAGTCGATTCGAGCTTCTCATCCAGCGTCTGCTGGTCGAGCATCATAAAGTGATGCCGGCTGAGCTCATTGAAGCTCAGGCCGGCCGCCGTGAGGACTGCAATCACCGCAAGCATGAACATCAAGCTCATGCGCGCGGTCAGCGACAGATGCTTCATTCAGACTCCGGCGCATCAAGCATGTAACCCATACCACGAGCGGTATGAATCAGTTTTAGCTCGAAATCATCGTCAATTTTCGCCCGCAAGCGTCGGATAGCCACCTCGATCACATTGGTATCGCTGTCGAAATTCATGTCCCAGACCTGGGAGGCGATTAACGACTTGGGAAGGACTTCGCCGCGGCGGCGCAGCAGTAGTTCGAGCAACGCGAACTCCTTCGCGGTCAGGTCAATTCGCTTGCCACTGCGTACGGCACGCCGCTTCAACAGATCAACTTCAAGATCGGCTATTTTCATGGTGGTCTGCGTGGGCGAACTATTGCCGCGCCGCAGCAATGTTCTGACGCGGGCTAACAACTCAGAAAAGGCGAAGGGCTTGACCAAGTAGTCGTCTGCCCCCAGTTCTAAGCCTTTCACGCGATCCTCAACACCGTCACGGGCCGTCAGAAATAACACCGGCACATCCTTCCCCGCCGCCCGAACCATACGTAGCACTTCCCAGCCATCCAGGCCCGGCATCATCACGTCCAAAATCAGCAGGTCATAGGCTTCGCTTAGCGCATGCTGAAGCGCATCCGTTCCCGTCATAACACGGTCGACGTTGAAGCCAGCCTCAGTGAGGCCCTGTTGCAGGTAAGTACCTGTTTTTGGCTCGTCGTCAGCGACCAGAAGTTTCATGCGGGCGGTTTCCCAATTTTGAGTGGCCTGAGTGTGCAGTCAAATCCCCCGCCCAACCAGAAGCTTACGAAAATGTAATCCTTGAGTCGCAGCATTGAGATCAGGACGGGCGATATCTTTTTTGAGCCGAAGATTATTGATATCAACGCAGGAGAAACCATCCGTTTCGTACTCAAGAATGAGGGCTCGCTGCTGCATGAGTTCAACTTGGGCACGGCAGCCACCCATGCCGCCCATCAAAAAGAAATGGCCGCTATGTTTCAGAACGGCACGCCGTCTGCCACGAGTGCAAATGACATGAGCAAGATGGAGCATGCCATGGGCGGGATGAAGAGGGTCGGCATGACACACGACGATCCAAACAGCGTTTTGCTCGAGCCGGGCGCCACTGAAGAGTTGGTGTGGACCTTTACTAAGACTACGGGGCTTGAGTTCGCCTGCAACATCCCAGGCCACTACCCATCGGGAATGGTCGGCAAAGTAAACCTACGCTAATCGTTAAGTGCGGATTGATATAGGTTAATCGCTATTCAACGCATCGAGGCCGCGGAAAATCCGCATCGACTGAAATGAACGTGAATCTAAAACCAGTCGGCAGGCATCTGTAATCCATCAACGCTGAAAGAACATCTATCAACACTAAAAAACAAGCTTGACCTTGCCGTCGTGACAAGGTCGATGCTCAGGTTACGGCACCTATGCCGCCTAACCAACGAGGTGATTTATGTTCGTTCTACAGGTATCCGGAATGGGTTGTGGCAGCTGCGTCAGCAAGATCACAAAAGCAATTCAGACGGTAGATGACACCGCAGAAGTGGCGATTGACCGTGCTGCCGGTAAGGTATCGGTAGACAGTCAAGAACCCGCGGAATCTATCCGCAAGGTGATTCAAGACCTGGGTTATGCCGCGCAGGTCAGCGCATAGCCGTCGGCTGCTCGCCGGATGTTCTGATTACGGGAGGGGGCTCCAGAATCTGCGGGTAATACTCGCTACGTAAGCCCAGGCCAAAACCCAGCGTGTTGCTTTTGCTTATTAGAGTTCTGAGCCAAGGGAGTGACTCGCACTCCCTTGGCTGGGCTTACTCGCTGGTTTTACCGCCGGCTTCATCGCACTTTTCCTGCGGCATCAAGTTGAAACCCTGACCTTTGCATTCCCCTTGGCCCTTACAGGCGTTTTTTGCAGTCATACAATCGTTTTGGCCTTTGCAGCCATTCACACCAAAGCATTGCACTTCAGCTGTTTTCGCGTCCTGAGCCGCTTGAACCGGCAGGGTGGCAAATAGGCTAGCGGCAACGAGTGCCAAGGCAGCACCGGTGGCAACGGTATTTTTGGTCGACATAGTGGCTCTCTCTCTTGAGCGTTGTGTGGGGTCAGGACTATTTAACGCCACTGACCGGAAGAAGCTCAGGCATCGCTGCCAGGCATGCCATAAACCGAATCCGCACAGGCTTCGTAAACGGGCATGAGTAGACACTACAGAGGCCCGTGGAGACTCGACAAGAGAGAAGTAGCAACCTGACAGAACTGTAATGTTCAGCTCAGGTTTATGACAGGGCGCTCTGGTTAAGGTTACTTCGAGCCTGAAGCTCAACGCCTGATAACGACCCACCTTGGGTCACCGGGCTAACTGAACTGAATCGAGGAACGCCCAGATGAAATCAATCAAAACCCTGTTCGTGGTTATCGCGCTTACCGCTTCTTCTTTGGCGATGGCCGAAGGCGGTGCTGAACGGACTATTGCCCGTATGGAACAGGCCAGCAAGGTATCGATGGAAGCCTATCAACTGGCCCAGCAAGAGAAAAAAGAGTCGCCGGTTGCAGGTAATAAAACCCCAAAAGCCGGTCACGCCAACTGCTAGCAAGCGGCCAACCTGACAGAAATGTAATCAATTAGCCGGTTGAAATATGGCAACTTCTCAAGCTCGCTGTCGAAACGACTTGAACAATCACGACAGTGAGCAAGGCTGATAGGGAAACCCCTCCCAGGATGAAACTAACAATCAACCTGACGTCACGGTTGGTTACCCCTGGTTCCTCCAACTGATTGGACATAACGGTATGCACTGCAAAACCTCAAGACGAACCTTCGTTAAAGGCTTGGCCGCCACCGGCATTCTCGGAGGCCTTGGCTTGTGGCGCACTCCCGTTTGGGCGGTGACCAGCCCAGGTCAGCCCAACGTATTGACTGGCACCGACTTCGACTTGTTCATTGGTGAAACGCCAGTAAACATAACCGGCGCAACCCGGACCGCGATGGCTATTAACGGGTCTATTCCAGGGCCAATTTTGCGCTGGAAGGAAGGTGACACCGTCACGTTGCGGGTGAAAAACCGCTTGACCGAAGACACCTCGATTCACTGGCACGGCATCATTTTGCCCGCCAACATGGATGGTGTACCTGGCTTGAGCTTCCACGGCATCGCGCCCGATGGCATGTACGAGTACTGGTTCAAGGTCAATCAAAACGGTACCTACTGGTACCACAGCCACTCGGGGTTGCAGGAGCAGATCGGCGTGTACGGCGCTTTGGTCATCGATGCCAAAGAGCCTGAGCCATTCAGCTATGACCGTGACTACGTGGTGATGCTGACTGACTGGACCGATGAAGACCCAACCCGGTTATTGGCCAAGCTCAAAAAACAGTCGGACTACTACAACTTTCATAAACGCACCGTTGGCGACTTTATCAACGACGTCAGCGAGCAAGGTTGGTCGGCAACAATTGCAGATCGCAAGATGTGGGCTGAAATGAAGATGAGCCCCACCGATCTCGCCGACGTCAGCGCCTATACCTACACCTACCTGATGAACGGCCAGGCACCTAATGGCAACTGGACCGGTATCTTCAAGCCGGGTGAAAAGCTCCGTTTGCGCTTTATCAACGGTTCGGCGATGAGCTACTTCGACGTACGTATCCCCGGTTTGAAGATGACCGTGGTGGCCGCCGACGGCCAGTACGTAAGCCCGGTCAGTGTCGACGAGTTCCGTATCGCCGTTGCCGAGACCTACGACGTGATTGTCGAGCTCGCCGAGCAAGAGGCTTACACCATTTTTGCTCAGTCCATGGATCGCACCGGCTATGCCCGCGGCACTCTGGCTATACGAGAGGGCTTAAGCGCTGCAGTACCCGAAACGGATCCTCGCCCCCTGATCGCCATGGGCGACATGGGTATGGATCACGGCAGCATGGCGGGTATGGACCATGGCAGCATGGCGGGTATGGACCATGGCAGCATGCAAGGCGACATGAGCGGCATGGATCACAGCAAGATGGCCGGTATGGGCGCTGGCGGGATGCAAGGTGACATGGCGGGCATGGATCACAGCAAAATGGCCGACATGGACCATTCAGGTATGGCGGGGATGGGCGCAGGCGCAGCAATGCAAGCGCACCCAGCCTCTGAAACCAATAACCCGCTGGTCGACATGCAGACCATGACCCCGACCCACAAGCTGGACGATCCGGGCATCGGACTGCGTGGTAATGGTCGTCGCGTGCTGACCTATTCCGACTTGAAAAGCACCTTCCCCGATCCGGACGGCCGTGAGCCTAGCCGAACCATTGAGCTGCACCTCACCGGGCACATGGAGAAATTTTCTTGGTCATTCGACGGCATCAAGTTCTCGGATGCTGAGCCGTTGCGCCTTAAGTACGGCGAGCGCGTGCGCATCACGCTGGTCAACGACACCATGATGACGCACCCCATCCACCTTCACGGTATGTGGAGTGATCTGGAGGATGCGAACGGCAACTTTATGGTTCGAAAACACACCATCGACATGCCGCCAGGTTCCAAACGCAGCTATCGAGTAACGGCTGATGCATTGGGTCGCTGGGCCTACCACTGCCACCTGCTACTCCACATGGAAATGGGCATGTTCCGTGAAGTTCGTGTGGATGAGTAAAGGAGATATCTGATGAGCATTTTAATGAAGCGAAAAGCCCTGGTTGGCAGCGCTGCTATGTTGAGCCTTTGGGCTGTTCTGTATGTTCCGCTGTCATTGGCCGGTGCAGGTCACAGTGAGCACGAACAACACGCGACTCAAGCCCCTGCGTCTGAAGCCGCAAGTGAAAAAAATACTGAGCACGCGAAGGCAAAGGCTGCGGCTAGCCAGCAAATGGATCATGGCGGCATGGACCACGAAAACATGATGGATAAGCATGGCGGCAGCGAAGCCGAAGCAGGTTCGAACCATGACCACTAGGCTTTTACACCCGTCCCTAATAGCACTGGCAGTGTCGCTGAGCGTGCTTAGCAGCGGGTTAACTCACGCTGCAGAGGAAATGGATCATTCGGCCATGGGCCACGGTTCCATGCCGATGGACCATAGCAAGATGAACCACGGCTCTACCAAAGAACCGATGCCGGGCATGGATCATAGCCAGATGGGTCACAGCCAAAGCCAGCCCCCCAAAAAAGCTCCGGCTATGGACCACAGCAAGATGGGTCACGGCGCCATGCAAGGGCAGATGGAGGGTATGGATCATACAAAGATGAACCATGGTTCCGCTGTAACCCCGAGAACGACCAGTCGCACGCCTATCCCGGTTCTGACAGATGCGGATCGTGAAGCCGCGTTTCCGCCGTTACCCGGGCACAAGGTTCACGACAGCGCCATCAACAGCTTTTTCCTGCTTGACCAACTCGAATACCAGGATGCCGATGAGGGCAGTACCTTGGCCTGGGATGCCTCCGGCTGGATTGGCGGTGACATCAATCGCCTGTGGCTGCGCTCCGAGGGTGAACGCACCAATGGTGTCACTGAGGACGCTGAGCTGCAGGCCCTGTACGGCCGCTCAATCGGCCCATGGTGGGATGTAGTCGCGGGGGTTCGCCAGGACTTCAAACCAGAGTCGCCACAGACCTGGGCTGCCTTCGGCATTCAGGGCATGGCGCTGTATGCCTTCGAGACTGAGGCCACTGCCTTTGTCGGCGAAAACGGCCAGACGGCTGCACGCTTAGAAGGCGAGTACGACATCCTGCTGACCAATCGCCTGATCCTCCAGCCGACCGCAGAAGTGAACTTCTATGGCAAGAACGATCCCGAGCGCGGCATAGGTTCCGGCCTGGCCAATGCAGAGGTCGGTTTACGTCTGCGCTACGAGATCATTCCCCAGTTCGCGCCCTACATCGGCGTTTCCTGGAGTCGCTCCTACGGCAACACTGCCGACTTAGTGCGCGATGAGGGCGGGGATGTTGAAGAGGCACGCTTGGTTGCCGGTATTCGGATGTGGTTTTGAGAACCTGAAGAGCCTGACATGAAAAAAACAATTAAAACCCTGGTGGCGGCGAGCGTAGTCGGAAGTATGGCGGTAGGTGCCGTGGCCTATTTGGGCCTGATCAACGTGGGCGCCGATGACCCTCACTTCCCTGCAGTACATGCATTCCTGACGATGGCCCGTGATCGCTCTATCGAAGTGCGCTCCAAGGACATTGAGGTGCCTAACCTCAATGACGAGGCGCTGATTAAAGCTGGCGCAGGCAACTACAACTCGATGTGCATCGGCTGCCATTTGGCACCGGGCGTCGCGGAAACTGAGCTAAGCCAAGCACTTTACCCCGCTCCGCCTAACCTCGCGAAGATGGGTATCGATGACAGTCCAGCCGCCGCGTTCTGGGTGATCAAACATGGCATCAAGGCCACTGGCATGCCGGCCTGGGGCAAGAGCATGGGTGACCCGTATATCTGGGGCATGGTCGCATTCCTCAACCAGTTGCCGAAAATGGATGCCCAGCAATATCAAGCGCTGGTTGCATCGAGCGGTGGTCACGAGCATGGCGGTGGTGAGACCCAGATGCATAACCACGAAGGCCAGCATGGCAGCGCCAAGTCGGATCATCATGCCGAGCCTGAAGCTGCAACAGATCATCATGCTCCAGATAGCCCAAAAGCGAACGCTAGTGCCAGTCATCATGGCGATTCGGCGAAGAGTACGGATCATCACGCAGCCGATATGACGCCATCAGATAGCGGTGCAGGCCACCATGCGGCGGATGCTCAGGGTGGCGCTGATCATCACACCACAGAGCCAACTCAACAGGAGCAGGCCCCGACCACCGCGCCCAAAAACCACACCCATGCCGACGGTAAGGAGCACCTTCATGACAGCTAAACGTAAAGGCGCGCGAGTGGCGATGCTGGCAGCCTTGTTTATGACCTCAGCCGTTCATTCAGCTGATGCCCTGACAATCGACGTTCACCGTGATGCAAATTGCGGATGCTGCAAAAAGTGGATCTCGCACCTGGAAGCGAGCGGCTTCAACGTCATCGACCATGTCGAGCGCGACATGACCTCGGTGAAGCAACGACTCGGCGTTGCACCGCGACTGGCGTCCTGCCATACCGCCGTAATCGACGGCAAGTTTGTCGAGGGGCATGTGCCAGCGGCGCAAATAATCGAGCTGTCCAAGCGCAATGACCTGGCCGGCATCGCCGTTCCTGGCATGCCGGCAGGCTCGCCAGGTATGGAGGTTGGTGGTGCTCAGCACGCCTATCAAGTGATCGGCTTGACCAAGACCGGTGCTGACCAAATTATTGCCGACTACCCCGCGAAGTAACCCCCACTAAAACCGAGGCCTCACACCTTGATAAATGGGGCCTCGGGGTCATGATTGCCCAGGCATGCGGCCTCTTTTCACACCCTGCCAATATCGCCTACGACTGACCACGCAATTAGTCGCTATACATCCATATAAAAAGGCGTCCGAGGCTAACTAGAGCTATCTCCAAACCAAAGAAGCCTTAATGGAGACAGCAGCCGATAACGTTTAAACATGACTCCTGGCCATTTTTACGGCCTGCAATTTAACTAGCCATGCACCAAAGACCTTGGTCGACTTGGCCCCACCGCGCACGCTGGTTAAGCTGCTGACCTTTTGCCCGAGCCTTTGCCATGCCTGTTTCCGAGATTGTGCTGCTGGTACTTGCCGGTTTTGCCGCTGGCGGCATGAATGCCCTGGCGGGTGGCGGCACGTTCTTCTCCTTTCCGGCGCTGCTCGCGGCAGGCCTGCCTCCGGTGACCGCCAACGCCACCAATGCTGTGGCGTTATGGCCGGCCAGCCTGGCTGGAGCCTGGGCGGCGCGCGCTTCGCTACGCCCACTCGGCCGCTATTTACTGCCGTTGCTGGTTGCCGGCCTGGCGGGCGGCTTGCTCGGTGGGCTGCTGTTGCTGGTGGGCGGCGATGCGGTATTTGCCACCCTGATTCCCTGGCTGCTGCTGGCTGCCACCGCGCTGTTTGCCGCCAGCCCCTGGCTGAGTCGCTGGCTGGCAGCCCGTCGCGCCGAGGCGGCACAACCGCCGCACAGCCCGTTGTCATTGGCCGCACATATCGGCGTATCGATCTATGGCGGCTACTTCGGCGCCGGCATGGGTATTCTGCAACTGGCAGCGTTCTCCATCGAAGGCCATCCACTGGCCCGCGCCAATGCCCTCAAGAACCTGATTTCGGCGGTGATCTACAGCGTCGCCACGGCGACCTTTATCATCGCTGGCCGGGTTAGCTGGTATGAGCTGGTAATTCTGCTGGTGGGCGCCACCGTCGGCGGCTATGTCGGCGGCGCGCTGGGCCAGCGTTTGCCAGCCAAGCTCCTGCGCATACTGGTGATCAGTGTGGGCAGCGGCATGACGCTCTATTACTTCTGGGCGACCTATTTCGCCCAGTAGCACTCCTAGAACCTGTGCAAAGGTTCGCGAGCTAGAGCCATGCGAGCCTGTTTTCAACGCAGCAGGGCCTACGCGCAGCAGGCTTGAATAGGTTCTTAATGCTTGCCGCGCTTGCGAAACTCAACCGGAGTCTCACCGACCCAACGCTTGAAGGCGCGGTAGAAGGTGCTCGGCTCGGAGAAGCCGGTGCGTTCGACGATCACCTCGATACGCTCATCGGTGTTGAGCAGCAGGTCTTTGGCCAACCGGCAACGATAATCAGTGACCAGATCATTGAAGCGCACCCCGGCCATCGCCAGGCGCTCGCGCAGCCGCCGCGCCGGCATATTCAAGCGCGCCGCCACTTGTTCCAGGGTCGCGCCGCTGTCGACCAGCAACTCGCCGATCAACTCGCGCACCTTACGCACCAGGTCCAGTCGCTCCACCTCGGCCAGCTGCCGGCGCGCCAGCGACTCATGCATACGCAGCAGTTCGGGCGCGGCATGCCGTGAGGTCTTGTCCAAGACTGAAGCATTGAACACCAGCGCATAACGCTCGCTACCCAGTTGCGCAGGGCAACCATAGACCTGCTGATAACGCTCAGGCGGTGCGCCGTCCGTGTGCATAAGCTGCACTTCATGGGGGCTGAAATCGCCTTCGGTCAGCGCCGCAAACAAGCGAATCACCGCGCCGGCGAGCATTTCTGGAAAATGCCGTGACGTACCAGGGGTCATACCAAGCACCAGTACGGCGCGCTCGCCCTGCACCTCCAGCGTGGCATTCAGGGTATCGGAGAGCAGGCGCACATAGCGCAAGGCATGGCGCAGGCCTTCACCGAAGGTTTCACTGGATAAAAACAGATACTCCAACAGCAAGCCGTGGAACGCCGGCAGATGCTGAGCCAGGTAGAGGCCGACATGCTCTTCGCCGCATTCATCGGTGGCAGCCTTCCAGAACAGCGCCTGGGCAGCATGGGGAAAGCGCCCGGCAGGCAAGCCACCAGGCGGTAGGCCAACGCGTGCGAGCACCCGATCAGGGTCGGTACCGCTGGCACGCAAGGCGTCGATCACCGGGCGCATCAGCGCCACGTCGTCAGTCAAGTCACGCATTTTTCAGGAGTTCTTATTGTTCGCGAGGCGCGGCCATCTTAGGCAGCTTTAGGTCCTGCGCTCAAGGCGTGAATCACCCGCGGTTAAGCGATTGGCTGGCTTGCCGTAGGCCGAGGCAACGCGGCCAATGCACAGTGGCGCTGGCCGACTAAGCTGCTGCCACCCGTTCTGAGGAGTGTGCCCATGGCCATCAATTGGCTCGAACTGCCCGCACCACCTGCCCTTTTTGGCCTGTTTGCTCGCGCAGCACTGCGCCGGCGCGTCACTGGCCGCAGCCTGCCCGAGCTGGGTGTGCGTTGCCAGGTCACGGTCGACCCCGCGCATCTGGCGCGCTACCGGCAAATCTGTGGCTTTGCCGATGACCACCTGCTGCCTGCACCTTACCCGCACATCCTGGCGTTTGCCCTGCAGATGCGGTTGCTCACCGACAAGCGTTTTCCTTTCCCGCTGCTCGGCCTGGTGCACCTGGAGAACCATATTCGAGTGCTGCGCCCACTCGGCGGTCTCGGGCCGTTTAGCGTGAGCGTGCAGGTTCAGGACCTGCAACCCCACGACAAAGGCGTGACTTTCAGCCTGATCACCCAGCTCCACGATCAACTCGGCCTGCTCTGGGAAGGCGATAGCCGCATTCTTTGCCGCGCTTTGCGTCTGGACGGCACACCGGCCGAACGCGAAGCCGAAACGGCACTTGATCAGACCACTCTGGCGCACTGGCGCGCGCCAGCAGATATCGGCCGCCGTTATGCGCGCATCGCCGGCGACTACAACCCGATCCATATGTTTGCCGCCACCGCCAAGCTGTTCGGCTTCCCCCGCGCGATTGCCCATGGCCTGTGGAACAAGGGCCGCGCCTTGGCCGTGCTGGGCACACGCCTGCCTGCTGCCGGCTATGCCGTAAGCGTGCGGTTTCAAAAACCGGTGCTGCTGCCCAGCGACGTACGCTTACTGGCCAGTGAGCCGGCCAGCAGTGGTCAATTCAGTCTGCTCGGTCAGGATGAATTGACGCATATGAGCGGCAGCTGGCAGCCGCTCGACTGAAACCTGCCTGAAATAAAGCATGCGCCGCCGGTAATCACCCGGCAGTCGCTTGCGCAGAGCAGATGAACCCCCGAAGCTATGCGCCTCGTAACTGGAGCGCTCGATGAACCTCGCCGAACTGACTACCCGCCTGCACGCCATTCGCGACCGTAACGACTGGCGGCCATTTCACAGCCCGAAGAATCTGGCCATGGCTGCCAGTGTAGAAATGGCCGAGCTGGTGGAAATCTTCCAATGGCTGACCGAGGCGCAATCACGCCAGCTGCCGGCCGACGAGCTGGCCCATGCTGGCCAAGAAATCGGCGATATCGTGCTCTACCTGCTGTTGCTGTGCAGTGAGCTGGGCCTGGATATGGAGCACGTCGTCCGCGCCAAACTGGCAGACAGCGAGAGGCGCTTTCTCAATGACTGATCGACACTTCGACGAGCTGGCCACGCGCTTTGCAGAAAAAATCTATGGCGGCGCCAAGGGTGCAATTCGCCTCGCCGTGCTCCAGGCCGACCTGGCCGAGGCCCTGCCCGAACGACCGTTGCGGGTGCTGGATATTGGCGCGGGGCTTGGCCATATGTCGCTGTGGCTGGCCGAGCGCGGCCATCAGGTGACGCTGACCGAACCTGCAGCCCCGATGCTGGCCGGCGCCCGCGAGCGCTTTGCCGCCGCCGGGCAGCAGGCCACGTTTATCCAAGCACCCTGGCAAGACTTGCTCGGTCAGCTGGAGCAGCCCTATGACCTGGTGATCTGCCACGCGGTGCTCGAATGGCTGGGCGAACCGCACAGCATCCTGCCGGTGCTGCACCAGCTGTGCGCGCCCGGCGGCTGGCTGTCGCTGGCGTTCTACAACAAGGATGCGCTGATCTACCGCAACCTGCTCAAGGGTCACTTCCGCAAGCTGCGCAAGGCCGAATTCGCCGGTGAAAAACAGAGCCTGACCCCACAAATGCCGCTTGATCCACGCGAGCTGGCGGCGCAACTTGAGGCTAATTGGCAGGTCGAAAGCCAGAGTGGCGTACGGGTATTTCACGACTATATGCCGCAGCCGTTCCAGGCCAAGGCCGAGCTGCTCGACCTGCTGGAAATGGAGCTGGCCTACCGCCGCCACCCCAGCTTTGCCGGGCTGGGCCGTTATCTACACTGGATCTGCCGGCCACGCTGACAGACCGTTGAAAAACTACCTGCGTTGGCAATACTGCGTTAAAAACAGGCTCGGAATGCTCATTTACAACAGTAAACTCCGCCTCCTCGCCTATTTTTGCCTTGTCTTGCCGGCCTCGCCTACGTTTCTCAACGACCTGCCATGCCCCTATTCGAGTAGCAGGAGTCATGCATGAAACAGCTCTGGATTTTACTGCTACTGGCCGCCCTCGCGGCCTGTCAGAGCCACAACCCTTATGTCGCCGACAGCAAACCGCTGCCGCCAGCACCTGCGCACTCGCCGCAACAGCTGGACCGCAGCGCCTACCCGGCCGCGCCACGCGATTATGGCCGCTACCGCACCTGGAGCTGGCAACGCCTGCCCGCCGGCACAGCCTGGGCCAGCTCGGAGCAGGTGCAGGAAGCCCTGAGCAACGCCCTCGACCAACGCGGCCTGCGCCCGTATCGCGCTGGCAAAGCCAGTGATCTGAAGGTCAGCGCTGAACTGCGCCTCGAACAACGCACTCGCCAGGTACGCGAGGACTATGGCAGCCAGTACGGCCATAACCGCTATGACGACCAATACGGCATGTGGGGCAGCGCGCCGCGGGTGCGCAGCTATACCGAAGAAGTCATGGTGCTGCGCATCGAACTGTTCGATGGCCAGGATGGTCAGCCGATCTGGAGTACCAGCGCCGAAACCCTCAGCAGCGGCAGCCAGAGTGAACGCGCCGCCGCGCTGCGCAACGCGGTACAACAGGCTCTGGCGGCGTATCCGCCAAGCTGATCGCTGCATTAAAGGAGAGCACCCATGCGTGCATCACTGCTGTTACTACCCCTGCTATTGATCCTCAGCGCCTGCCAAACGCCGCAGCTGGAACGCGATTTCGACCCCAGTCGGGATTTTGCCGCCTACCGCAGCTGGAGCTGGCAGGAGCCGGGCGTGCAATACAAACCCGATGACCCGCGCATCAACAGTGATCTCACCGGCCAGCGTATCCGCAGCGCCATCAGCGAGCAGCTCGACCAGCGTGGCTTGCGCGAGGCAGCCGCGAACAGCGCGGGCGATCTCAAGGTGCAGGTGTGGATGATCGTCGACAACCGCCAGCAGCAAGTCAGCACCCAAATGGGCGGGAGCTGGGGCAACCCATGGGGCGGCGGTTTCTGGGGTGGCCCGAGTTATGTGGAAACCCGCACCTTGGACTACCAGGTCGGCACTCTGCAGATCGATCTGCTCGACGGCAAAGACGGCAAGCTGGTCTGGCGCGGCAGTGCCGAACAGGTACTGCGCAACCGCCAGCCCAGCCCGAGCGAGCGCGAAGCATCGATTCGCAGCACGGTCGCCGAAGTGCTAAGTCAGTACCCGCCACATTAATCCGCCATTTCCAAATGCACGACTGACTAACAAGGATGTTGCATGAGCCCAACCCCACTCCTCAGCCACCGCCCCGCCGCGGCGGCTGACCTGGCCGAAATTGTCAGCTTTCCACAAAGCGCTGATGAGCTGTTCTTCTGCTACCCCAAAGCCGACTGGCCGCTGAGCATCGGCCAGCTGGCCGCCGCCATCGCTGAGCGCCGCGACAGCACTGTGGTGTTGCTCGATGGCCAGGTGGCCGGCTTTGCCAACTTTTATCAGTGGCATTACGACGATTACTGCGCGCTGGGCAACCTGATGGTCGCGCCCTGGGCACGCGGGCATGGTGTGGCGCACGCTCTGGTGGCGGTGATGGAGCAGCTTGCGCGTGAGCATTACCACGCCAAACGCATGCAGGTGTCGTGCTTCAACGCTAACAGCGCCGGCCTGCTGCTCTACCCCAAGCTCGGCTATGCCCTGAGCGGCGTGGTCGAACGGCGTGACCCCAAAGGCCAGCGCGTGGCGCTGATTCAGTTCAGCAAAACCCTGTAGGCCGGTTTACAGGTCCCAGTCCGGCCGATCCGCCAGCCGCTCGATCAAAAAATCCAGCAACGCCCGCAACGCCGGCGGCATCTGTCGGCGTGTGCCGTAGAGGGCGTGAATGCCCAGTTGCTGCGGTTCGTAGTCGGGCAACAACTGCACCAGCGTCCCGGAACGCAGCTGTGCGCTGACCGAGTAACGCGGCTGCAGGCTGATGCCGGTATCGGCCAGCACCGCTTCCAGCAGCACCATGGACTCATTGGCACTGAGGTTGCCGCTCACCGCCACGGCATGCGGCTCACCGGCGCGGGTGAACTCCCAGATGCTGCGGCCGAAATAGGCGTAACTCAGGCAGTTGTGCTGCGCCAGATCCTCAGGCCGCAGTGGCGTACCGTGCTTGGCCAGATACGCTGGCGTGGCGCACACCACCGAACGGCACACCGCCAGCGGGCGGGCGATCAGGTTGGGGTCGAGTTGATTGGTGATGCGCAGGGCCAGGTCGATACGCGCCTCCACCAGATTGACCGCCTGGCTGCCCACCAACAGGTCGACGCTGACCTGCGGATACCGGCGGATAAATTCATCCAGCGCATGCACCAGCCAGGCCTGGGCCAGCGACTGGCTGCAGGCAATGCGCAAGGTACCGCGCGGCGCAGCCTGATCCGTGCGGCTAATACTCTGCATGGCCTCGGCCATCGCCAGCATCTCGCGGCACTGGCCGAGCAACTGCTCGCCCGCGCCGGTCAGGCTCAGCTTGCGCGTGGTTCGGTGCAGCAAGCGCGCGCCGACCCAGGCCTCCAGCTCGCCGAGATAGCGCGAGACCATGGCCCGCGACATCTCCAGCGCTTCGGCGGCAGCGGTCTGGCTGCCACGCTCCACCACTTCGACAAAGACCCGCGTTGCCATCAGTCGGTCCATGATTAGCTCATATAACGCAACAAATATGCGCAGATTAAGGGGCTTTTTGCTCGATTTAAAGCAATTAAGATCGCCTCACTTACTCAACAGGAGATCAGCATGTCGATCCTCAACCACCTGCGCAGCCTGCTTACCGCCGCCAGCCTGCTTACCCTTGCCACCACGGCCATTGCCCAGCCGCTGACCCTGGATGTCTACAACCCAGGCGCCAAGGCGATCTTTCCGGTTACCTCGACGCTGATCAGCGGCGAGCGCGATATCATTCTGGTCGATGCGCAGTTCTCCACCCGCGAAGCCTTTGAGCTGGTCGAACGTATTCAAGCCAGCGGCAAGAACCTCACCACCATCTTTATCAGCCACGGTGATCCGGATTTCTACTTCGGCCTGGACACCCTGACCCGCGCCTTCCCCAAGGCCAAGGTGCTGGCCACGCCAGAGACCATCGCTTATATCGAAAAAAGCCGTGAGCCGAAGCTGGCCTACTGGGGCCCGATTCTCAAGGACAGCGCGCCAGCCCGTACCCTGGTGCCGCAAGCGCTGCAAGGCGATCACCTGAGCCTGGAAGGCCAACGCATCGAGCTGATCGGTCATGACCCCAAGCACACCAGCCTGTGGATTCCGAGCATCAAGGCCGTAGTCGGCGGCGTGCTGACCTACGCCAATATCCACCCCTGGATTGCCGATGCGCAGACGACGCAAGCGCGTCAGAGCTGGCTGGAATCTCTGGATGAACTGGAAGCGCTGCAGCCGAAAACCCTGGTGCCTGGGCACTTTATGGGCCAGCCGAAGTTGAACCTGGATGACCTGCGTTTTACCCGTAACTACCTCAGTGACCTGGAAGCTGCACTGCCCAACACCAAGAACAGCCAGGCGCTAGTCGAAACGATGCAGACCAAGTACCCGGACCTGCTCGACGCCAGCAGCCTGGAACTGAGCGCCAAGGTACTCAAAGGTGAAATGCAGTGGCCATAAGCTGCAGCCGCTGAAGCACCCCGCAGCAGACGCAAGAGGCCTGGCTCAACGCCAGGCCTTTTTGCATGCGGGGAGCGCTTATCTGGCCTTGCCAGGCTGACGTGGCGGACAGCTTTTCGGCATACTCCTGCACCCTGCCCACTGTGGAGATGCCCATGCCTGCCCCGATCTGGTGGTTACTCGCCCTGCCATTTGTCGCCGGCGCCTGCCTACCCTTGCAGGCGGGGATCAACGGTCAGCTGGCCAAACAGGTGTCCAGCGTATTGGCCGCATCGCTGGTCTCTTTTGCGGTCGGCACCTTGGCATTACTCCTCCTGGTACTCGCCCAGCGTGAATTCCCCAGCCTTGGCGCGTTAAAAGGCCTGACCTGGTGGCACTGGAGCGGCGGCCTGCTTGGGGTGATGTTTATTGCCACCGCCGCCTTTGCCGGGCCCAAGGTCGGCGCACTGCTGTTTATGGTGTTGGTGATTGCCGGGCAACTGAGCATGGCCCTGACGCTGGATCATTTTGGCTGGGCCGGCTTTCGTGAAGCGCCCATCAGCATCGGCAAGTTTGGCGGGCTGCTGCTGATCCTCGCGGGTATCTGGTTGATCCGTCGCGGCTAACGGCTGCAAGCCTCGGCGCACAAGGGCTGCCGTCGGGCTATTGTGATAAGGTGCGCACCCTTTTCGCCCTCTCCGCGTGATGCCTGGCCGCCGTAATTGCCGCCAGCGCCCTGCTCGCAAGCTGTGTTTTATGGCTGCGCCACGCCCGACTTTGATTAACCGATCCGCCCAGGCTTGGCCTGTAACAGCGGACCCAGACGCCGGAACACACCATGCTGCAACGCCTGAAAAACACCTGGTTCTTTAACATTCGTGGCGACGTGCTCGCCGGTCTGGTGGTGGCGCTTGCGCTGATCCCAGAAGCCATCGCCTTCTCCATCATCGCCGGCGTCGACCCCAAAGTGGGCCTGTATGCCTCGTTCTGTATTGCCGTGGTAATTGCCTTTGTCGGCGGCCGTCCCGGCATGATCAGCGCTGCGACCGGGGCCATGGCCTTGGTCATGGTGACACTGGTCAAGGACCATGGCCTGCAATACCTGTTGGCCGCCACGCTATTGACCGGCGTGCTGCAGATCGGCGCCGGCTATCTCAAGCTGGGCAGCCTGATGCGCTTTGTTTCGCGCTCGGTGGTCACCGGCTTCGTCAATGCCCTGGCAATTCTGATCTTTATGGCGCAGCTGCCCGAGCTGACCAACGTCACCTGGCACGTTTACGCCATGTGCGCCGCGGGCTTGGGCATCATCTACCTGTTCCCCTACGTGCCGAAAATCGGTCAGCTGATCCCCTCGCCACTGGTGTGCATTTTGACCATGACCGCCGTGGCGATGTACTTCGGTTTGGATATCCGTACCGTCGGTGACATGGGCGAGCTGCCAGACACCCTGCCAATCTTCCTCTGGCCGGACGTACCGCTGAACCTGGAAACCCTGGGCATCATCTTCCCTTACGCCGCCGCATTGGCCGTGGTCGGCCTGCTGGAATCGATGATGACCGCCACCATCATTGATGACCTGACCGACACCAACAGCGACAAAAACCGCGAATGCAAAGGCCAGGGCGTGGCTAACATCGCGTCTGGCCTGCTCGGCGGCATGGCCGGCTGCGCGATGATCGGTCAGTCGGTGATCAACGTGAAATCCGGCGGCCGTGGCCGCCTGTCGTGCCTGGTGGCCGGCGCGGTGCTGTTGTTGATGGTGGTGTTTCTCAGTGACTGGGTCAGCCAGATCCCCATGGCCGCACTGGTGGCGGTGATGATCATGGTGTCGATCGGCACCTTCAGCTGGGACTCGATCCGCAACCTGAAAACCTTCCCGCTCTCCACCAATATCGTCATGCTCGCCACCGTGGCAGTGACCGTTTATACCCACAACCTGGCGTACGGCGTGTTTGTCGGCGTACTGTTGGCCGCGATGTTTTTCGCCAACAAGATCGGCCATTTCCTCTACATCAACTCCGAAGCCGCCAGCGATGGCAGCCAGCGCACCTACACAGTGGTAGGCCAGGTGTTCTTCAGCTCCGCCGACAAGTTCGTGGCTGCCTTTGATTTCAAGGAAGCCGTGAGCAAGGTCATTATCGACCTGTCCCGCGCGCATTTCTGGGACATTACCGCCGTCGCGGCCTTGGATAAGGTGGTGATCAAGCTGCGCCGTGAAGGCACCGAAGTTGAAGTGCTGGGCCTCAATGAAGCCAGCGCCACTATCGTTGACCGCTTCGGTGTGCACGATAAAGAAAACGCCACCGATCTACTCTCGGGCCACTAAAAGGAAGATGTTATGACCCAAGTAATGGCGTGTATTGATGGCTCGCAATCCACTCGCGCAGTTTGCGACTATGCCGCGTGGGCCAGCCAGCGCCTGAGCGCACCGCTGACCCTGCTGCATGTATTGGATGAAGTGCAGTACCCAACCCGCAGCGACCTGTCCGGCGCTATCGGTTTGGGCAGCCGCGAGCATTTGCTCGAAGAGCTGGCCAGCCTGGATCAGCAACGCCATAAACTGGCCATGGAACAAGGTCGGCTGATGCTCGAAGCGGCCCGCGAAAGGGTGCAAGCCGATGGTGTGGAGCCTGCTCAGCTGCGCCAGCGCCATGGCGACCTGGTGAACTGCCTGGGTGAGCTGGAAGATGATATCCGCCTGCTGGTTATCGGTCGTCAAGGCGCGTCCAGCGACAGCCTTAACCAACCGCTAGGTGGTCACTTAGAGAACGTCATCCGCACCCTGCACCGGCCGATCTTGGTCAGCTGCGGTGCATTCAAAGCGCCGCAAAGCTACATGCTGGCCTATGACGGCAGCGCCACCGCGCGTAAAAGCCTGGAGATGATCGCGGCCAGCCCGCTGCTCAAAGGCCTGCCGTGTCATCTGCTGATGATCGGTGCCGACACCAGCGATGCCAGGGAACAACTGAAAGCCGCTGCACGGGTAATAGAAGGCTCAGCCAGCGAAGTGCACACTGTCATTCGCGCCGGTGAAGTAGAGCCCACCCTGCACGCCTATCAACTGGAGCAAGGCATCGATCTGCTGGCCATGGGGGCTTACGGCCACTCGCGGATTCGTCAGTTTTTGCTCGGCAGTACCACCACCACCCTGCTGCGCACCAGCCCATCAGCGCTGCTGATTCTGCGTTGATTTGCCAGGCATCGCCGCCATAACCGGCGGCGATGCCTGGGCTTACCGAAGCCTGCGCCGCCGACTGCGTACTGGCACTCTGACAGCTTTTTCACGATGAACGCGTTATGCTGCGATCACGTCATTTTTTGTGATCACAGGCCATGACCGATTCCCTCGTCCCTCGTCAACCGCAGGCCTTTGCGCTCTGGCGCGAAGCCCAGGACACGCGCATCCGCACGCCGCTGGGTGGCATTTATTACCTGCTGGCGTGACTGCTCACCTGGGGGTTCAGCAATGACCCACAGGCCCTGTTGGTGCCAGGGCTGCTCGGTATTGCCGTGTTTGCGCTGCTGTTAGCGCTGCGTTTGCTGCACCGCTTGCCCGAAGAACAAACGCCCACCGCGCTAAAACGTTGGCTCAACCACCACTGGCTGCTGATTCTCAGCACCGCATTGGCCTGGGGGCTGGCCCATGCGCTGGCCCAGATGCACGTGCTGTTCAGCAGTTCGACGATCATCGCCACCCTCAGCACCATTGCCTTCAGCACCGCGCTGGTGTTCACCTTCTCGATGCGCAAGAAGCGAGCGACCCTGGCCTTGATGCTGCTTTATCTGCCTGGGCTGCTCAGCCTGGCGACAGATTGGCAAATGAAACACGCCATCGTGATTACCCTGGGTTTCTACCTGAGCTATCTGCTGCTGGCGCTCAACCGCAGCCACCGCGAATACCACAACACCCTGAAACTGGAACTGCAACTGCTCGACCAGCAAGAGCGTCTCGACCAGCTCAGCCGCACCGACAGCCTGACCCAGCTGGGTAACCGCTATCAGTTCAACAGCCTGTTTCCGGTGATGGTGGCCAACGCCCAACGGCAGAGCCAGCCGCTGTCGCTGGTACTGCTGGATATCGACTTCTTCAAACGGATCAACGATGAGTACGGACACGCCTGCGGTGATGTCTGCCTGAGCGCTTTTGCCGAACGCATGCGCCACAATTTCCGCCGCGGCGGTGATGCCTTGCTGCGCCTGGGCGGTGAAGAGTTCGGCATTCTGATGCCCAACACGCCCCTGGAAAAAGCCCGCCAACTGGCCGAGCTATTCCGTCAGGATCTGGAGCGCGAAGGTTTCAACTTACAGGAAACCGTGCTGCCGCTAACCGCAAGCCTGGGGGTTGGTTGTTACGACATGCAGCGCGATGACAACGCCGAAGCATTCTTCAAGCGCGTCGATGATGCGCTCTATCAAGCCAAGAGCAACGGCCGCAACCGCCTGGCGCTTGCCTGACCCGACATGCAGCTCGGGGGATAGATCAGCCTGACGGCGCTCACGCGGCCGGCAGGCTGAGTCACTACAGGCGGAAGCTGCCCATTTGTTTAGCCAGGTCATCGGCCAAGCCACGCAAGGTTTTGCAGTCCTCTTTGCACACCTGAACCTCACCGGCGGTGGCATGCGCCAGGTCGGCAATGCCCTGCACGTTACGGTTGATCTCTTCGGTGACCGATGACTGCTCCTCGGTGGCGGTGGCCACCTGAGTATTCATGTCACTGATGCGTTCAATCTGCTCGGTAATCGCGCTGAGCGAATGCCCCGTGCGCTGGCTGGCTTCCACGCCGGTACCGGTGGCGCGTTGGCCTGCATGCATGGAACTCACCGCTGTATCCGCGCCTTGCTTGAGGCGTTGAATCATCTGCTGGATTTCATCGGTCGAGCTTTGCGTGCGACTGGCCAAGGTGCGCACTTCGTCCGCCACCACGGCAAAGCCTCGACCCATTTCACCGGCACGCGCCGCCTCAATGGCCGCGTTTAAGGCCAGCAAATTGGTCTGCTCGGAAATCCCGCGAATCACCGCCAACACCTGATCAATCGATGCCACCTGTTCGGCCAGCTCACTCACCGCAGCCGCGGCATTACCAATGTCGGTAGACATGCTTTCGATATGACCGATAGATTGGCGCACCTCGTTACGTGCGCCCTGCGCCTCGTCCCGTGCGGTTTGCGAGGACTGCGCGGCATTGCTGGCGTTGCGCGCAATTTCCTGCACGGTGAGGCCCATCTCATGCACGGCGGTAGCCACCATGTCAGTCATTTCCTGCTGCTGGCCGGAACGCCCGGCGGTGTTGTCGACCACCTGTGCAACCTGGGCCACCGAGGCACGCAAGCGCTCGCTGGTCGCCAATACATCGCTGATCAAGCTACGTTGGCCGCCAATAAAGCGATTAAAACCACGCGCCAGATCACCCAACTCATCTTCACGCGACTCATCCAGGCGTCGAGTCAGATCACCGCCACCGCCGCCGATTTCCACCAAGGCCACTGTCACCTGACGAATCGGCCGCACCAAACCACGCGCCAGCACCACCACCAGCCCGAGGAAAAACAGTGCAACGCCCACGCCAATGGCGCTGGTCATCAGCAATGCCTGACGCGCTTCGGCATAGATTTCCGCCTCCGGCACTTCGCTGACCAGCAGCCAGTCAAGACTGCTGAGCTTCTGTGCCACGGCCAGGTACGGCTCACCGTCGCGCTCAAAGCGCACCGCCTTGCCATCACTGCCGAGTAATTGCTCGGCAGCGGCCTTGCCAAACACCTCACCCAGACGACCACTGCCGCTTAGCTCAGCTTGCGGGTGCACCTTAATGTCACCCTGGGCGTCGATCAGAAAAACCTGACCACGCTCGCCAAAACGAAAATCACGAATCATCTCCGACATGGCCTTGAGGCTGAACCCCAACCCGGCGACACCGAGGGTTTTACCGCCTTGCTTGATTCGCTGATTGATAAACAGGGTCGGCAGGCGCGTGCCTTTGTCGATATCGATCTCCAGTACCTGATCACGGCTGCCATCGACCAGCCGGTAGAACCACTGGTTCTCGGGTTGATCGCGGCTGATTACCCGGGCCAGGCCCTTGCCCGTGAAATAGTTGCCGCTGTCCAGTACGGCAATCGAGGTGGTCATGGCGTTCTGCTGCTCGCGCACCCCTTCCAAATAACGGGCAACTAAGTCGCGCTGCTCCTCAGGTTCACCGTTGGCCAGCCAGTCCTGGACGAACACATTGCTGGCAATCCCGGCATTGGCCGTAACGGGCGCAGTGAGAACACGCTCAAGGTCATTACGGATCGCCAGGGCCCGCGCTGGCAAAGCTTCCTCGACCAGAAAGCGCTCACTCAGGCGATTGACCACTGCCGAATAGACGCCCACCACAATCAAAATACTGGCGAGCAATGCTGCGCCCATGCTGAGAATCAGCTGCCACTGAATGCTGCGCTTCCACAAGCCCATGGGAGATACCTTTTGTTTATTATTTGATGTGAGTGATTGAATACAATTTTGTATACAAACTCAATTGCCCGCCGACGTATAACGCTATCGGCTGCTGCACCTGCTGACTTTAATCAGCGCCTTGGGGTTTTCAGTTCATCTGACGCCACAGCCGCAGGTAGGCCTCTTCATGACTGAAATCCAGCTCGATGCTGAGGTCATCCGAGCCCTGGAGCAGCTGCGGGGTAATCAACAGTGGAGGTGTTACAAACAGGCTGGGCGGCTGGCCGGCAAAAGCCCGGTTCAGCTCATCCACCAGTTGCCAACCCTGCATCCCCAGTGGCTCAGCGACCGTGGCAACCTGCTGCGACAACCCTGAGTGGATGCGCCCCAAAGCCTTGGCCGAGCCATCGCCGGCGGAAATATTGCGAATATCCTTACGCCCCAGCGCATTGAGCGGCACATTGATGTGATCGAAATACACATCATTGATCGCCAGGGTATGGCTCCACGCTGCACCAAAGCGCCGCTGCAATGAACGCACACGCTCATCCATGCCCTGCCCGGCGCTGGCAATCGGCAAGTCTTCGACGCTCAGCACCTTACATTGCGCGCATGCCTCCAGACGCTGCACCATGCGCTGGGTCTTGGCAGTAGCAATGGCGAACTGACTGTCGGTAAAAATCACCACGCCGATCTGGCCGTCACGCATGGCGTATTCAGCCGCCAGATCCGCCACCTGCAACGGGTCGCTGGTGATATTGCTAAACAGTTTGTCCGTCGGCCCAGGCCGATCCCCGGCGTGCCAGCCCAGCAGCACGATGCCACGGGCCTTAAAAGCCTTATGCAAATCGCCCAGATAGTCCGGCTCGAACCCACCCAACACCACGCCATCGGGCTTACGCTCCAGCACCAGCGCCGCCGCGCGCCTGATCTCATCCGGATCGCCACGGCCATCTACGGCATGCACCTGCCAGCCCAGCAGCTTGGCGGCACGCTCAAAGCTGCGGTACACGCCCACCACCCCACCGTTACGAAAATCCGCCGCGATAAAACTCACCTGTATGTCACGACGCACAGGAGGGGCCTGCTTCGGACCTGCCCATTCACTCGCGGTAACTAGCGCGCTGCACAGCAGCCCACACAAGCAGAAAACAGTTGCATAGCCATATCTCGACATCGCTTATCCCTGCGCTGTTGGCCGACTGTTTATCGCGCCGACCTGTTCCTTGCAGCGTAGTCAGTTATGAGGCGCAACGCTCTTGCGCCACCTGTCATTCGGCTAGGCTGAACCGCAGCGTGGCGGTCTGCCCGCTCTCATCCAGCACACTCAGCTGATACTGACCACTGCGTGTAAAGGCGTGGTTAAACACGGCATCGGCACTGGTTTCGGCAATTGGCTGGCCCTCGACAAACCACCACCGCCGGCCACTGCCGCCGAGCGCAGACAGACGCAACCGCAGCGGCTCGACGCTGCCCGCCGGCCGCCGTAAACGGTCGCCCTCGCGCACCCCCACTATCGACAGCGGTGCAGCAACCGCCACCTGAGGCGGTGGGCACTGCGGGTCAGCGGCTGGCAAACGCGCACTGCGCCGTTCGCGACGCGGCAACCAGGGTTCCAGCGGTGCAGGCCAGAGCGCCAACATCTGTGCGGTGGCGCCTGGGCAACGGGAGTCGACCCGTAGCCCTGCCGAATTGACCCAAAAATGCTCCTGCAGCCCGAGCCCCAGCGGCTGATCCTGCGCCAACAAGGTCGGCGGCGTGGTGCCGTCCAAAGTCCAGGCAAAGCGCTGGCGCCGACAGTTGGGGTCACTGCTATCCAGTGGCTGCCCAAGCGGCCAACAAATAGCGGCAACGCCGACCGACGCAGGCTGTGGGTCAACCGGCAAAGCTATACCGCGCTGGCTATCGCGATTAACCAACAAATCGTGCACCTGCAACAGCAAAGGTGCGGCCGAAGCCAAGCCGAACTGTCCCGGCACCGGGGTGCCATCGGGGCGGCCGATCCAGATGCCAATCAGGTAGCGCGGCGCTACGCCAATCGCCCAGGCATCGCGAAAGCCATAACTGGTGCCGGTTTTCCAGGCCAGGCTGGGCCGCTGCACCAACTGCGCGCGCGGGTCGCGGTCTGGGCGCGCCTGACCGCTGAGAATATGCCTTACGATCCACGCCGCACCTGGCGACAGCAGGCGCCGCTCATACAGCGCATCCTGTGGCTGAAAGCGCAAACGGGCAGCCTTGCCGCCACGGGCAAAAGCGCTGTAACCGCTGACCAGTTCTTCCAGGCGGCTGCCGGCGCCACCGAGAATCAGTGCCAAGTTAGGTTCGGCCAGCGGCGGCAGCAATAACGGCACCCCGGCACTGCGCAACTCACCGGCAAAACGTTTCGGGCCGAAGGCTTCCAGTAGCTGCACGGCGGGCAGGTTGAGCGAGGTGGCTAAGGCCTCGCTGGCCGACACGGCGCCGCTGAAACCGGCGGCAAAGTTGCCCGGCCGGTAATCGCCATAGCGGCGTGGCACATCCTGCAGCAGTGATTCGGCGTGAATCAGCCCTTCATCCAGCGCCATCCCGTAGAGGAAGGGTTTCAGCGTTGAGCCCGGCGAGCGTACGGCACTGATCATGTCGACATGGCCGAAGCGTTTGGCGTCGCCGATATCCACCGAGCCCAGGTAGGCGCGTACCGCCATGCTTGGCTGCTCGACCACCAGAATCGCCGCCGAGGTGCGCTCCGGCAGTCGCGCGCGCCAGCCCAGCAACAGGTCTTCCAGACGACGCTGCAACGCAGCATCCAGGGTGGTGCGAATCAGCGGTGGGCTGCCGCGCGTATTCAGCCTGCGCGCCAACAGCGGTGCCAGCCGTGGTTCCTGACGTGGAGCCAGCAACACCGGCTCCTCCAGCGCATCATTAATCGCTGCCTGCGGCCACACGCCAAAACTGTCCAGCCGCTTGAGTACTTTGTCGCGCGCGGCCTGAGCCCGTTCGGGATGTCGATCCGGGCGCAAGCGGCTGGGCGCCTGCGGCAGCACCGCGAGCAAGGCGGCCTCGGCGCGGGTCAGCTGGCGCGGCGACTTGCCCAGATAAGCCCAACTGGCCGCTGCCACGCCTTGCAAGGTGCCACCGAAGGGCGCGCGGTTGAGGTAGAGGGTGAGGATTTCGTCCTTGGACAGGTGCCATTCCAGCTGCAGCGTGCGCCACAGCTGCTTGAGCTTGCCGGGATAACTGCGCGCATGTGGATCGAGCAAACGCGCCACCTGCATCGACAGCGTACTGCCGCCTGAGAGCACCCGCCCACCGCTGAGGTTCTGCCAGGCCGCGCGCGCCAACGCCAACGGATTAACGCCCGGGTGCTGGTAAAACCAGCGATCTTCGTAGGTCAGCAGCGCGTCCAGGTAATAGGGCGAAACCTCATTGGGGCTGACCGGATAACGCCACACACCCTCCTGATCAGCAAAGCGCCACAACGGCGCGCCATCCTCAGCCAGCACCACGCGCGCCAGGTCATCCGCCGGCAAAGGCAGTGGAAACAGGCGGTCAGCTAGCGCCAGCACGGCCAGTAAACACAGCGCAGCCAACAGCCACGGCCGGCGCAGTAGATGCCACAGCCTGAGCGTCCAGGTCGATAAACCGGGCCGCAACCCTTGCTTGATGCCGCTCATGTGTTGCTGTGTTCCTTGTCTTGAGGTGCAGCCCACGGCCATGCACAACTGGCGTGTCGCTCAAACGATAGCGCTGCCATTCTGCCAAATGGCTGGCACACTGACGCGCAGCAACCATCACATACACGCGTTTGGAACAGAAATCATGGCGGTAGAAGGTTTTTTTGAATCCCTTGGCGAAGCGGTCGGCTCAGTCATCCGCTTTATTGTCGAGGGCATGAGCGGCTTTTTCGGCATGCTCGGCGGGGCGGTCAGCAGCTTTATCGCGGGCATGTCCAAGGCCTTGGGGGTGACGCCCTCCTTGCTCAGCATCGTGGTTCTAGTGACCGGTCTCTGGTTGCTGTACCTGGCGGTACGCGCTTTTATGCGACGCTCGATCATTGCTGGGATGATCTGGCTGGTACTCGGACTATGGTTGCTGAGCGGCCTGATCAGCTAAGTCACCCTGGCTAAACAACAAGGCCCGCCAATTTGGCGGGCCTTGTACGTTCGAAGAACCTGTTTCGGGTCTCGCGAGCTAGAGCGAGACAAGGCAAAAATGGCCGAGGAAGCGGAGTTTACGAGTTGTAAATGAGCATTCCGAGGCCATTTTTAACGCAGTATCGCCGACGCGCAGCAGATCCGAGACAGGTTCTAGCGCTCTTTGACCACCAAACGCCCCGGACTTTCGCCCAGTGCCTGCCAGTTCGGCCGGTACATCGACTCCACTTGCGGTGGTGGCACGCGATAGCTACCAGGCGTCACGGCGCGGGCCAGGTACAGCAAGTGAGTGGTGTCGTAGCCATTTACATCCAGAGCCGCGACGTAACGATCACCACGAAACTCCTGATGCTTGATCGCCGCGTTCTGCATCGACTCACGCCACGCCTTCACCGCGCTGCTGGCGTCATCCAGGCTGGCCGAGCTTTGTGCCAGGTTCTGGTTTTCCAGCTCCAGGCCCGCCGGTAGCAGGTCAACCACCAGGGCATCCGGCACCCGCTGCTTGGCCGCCACGGCCAGGTGCACCAGCACCAGCTCGCCGCTCTGCAGGTTGCTCAGGTCCAGCTTGCGGCCATCCATGCCCAGGTACTCACGGTAGATGCTGAGGTTTACACCACCCGCCGCCGGGGCCTGGCTTGGGTAGCCGGACAGGGTCAACTGCTGATACAGCGGCGTATCGCCCGGTTTGTCCGTGGAATTGCTGATACTCAGCGGCGCAGCCAGATCACTGCCATCGAGCTTGAGGCCCGGCTGGGCATTGCTCAGCTCGAAGGCCAGGCTGCCGCTTTGCAGCGCCGCGCTCCAGCTCGGCTCCGGTTTGCTCAACAGATTACGGCCGGCCAGGTACAGCGAGTTGCGCTCCTGGGTCGACAGCCACTGTTGCCCGGCCACTTCATCGGCCAGGTTGAACAAGCGTTCCTCACGTCGGTTTTTCGCCAGATCATGCTCTTCCAGCAACGCCAGAATCAGCGCCTGGTCGCGCAACGGGCTGCCGTAGTCGGCCAACCAGGTGTTGCTGTCGCGACCACGGGCCAGGCCGGCAGTCAGCAGCTCATCGGCACGCGGCTGGTCACCCATTTTTTGCAGGGCCACGGCCAGGTGTACCAACGGCAAGCCGGACAGCGCATCGCTGCGCCGCTCATACAAACTACGTAACGCGCCCAACGGCGCCTGTTGGCTGCGCGCCAGCACGTAGCCGGCGTAGGCCTGCACGGCAAAGCGGCTATGGTTGGCGTTGTCGCTGTAGTTGACCTCGATCAGGTGACGCTCTTGCACATAACGCAGCAGGCGTTCGCTGGCTTTTTTCAGCGCTTCGTCCGGCACACCGAAACCCTGCTCGCGGGCACGCAGGAGGAAGTCGCTGACGTAGGTCGTCAGCCAGTACTCCTCGTCGCTGTCGGCGCCCCACAGACCGAAGCTGCCGTTGTAGCGCTGCATGCTCAGCAGACGCTCAATGCCCAGCTCGATGGCGCGTTTGCGCTGCTCATCTGGCTCGGCTTCAACGCCAAGACGCTTCAGAGTGGCCGCGTCGGCGTACAGCGATGGATACAGGCCGCTGGTGGTCTGCTCCAGGCAGCCGTACGGATAGGCTTTAAGCGCGCGAATCTGCTCGCCAAGGTTGAGCGGCGGCCGGCTGGAAATCGCCAGGCGCGCTTCCAGGCCGGCCGCTTCAAAGCGGCTCAGGGCGTTGGCCGGCAGCAGCCAAGCGTCATCTTTGAGCACCGCGCGAAAGTGCTGCAGCTGCGCCGGATAGGCCGGGCGAATACCCAGGGTCCACTCACGGCTAAACGGCGGCAGATCCTCGCCCGGCAATACCAAACCCTTGACGCTGACCTTGAAACGGCCCTGGCCGTAACCACCTAACGCGGTCACCGGGATGCGCAGAATGGTGCGCTGACCATCCGCCAGAGTAATCGGTGCCATTGCCGCGCCGGAGTTCTGCGTCAGACGCAGCTGGCCTTCGGCGCTTAGCTGTACATCCAGTTTCTGCTCATGCCCGGACAGGTTGCTCAGGTCTAGCGCCAGGGTAGTTTCATCGCCGCCGGCCAGGAAACGCGGGGCCGACAGCTCAGCGATCAGCGGGGCGGCAACCACCGTTTTGCCTTCGCCCATGCCGTAGTGCTCGTCGGTCCAGGCTTGCGCCATCAGCCGCAGCCCGCCGTTGAAGTCAGGAATATTCAGGCTGACTTCACCTTCGCCTTGCTCGTTCAACGCCAGCGGCTGGCTTTGTAGCGCGACGATCAGCACGCTGGTGTCCGGACGTTTGCCGCCACCGGCCAGCGCCGCGTCACCGCCGAAGGCCAGCTTGGCTACGCGGCCCTGACCGGCTTCGATCAGTTGCCCGTATATGTCCAACTGGTCCGCGCCATAAGCCTTGCGGCCGAAGAAGTTGGCGAAGGGATCGGGCGTGGCGTACTCGGTGATATTGAGAATCCCGACATCCACCGCCGCCAGCAGCACATGCACCTGTTTCGGGATGCTGCCATCGGCGTTGCGCGCCTGCACCTTGACGGTGAGCGGCTGGTTGGGGCGCATCTTCTCCGCAGCCGTGAGGGTTAGCGCCAGTTTGCGCGGCGCACGCGCCAGCGGCAGGTGCAGCAGGCCTACTGCGCGTTTGGGCGTGGCGTTGCTCTGACGCTCACCGGGACGGATTACCAAAGCACTGACATACAGGTCATGGCGTGCCCAATCCTTGGCAATCGGAATGTCGAAGGTCTTACCTTCAGCCGGCACCTCGATCTCTTGCCACCACAACGGCCCTTCACTGGACTCGACCATCAGGTAGCCCTTACCCGCCGCAGGCGGGGTGACGGTGACCAGGGCAGTATCGCCATCGACGTACGCCGGTTTATCCAGCGCCAGCTTGACCTGATCCGGGCGCACGGCGCCGCCGTCGGCATTGTCCTGCCAGCGGTAGCCGGCCCAGAAACGCAGGCTGCTGAGCAGGCCCGTCTGTGCATCGATGACTTCGACGCGGTACGGGCCCCACTCCACCGGGAAGCTGATTTTGGCGGTGCCGCCGGCCGCGACCTTGAGGGTTTCTTCGCTCAAGGTAAGGAATTTTTCGTTGTAGTTGTGGCTCCAGCCATCGCTTTCGGAGAAGTTCCAGAAGTAGTCACGGCGCTCACGAATCAGGCGCACGCTGAGTTGATCCGCTGCCAGTTTGTTGCCGGCGGCATCCGCCACCAACACCTCGAACTCGGCCAGGCTGTCGGCATCCACTTCCTCGCCATCGAACAGTCCGCGCACACCGGGCAAACGCTCAGCTGGCCAAACCGGCTGAATAACCCGCCGGGTAATCGCCCGGCCACCGGATTCCTGCAAGCTGGCCTGAAGAATCAGTCGCAGCGGTGATTTTGCATCGGCCCAGCGGCTTTCAATGTCCAGGCTAGCCTTGCCCTGCTCGTCCAGGCTGGTTTCATCCAGCTCGATGTCTTCGCTCAGCTCTTCTTCGGTGACCGAACCGAACTGGTAGCCCGGCAGACTGGCCACCGCCTCACGCAGCGGTCGCACATAGAGCTGACCGCTAAGGCGATTGCCGGCTGCCGGCGCGCCATACAGGTAACGCCCGGTCACATCGAAACGGGCGTTTTGTGCGGGGGTGTAGGGTTTTTCATTGCCCTTGAGTTCCAGCGCCAGACGTTCCGGCAGGAAGTCTTCCACGGAGAATTCATACAGCTGCGGCTTGCCGTCACCCAACTCAAACAACAACTGCCAGCGGCCAGTCGGCGCCTCGTCAGCCAGTTGCAGTTGGTATTGAAACAAACCGGCCTCGTCGGCCTGCCAAACGAACTTGCGGCTGACCTGCTCATCCGGGCGGCGCACTTCCACATTTACTGGCTGGGTTTTTACCGCGCGGCCATCGGCATCACGCAGCAAGCCATTGAGCAGCACGGTTTCGCCCGGGCGATAGAGATCACGCGGGCCAAACACGAAGAACTGCAAGGGGTGGGCAGCAGGCCCTGCAATGTCGAACTCAGCCAGGTCCAGCGCTGAACTGTTCAGGCGCAGCAGGCTGGTTTGCTCGCCCTGATGGGCCAGCAGCACCTCGGCCTTGGGTGGCAGCGGCAGCTGCGCGTGACCCGCATTGTCGGTCTCGCCTTCGGCCAGCACCTGGCCTTCTGCATCGAGAACTTCCAGACGTACATCGCTCAGGGCAGCACCGCCGGCCAGGGCCTGGGTGAAGACATCGAGGCGATTCTGGTAGCGCCGCGCAGACAGGCCGATATCACTCAGGGTGAACAACGTGGCCGGTTGCGAGTAGTTGTAGCTGCCAGCTTCACGCATCACCGCCAGGTACACGCCGGGCTGTTTGAATGGCTCCAGGCCGGCAACCGGCAGCAGCAGGGTTTCGCGGGTGTTGCGGGCCGGGTTTAGGTCAAAACGACCGCCATAGACCAAATCGGCCATTGGCAGCAGGTTACGGGATTCCCAGTTATCCAGATTACTTGAACGGCCCCAGCGGTTGAGGAAGGCCGGCAACGATTCGGGCTTGATGCGGAAGAACTCGACATTGACCTTGTCGACGTTCAGGGCAATCACTGGCAGGCCTTCGGCCAGGCGCGTGGGCAGCAAGGAGCCACGGCTGGCGAAGCCGACACTGGCCTGCAAGTCGCGGGTTTCCAGGCGGGTCACCTGTTCAGCCCCCAGGCTCTTGCCGTTCAGCCCGAGCAGCCCGGCATCCACCGTCAGCACGAGCTTGCGCTGCGGCTCCAGATGGCGCAGGCGCACCTCCATCAGGTTATCGGTCAGCTCCCAAGCGCCGTCGACCTTGCCGCTTTTACTGTCGACCAGGTGCAGGCGCTCGCTGAGTTTCTGCTCCGGGTCGAGCGGCACCGAAAAGCTGATCGACAGCGTGCTGGCGCCCTCCAGCTGCACTTCCGACACATCCACCACCGTCAGCTCGCGGCCGGCGTAGCGCTCGGCTAACGCCTGGCGGTCAACCGCAGGCGTGGCCACTTCAGGGCTCACCGGGGCGGCTTGGGTCGCCGTCACTTCGGCAGGCCCAGAGGTGGAAGAATCACAGGCGCTGAGCAGGCTCAGGACAAGTGCCAGAAGCAGTCCATTCTTCGGCATTGCGGGCTCCAACAGGGGTAGATGCAGAGGACAGACACTATAGTCGAGGCGCTTAGCGAGGACTAAGAAACGCTTAACGATCTGCGACACGCCGGCCCGGCTACGTTAAAGCCGGCTCTAGTTGGGCAAACGCAATATCGCTCAGCAGCGCACGCCCGGCGATCCGTGTTTAATAGCCGGCCTATAACCCGTACCCGCGCACTTCGTTGTCGCTGTATTCAGCCAAGATTGAGGGCACATGTGATAACCGCCATACGCGACGCCTGGCAGCACGCTCCTACTCATAAACGGGTGTGGGCATTGGCTGCGCCGATGATTCTGAGCAACCTCTCGGTACCGCTGGTGGCGCTGGTCGACAGCGCAGTGATCGGCCATCTGCCGCACGCCCACCAATTGGCCGCCGTGGCCGTAGGCGGCAGCCTGTACACCCTGTTGACTTGGGCCGTAGGCTTTTTGCGCATGGGCACCACCGGTTTTAGTGCTCAGGCAGCCGGCCGTGATGATGGCGGCGCACTGCGGCAGGTGCTGACACAGGGTCTTTTGCTTGGCGTGCTGCTGGCGGCGCTACTGATCAGCCTGGCCATCCCGCTGAGCAGCGCCGCTCTGGACCTGATGAACCCTTCGGCGCAACTCGACGAGCTGGCGCGCGGTTACCTGCATATCCGCTTGTTCGGCCTGCCGGCCGCGCTGGCCACCTACGCCCTGGTCGGCTGGTTACTGGGCACGCAAAACGCCCGCGGCCCGCTGGCCATTCTGCTCACCACCAACTTGCTGAATATTGCCCTCGACCTGCTGTTTGTCCTCGGCCTGCACTGGGGCGTGGCCGGCGCGGCCTGGGCCTCAGTGATTGCCGAATGGAGCGGTGCGCTGCTCGGCCTGTACCTGGCGCGTCGCGCCCTACGCGCCTACGCCGGCACACTGGACTGGGCGGCGCTGCGCCGCTGGCTGAACTGGCGGCCCTTGCTAACCGTCAACCGCGACATCTTTATCCGCACCCTGGCGCTGCAAGCGGTGTTCTTCCTGATCACGGTGCAGGGTACGCGCCTGGGCGATGCCACCGTGGCGGCCAACGCCCTGCTGCTCAATGGCCTGTTACTGGCCGCCCACGCCCTCGACGGTCTGGCCCATGCGCTGGAAGCGCTATGCGGGCATGCCTTGGGCGCCCGAGATCGCCCGGCACTGCGCCGAACACTGATCGTTGCCGGTGGTTGGTCGCTGTTCGCCAGCATCGGCTTTGCACTGTTCTTTCTGCTCGGTGGGCACTGGTTTATCAGCCTGCAGACCAACATTGAAGGGGTGCGCGAGGCGGCGTTCGCCTACCTGCCGTACCTCGCTGCGCTGCCGCTGATCGCGGTGTGGAGCTACCTGCTCGACGGCCTGTTTATAGGTGCCACACGCGCCCGTGAAATGCGTGATGCCATGCTCCTGGCGCTGCTGCTCAGCCTGCCGCTGGCCTGGGCTTTGCAGCCACTCGGCAACCACGGCTTGTGGCTGGCCTTTCTCAGCTTTATGGGGCTGCGCAGCCTGTGCTTGGGCGGCTATGCTTACCGCCTGACCCGGGCCGATCAATGGTTCGCCCCCAGCTCCTCAGGTGCCTCCCATGCTCAGCCCTGAAATACCCTGCGATGAAGAGCGGCGCCAGCAGATCCTCGATGATCAAGAGCTGCTCGACACGCCTGCCGACCCCTACCTCGACACCTTGGTGCGGGTGGTGCGCGAGGTGTTCGCGGTCAAGACCGTCTTGGTCAGCCTGATCGACCACGACCGTCAATGGTTTAAAGCTCGCATTGGCCTGGAGATCACCGAAACCCCACGCATCATCTCCTTTTGCGCCCACGCCATTCTTGGCACCCAGCCGTTTATTGTTGAAGACACGCAAAAAGACTTGCGTTTTCATGACAACCCGGTGGTGACCAACAATCCGCATATCCGTTTTTACGCCGGACAGCCGCTGTTCTCCGAGGAAGGCCAGGCGCTGGGCACCCTGTGCTTGATCGACCCGACACCGCAGCAACTGACCGAGCAACAGCAACGGCTGTTTAGCGACATGGCCATACTGGTGGAGGGCTACCTGAAACTGCGCCATGTCAGCGAGCAGACCGCACAGTTGCGAGCGGCGCTGAGCCGCGAGCAGCGCAAAACCATGCTTGACCCATTGACCCAGCTCTGGAATCGCGCCGGCCTCAATCACTTTTTACCTCGGCACCAACAAAAGGCCGATGAACTGGGCATGCACCTCGGCGTACTGTTCTGCGACTTGGATTACTTCAAGAAGGTCAATGACAGCCACGGCCATGCCTTCGGCGATCAAGTGCTGTGGGAGGCCGCACGACGCATCAGCGCCGCCGTGCGTCCGCAGGATGTGGTCACGCGCAGCGGTGGCGAGGAGTTCGTGGTGCTACTGCAAGTGCATGACCCGCAAGAGTTGCTCCAGATCGCCGAGCGTATTCGCAGCGCCATGAGCAATAGCTCCTTGAGCATCGACAACCAGCCACTCAGCCTTACCATCAGCATTGGCGCCGCCTTGCGTGCCAGCCAGGAAGCGCCCAGCGACACCCTGAACCGCGCCGACCAAGCGCTTTATCAGGCCAAAGGTAACGGCCGTAACCGGGTCGAATTCGCCCACTAATCCACCGATGAAGGAACGTAACGATGGGCCAAGCGATTGCCGCCTACCTGCATTACCTGTCAATTTTTCTGCTGTTTGCCCTGCTCAGCATTGAGCATGTGCAATTCAAACTGCCGCTGGACCTGCGCCGCGCGCGCAGCCTGATCATCACCGATATCGCCTACGGCATCTGCGCCGGCGTGGTGTTGCTTAGCGGCCTGGCGCGGGTGCTCTTGTACGGCAAGGGCCTGGACTACTACCTGGGCAACAGCCTGTTTCATGCCAAGGTCGGCCTGTTTATTCTGGTCGGGCTGATTTCCGTGGGGCCAACCTTTGTCTTCCTCAACTGGCGCAACAGCCTCAAAGCCGGCGAAGTGCCGCAGGTCAGCGCCCGCCAGGCGCGGCTGGTGATCACAGTTATTCGCGTGGAACTGTTACTGCTGCTGGCCATCCCATTATTAGCGGTGCTGATGGCGCGCGGCTACGGCAGCTAGCCACCAGCGAACCGCTTGATTTGCCCGCGCGGCATGGCTCTGCTAGTGTCGCGCCGGTTCTAACTTTCCCGATCTGCCCCGAGAACCCCGCCATGGCCGCCCGCAAAAAAGCCGCGCTCGACTTCGAGCAATCCCTGACCGATCTGCAGAGCCTGGTCGAACGTCTGGAAAACGGCGAGCTGTCGCTGGAAGACTCGCTGACCGCCTTCGAGCAAGGCGTGCGCCTGACACGCGACTGTCAGACTGCCCTGGCTCAGGCCGAACAGAAAGTGCAGATCCTCATGGAGCGCGACGGCGAGCTGGAGGAAGCCCCCTTCGACGCGGATCAACAGGCATGATTGCGGGCTACCAGATCCAGTGCCAGGACCGCGTCGACAGCGCCCTCAACCGCCTGTTCAGCCCCACCCAACCAGAGCTGGAGCGGCTCTACCAAGCCATGCGCTACAGCCTGTTCAATGGTGGCAAACGGGTGCGTCCGCTGCTGGTTTACGCCGCCTGTGAAGCCCTCGGGGGCGAGCCGGAGCGCGCCAATGCAGCGGCCTGCGCGGTGGAACTGATTCACGCCTATTCCCTGGTCCACGATGACCTGCCCGCCATGGACGATGACGACCTGCGCCGTGGCCAGCCGACCACCCATATCGCCTTCGACGAAGCCTGCGCGATTCTCGCCGGCGACGGCCTGCAAAGCCTGGCCTTCGAGGTGCTTGCCGACGCCGCACACAACCCGCATGGCGCCGAACTGCGGTTGGCCATGGTCAGTACCCTGGCCCGTGCCGCTGGCCCGGCCGGTATGGTCGGCGGCCAGGCCATCGACCTCGGTTCAGTCGGGCAGCAGCTCGACCAGGGCGCGCTGGAAATCATGCACCGGCACAAAACCGGCGCCTTGATCGAAGCCAGCGTGCAGCTTGGCGCCCTGGCCAGCGGTCAGGCCGACGAACATGCGTTAAAAGCGCTGCACACTTATGCCCGTGCCATCGGCCTGGCCTTTCAGGTGCAGGACGATATTCTCGACGTGGAAAGTGACACGGCCACCCTTGGCAAAACCCAAGGTAAAGACCAGGCCCACGACAAACCCACCTACCCCGCCCTGCTCGGCCTCGACGCGGCCAAGACCTATGCCCTGGAGTTGCGCGACCAGGCTTTGCATGCCTTGCGCCCCTTCGACCAAGCCGCTGAGCCGCTGCGTGAATTGGCTCGCTACATCGTCGAACGGCGCAGCTAAGCCGCCTCAGACACTCATGTGGGAGGCGCTGTAGCGGCGAGCTGCACTGCTCTTGTCTCGACTGCGACTGCATGGATGCAGGAACCAGAGCTGCAAGCCCCTCCCACTGCTTGTGCATCAGCCAGATGGCCGCAATCACCCATCCCCTTATCACTCGTATCAATAGCCCAACCCTCAGCTGCTAAGGCTTGGTTTACCTCGCTTACAGAGCGCCTAAGATGGCTCGCAGAATAAAAATCTGGAGTCACCATGCCTTTTGCCGCCCTGCTGATCGCCAACCGTGGCGAAATCGCCATCCGTATCGCCCGCGCCGCCAGTGAGTTGGGCATCCGCTCGGTCGCCGTGTACGCCGAGGACGACGCCGCCTCCCTGCATGTGCGCCAGGCCGACAGCGCCACCGCGCTCAAGGGGCGTGGCGTGCCGGCCTATCTGGATATGGATCAGCTGATCGCCATCGCTCAGGCCGAGGGCTGCGATGCCGTGCACCCGGGTTACGGCTTTCTCGCCGAGAACGCCGAGTTCGCCCGTCGTTGCCAGGCAGCCGGGCTGTGCTTCATCGGCCCGAGCGCCGAGGTGCTCGAACTGTTTGGTGACAAAGCCGCTGCGCGCGAATTGGCCGAACGTTGCGCGGTGCCGCTGGTGGCGGGAATCAATCAGGCAATTAACCTGGAACAAGCGCATACCTTTCTCGCTGAGCATGGTGCAGTGATGCTCAAGGCCCTGGCCGGCGGCGGTGGGCGCGGCATGCGCCCGGTGTTCAATGCTGGCGAGCTGGAAGAAGCCTTTACCCGCTGCCAGTCCGAAGCCCGCGCCGCCTTCGGCAATGACGCGCTGTATATCGAGCAGCTAGTCAGCCAGGCTCGGCATATCGAAATCCAGGTGCTGGGCGATGCCGCGGGCGCTGTCAGCCACCTGTGGGAGCGTGACTGCAGCTTGCAACGCCGCCAGCAGAAGCTGGTGGAAATCGCGCCCAGCCCGGACCTGCCCGCAACGACCCGCGAGCGCATGATCGAGGCCGCATTAAAATTGGCCAGCGCCGCCCGCTACCAGGGCCTGGGCACCTTCGAATTTCTGCTGAATGCCGAACACCCCGAGCACTTCTATTTTATGGAGGCCAACCCGCGCATTCAGGTTGAACACACCGTCACCGAACAGGTGACGGGCGTTGATCTGCTGCACACCCAGCTCAAGCTCGCCGCCGGCCACTCACTCGCCGATCTCGGCCTGCTGCAACCGCCTGCGCTGAATGGCTGCGCCGTGCAACTGCGCATCAACCTGGAAAGCATGAACGCCGACGGCAGCACCCGCCCGGCTGCCGGCACTCTCAGCGCCTACCAACCGCCCAGCGGCCCGGGCTTGCGCGTGGATGGTTATGGCTACCCCGGCTACCCGGTCAGCCCAAGCTACGACTCGCTGCTGGCCAAGTTGATCGCCCATGCGCCGGATTACCCAAGCGCCTTGCGCCGCGTCTACCGCGCCCTCTGTGAGTTCCGCCTGGAAGGCGTCGCCAGCAACCTGCACTTGCTGCAAAACCTGCTGCGCCTGCCGCAAGTGGCGAGCTATGAGCTGACCACGCGCTTTGTCGAAAGCCACTTGAGCGAACTTCTGGCCGCTCAACCGCAGGCCCATCCGCACCATTTCTTTGCCGCTGCGCAGATGCTGCAACAAACCACCGAGCCGGTAGTAGACGCGCCCGCTGGCTGCCTGCCGCTGATCACGACCAGTACAGGGGTAGTGGTCAGCCTGGATGTAGCCGAAGGTGATGCCATTGCCGTCGGCCAGAACATCGCCGTGCTGGAAGCGATGAAGATGGAGTTTGTGCTCAAGGCCAGCCACAGCGGCATTGTCCGCAAGCTCGCGACGCAAGTCGGCAGCGCGCTGAATGAAGGCCAGGCGTTGCTGTTTATCGAGCCCGCCGAGGTCGCAGCGGATCACAGCCAGAACGAACAGAGCCTGGACTTGGCGCACATTCGCGCGGACCTGGCCGAAGTGCTTGAACGCCACGCCATCACCCGCGACGAACGCCGCCCGCAGGCCGTGGCGAAACGCCGTAAAACCGGCCAGCGCACAGTGCGCGAGAACCTCGCCGACTTACTCGATGATGGCAGCTTCAATGAATACGGTGCGCTCGCCCTGGCCGCGCAACGCCGGCGCCGCTCGCTGGATGAGCTGATTGAACAAAGCCCGGCCGATGGCCTGGTCGCCGGCACCGGCACGGTGAATGCCGCACTCTTCGGTGATCACGCCGCACGCTGCATGACCATCGCCTACGACTACACCGTATTCGCCGGCACCCAAGGCGTGATGAACCACAAGAAAACCGACCGCATGCTCGGCCTCGCGGCGCAGTGGCGCTTGCCGCTGGTGTTGTTCGCCGAAGGCGGTGGCGGCCGCCCTGGCGACACCGATTTCGTCGGCGTGGCCGGGCTGGACTGCCACACCTTTGTCGGCATGGCCAAGCTCTCCGGTTTGGTGCCGCTGGTGGGCGTGGTGTCCGGCCGTTGCTTTGCCGGCAACGCCGCCCTGCTCGGCTGCTGTGATGTGATTATTGCCACCGAGAACGCCAGCATCGGCATGGCGGGCCCGGCCATGATCGAAGGCGGTGGCCTCGGCAGCTTCAAGCCAGAGCAAGTCGGCCCGGTTAGCGTGCAAGGACCCAACGGCGTGATCGACCTGTTGGTGGCTGACGAAGCCGAGGCCGTGCGGGTGGCCAAGCAATACCTGAGTTACTTCCAGGGCAGCCTGAGCGACTGGCACTGCACGGACCAACGCCAGCTGCGTCACCTCATCCCGGAAAACCGCCTGCGCGTGTATGACATTCGCCAGGTCATCGCCACCCTGGCCGATCGCGACTCGGTGCTGGAACTGCGCCGCCAGTTCGCCCCGGGGCTGATCACCGCGTTTATCCGCATCGAGGGCAAGCCGTTTGGTCTACTGGCGAATAACCCTGCGCATCTGGGCGGCGCCATCGACGCGGCCGCAGGCGACAAGGCTGCGCGCTTTATGCAGCTGTGCGATGCCTTCGACATCCCACTGCTGTCACTGTGCGACACCCCAGGCTTTATGGTCGGCCCGGACGCCGAAAAGCAGGCTACGGTGCGCCATGTGTCGCGCATGTTTATCGCCGCGGCCAGCCTTACAGTGCCCTTCTTCACCGTGGTGCTGCGCAAAGGCTACGGCCTCGGCGCCCAGGCCATGGCCGCCGGCAGCTTCCATTCGCCGCTGTTCACCATTGCCTGGCCCAGCGCCGAATTTGGCGCGATGGGCCTGGAAGGTGCGGTGCGCCTGGGCTTTGCCAAAGAATTAGCGGCTCTCGAAGACCCGACTGAGCGCCAGCACCTGTTCGACAAATTGGTGGCCAAGGCCTACCAGAACGGCAAAGGCATCAATATGGCCAGTTTCCTCGAGATTGATGCGGTGATCGACCCCGTGGAAACCCGCGCCTGGCTGCTGCGCGGCCTCAACGCTGCGCCCCGCCCAGCGCCACGTGAGGGCAAAAAACGCGCAATCGACACCTGGTAAATCGTCGCAGCGGGGTACCGCCGGTTAGCGCCCTGGCCGAACCATGTTTGGGCAGTTTCCAGCGCTTCGGGTAAACTGCCGCATCTTTTACACCTATAACGATCTGCCTGATGCCGACGACCTTCCACGAGATTCCCCGTGAACGCCCGCTGACGCCCCTTCTAGACCGCGCCAATACGCCGGACGAGCTTCGTCGCTTGGCCGAAGCCGAGCTAGAAACCTTGGCCGACGAGCTGCGCCAGTACCTGCTGTATACGGTCGGGCAGACCGGTGGCCATTTCGGTGCGGGCTTGGGCGTCATCGAGCTGACCGTGGCTCTGCATTACGTCTTCGACACCCCCGATGACCGTCTGGTGTGGGATGTAGGCCATCAAGCCTACCCGCACAAGATCCTTACCGGCCGCCGCGAACAGATGAGCAGCCTGCGCCAGAAGGACGGCGTTGCAGCCTTTCCGCGCCGCAGCGAAAGTGAGTACGACACCTTTGGCGTTGGCCACTCCAGCACCAGCATCAGTGCCGCACTGGGCATGGCCATCGCCGCGCGCATGCAAGGCAGCAAGCGCAAATCGGTCGCGGTAATCGGTGACGGCGCGCTGACCGCCGGCATGGCCTTCGAGGCGCTGAATCACGCCTCTGATGTCAAAGCCAACATGCTGGTGGTGCTGAACGACAACGACATGTCGATCTCCAAGAACGTCGGCGGCCTGTCCACCTACCTGGCCAAAATTCTCTCCAGCCGCACCTACGCCAACATGCGCGAAGGCAGCAAAAAAGTGCTGTCGAAGCTGCCCGGTGCCTGGGAAATAGCCCGTAAAACCGAAGAACACGCCAAAGGCATGCTGGTCTCCGGCACCTTGTTCGAGGAGCTGGGCTGGAACTACATCGGCCCCATCGACGGCCACGACCTGCCGACCCTGCTGGCCACCCTGCGCAACATGCGCGAACTCGACGGCCCGCAATTCCTGCATGTGGTGACCAAAAAGGGCAAGGGCTTCGCCCCGGCCGAGGCCGACCCGATTGGCTACCACGCCATCACCAAGCTGGAACCGATCAAACCGGGGGCCAACAGCGCACCGAAGAAACCTAGCGGCCCCAAGTACTCCAGCGTCTTCGGCCAATGGCTGTGCGACATGGCCGCCGAGGACCCGCGCCTGGTCGGTATCACTCCAGCGATGAAGGAAGGTTCGGACCTGGTGGCGTTCAGCGAACGTTACCCCGAGCGCTATTTCGACGTCGCCATCGCCGAACAGCACGCGGTAACGCTGGCCGCTGGCATGGCCTGCGACGGCGTGAAGCCGGTGGTGGCGATTTATTCGACCTTCCTACAACGCGCTTACGACCAGTTGATCCACGACGTCGCCGTGCAGCACCTTGATGTGCTGTTCGCCATCGATCGCGCCGGCCTGGTTGGCGAAGACGGACCGACCCACGCCGGCAGCTTCGACATTGCCTACCTGCGCTGCATCCCCGGCATGCTGGTGATGACGCCGAGCGATGAGAACGAGCTGCGCCGCATGCTAACCACCGGCCATCTGTTCGACGGCCCGGCAGCAGTGCGCTACCCGCGCGGCAGCGGCCCGAATGCCGCCATCGAGTCAGGCCTCGCACCACTGGAAATCGGCAAGGGCATCATTCGTCGCCAAGGCAGCAAAACGGCACTTCTAGTGTTCGGCGTGCAGTTGAATGAGGCGCTGAAAGTCGCCGAGGCTCTCGACGCCAGCGTGGTGGATATGCGCTTCGTCAAACCACTGGACGAAGCCCTGGTGCGTCAGCTCGCGGCCAGTCACGAGCTGCTGGTCACGGTTGAAGAGAACAGCGTAATGGGAGGTGCCGGCAGTGCCGTCAGCGAATTCCTCGCCCATGCTGGCATCCTCAAACCGGTGCTGCACCTGGGCCTGCCTGATTACTACGTTGAGCACGCCAAGCCTGCACAGATGCTGGCCGAATGTGGGCTGGATGCTGCCGGGATAGAGGCAGCTGTACGCGAGCGCCTCAGCACGCTGCCTGCATGAGCACCGCTCATCCAAACCTGATTCTTGCTTGCTTGTAATTCATCCAACCGCGCATTAAGGTGCGCGGCGTTTTACTTCCGCCAAGGTGCGCCCTTCTTAGTGAAGCGGCGTTAAACGGGAAGCCGGTGCGCTCTTAACAGCCAACCCGGCGCTGCCCCCGCAACGGTAATCGACCGCAGAGCCATTCTGCACGCAGCCTAATAAACCACTGGCGCAATCCGGGAAGGTGAAGCTGCACATGTCGAGAGCCCGGAGACCGGCCTTGCTGGATGTGACTGGTGTTGCGGAGGGCATCACCGTCAAGCTCAGGCTGCGTTTGCGCGCGCCCGTTCTTGCCCCTGCCCTCCTCAAAAGTGTTGTGTCTTTTGAGGAATATCACATGAAGTTGTCCCGTATTGCTTTGGCTGTGGCGCTGACGCCGCTGGCTGCCCACGCTGACCAAACCAGCATCCGCGAGGTGCAGCCGTTGGTTGTGACCTCTGGACGGCATGCCGAACCGATTGAGCAGGTGACAGCGGCTACCACGGTATTTACCCGCAAAGACATTGAGCGCCTGCAAGTTCGTAGCGTGGCCGAGCTGCTTGAGCGAGTACCGGGCGTCAGTGTCAGCCGTACCGGCGGCGCAGGCAGCCAGACGGGCCTGTTCGTGCGGGGTACTTCGACCGCGCAAACCCTGATCCTGGTGGATGGCCAGCGTATTGCCGCCGCGTCCAGCGGCACCAGCAGCCTGGAGTTTCTCAGCCCCGAGCAGATCGAGCGCGTTGAAGTTGTGCGCGGCGCGCGCTCAGCGCTCTATGGCTCGGATGCCATCGGCGGGGTCGTGCAAATCTTCACCCGCCAAGGCAGCGGCGACGGGCTCAAGCCCTACGTGCGCCTGGGCGCCGGCAGCAACCAAACCTTCGAACGCAGCCTTGGTGTATCCGGCGGCGACGCGTACACCCGCTTTAACCTGGGCGCGGTACTCGATGAAACCCAAGGGATCGACGCCACACGCGACAACTTCGGCGCCAATAGCGATGACGACGCCTACCGCAATAAGTCGCTGACGCTGAACCTTTCGCACCGCTTCAATGACGACTTGAAAGTGGGTTTCAGCGCGCTCGATCAGCGCGGCCAGGCCGAGTTTGAAGACCTTTTCAGCACCTCGCTGCCGACCACAGATTTTCGGCTCAGCAGCCTCTCCAGCTATATCGACGCCAACCTCAACGACACGTGGAATAGCCGCCTGGAAATTGGCCACAGCGAGGACAAACGCGACACCGGCAACGATCAACCGCAAGCCAGTAGCGATGCGTTTTACAGTTTCAACACCTACCGCGACTCAGCCAACTGGGTAAACACCCTGACCCTCAACGACCGCCACGAAGTACTGCTGGGTGCCGATTGGTATGAGGACCGCGTGAGTGGCAGCGAAAACTTCAATGAGGTGTCGCGCTGGAACCAGGCCGCATTTGTTCAGCACCGCTACAAGGCCGACGCGTTCTCGACCGAGCTGGGCCTGCGGCATGACAAAAACCAGCAGTTCGGCAGTAAGAACAGCTGGAACGCCGCGCTGACGGTGCCCTTCAACGACGACAACGATTTGATCCTGTCCTACAGCGAAGGCTTCCGCGCCCCTACCTTCAACGACCTGTACTACCCCGATTTCTGTTTCGGCGGCTTTTGCTCCGCGAGCGCCAACCCTGACCTGAAACCGGAAACATCCAAAAGCTACGAAGCCCAATGGCGCAGCCGTTACAGCGAAACCGGCGCGCTGGAACTTTCGCTCTACCGCATCGACCTGCAAGACGCGATTGTGCTCGACCAGAACTTCATTCCGCAGAACGTGCAGACCGCCCGCATCAATGGCGTCGAGGCGGCGCTCAAACAGGAGCTGTATGGCTGGCAGGCCAACCTGGCACTTGCTTTGATCGACCCGCGCGATCGTGACACTGGCCACACCCTCACACGCCGCGCCAAACGTACGCTGAGCCTGGATATCGATCGGCCATTCGGTGAATTTGCAGTGGGTGCCAGCTGGCGCGCCGTAAGTGGCCGCTATGACGATGCTGAGAACACCCGCGAATTGGCCGGCTATGGCCTGCTGAGCCTGCGCGGCAAGTGGCACGCCAGTCAGGAAGTGGCCTTCGACCTGAAACTCAACAACCTCTTCGACCAGGACTATGCCGAAGCGACTTACAGCACAAGCAACGGCCGCTTCGGCTACAACAGCGAAGGCCGCACCGCGCTGTTTGCCGTGACCTGGACACCTCAACTCTGAGGTATTGCCTGCAGCGTGAACTGAAGCCTCGCACACTGCGGGGCTTTTTATTGGGCGTTGGCGAGCACCTGACACAGGCGCTCGGTGGCCGCCAGCATCTGAAAGCTGGGGCGCTCCAGGCCCGCATCAGGCACCAACCACAGCTGCTCACGCGCAACCGCCGTCACGCCTGGCCAGATGCGCCAGGCGTCCAACTGCCCTTGCTCACCGGCCAGAATCACCTCGGGGTTCGCTTGCAGCACCGCCTCCACACTCACCTGCGGCGCGGGCAAGGTGAGCTCGGCAAAGACATTTTCAGCCCCACAAATACGCAGGGCGTCACTGATAATCTGCTGACCGCCGATGGTGTACAGCGGCACATTCCAGACCTGATAAAACAGCCGTAGAGGCTGATCGCGATGGTAACGCTGGCTCAGCCGGGCAAGCCCGGCGCTGAACGCGCGCTGCAGTTTCTGCCCCTGCTCGATACGGCCAATACGCGCACCTATTTCGGCAAACTGCTGCTCCAGGTCGGCCAGCTTGCGCGGCTCGGCGATCAACAAGGGAATACCTAGGCGCCGTAACTGCTGCTGCTGCGCCTTGCTGATGCTGTCCGGCCAGAGCAACACCAGGTCGGGTTGCAGCGCCAGCAGGCTTTCCATTTCCAGTTGACCATAACGCCCAACGGAGGGCAGCTGCGCAACTGCCGCAGGGCGCTCACCACCATCCAGCACGCCGACCAATAGATCGTCAGCTTCGAGTTCCAACATGATTTCAGTGAGCGAGGGTGCCAGGCTGACCACGCGTTCCGCCGCCACCCCGGGCCAGGCCAGCAGCAACAAGCAGAAAGTGAGCGCGCGCATCAGCCGAGTTGGTGAGGAATACGATAAAGGTACATCAGCACGAGACTGGAAATTGCGAGGAGGATCAGTGGAATCGCCTCCAACCCGGCGAATAGTGCGATAGCTGCAATCCAGGCAGGCAGGGCCGCACCGAGAAATGCCAGGCGTCGCACCCGCGCCAGCTCAAGCCAAGCATCGTGTTCGGCCGGCGTATCCAGGGCTTTTTCTGTGGCCACCAGCGCACGCTTATAGGTGCTGAACAGCGGCAAGCTGACAAACATCGAGGCCAGCCCTGCGATAAAAAGCGGCATGGTCAGCAACCCCGGTTGCTGACCCGCGCCAAACAGCAGGTTGAGCACAAACAATGGCAGCAGAGCCGCAGCCAGTTGCCGCCACCACTCCAGCGCCAGCCGCCGGCGCACCTCACTGCGTTTCACAGACTTTCCTCAACCTCGCCCTGATGCAAGCTGCCGAGCATATGCCCAAGCTTGCCGGCTTTGGTCGCCAGGTATTTTTGGTTGTGCGGGTTGTGGTCGATTTGCAGCGGCACGCGGGTCGCCACATTGATGCCCATGTCACCCAGTGCTTTGACCTTGCGCGGGTTGTTGGTCATCAGTTTGAGCTGCGAAACACCCAGGTGATCGAGCATCGGCAAGCAGATCGCATAATCGCGCTGATCAGCGCCGAAGCCTAAACGCTCATTGGCCTCGACGGTATCGGCACCGCCGTCCTGCAACTCATAGGCGCGAATTTTGTTCAGCAGACCGATGCCGCGGCCCTCCTGGCGTAGGTAGAGCAATACGCCCCGGCCTTCGCTGGCAATCGCACGCAGCGCCGCTTCGAGCTGAAAGCCGCAGTCACAGCGCAGGCTGAACAGTGCGTCGCCAGTCAGGCATTCGGAGTGCAAACGGCCCAGCACGGGCGCGCCATCCGCCACTTCACCAAAGGTCAGGGCAACGTGCTCCTTGCCTGTGGCTTCTTCAAGGAAGCCATGCATGGTGAACACGCCAAAGGGCGTAGGCAGCTGGGAGGCGGCGACAAAAACGACGGACACCGGATGCTCCTAAAGAGGAAATGGGCAGGAAGAAACAGGCCGGTATTGTAACAGCAGGCCCTGACTGTCGCTTAGCCTGAATTACTGATGATAAAGATCAAGCCAGCGCAAAGTGTCGCCGCGCTAGTGCTTGGACTCCAGCACCAGCACATCCTGTTCGACCTTCCAGCCCACTCGGCTCAAAAAGCTCATGCCAAGCAAGGCCTCGGTAGGCGAGCTGCCTTCCAGCACCACGGCGTCCACGCCCAGCACTTCCAGCTCGCCCAGCTTGACTCGGTCCAGCTTCACCCGCCAACCGCGCGCAGTGCCGCTGGCGGTGCTGACCTGCAACGGTGATCCGACCACCCGGTAATCGATACCCAGGCGGCGCGCATGCTCGTCATTCAAGGCCACCGAGGTGGCGCCGGTGTCCACCAGAAACTGGATGGACTGGCTATTGATAGAGCCTGCCACCCAGTAGTGCCCGCCAATACCTTTGGCCACGCTAAGCTGCTTCTTCTGCGCCTCGGCAAAGCCATCGCTGTACTCACGACTCAGGCTGTAGCTGCGCTCAACACCGTCGACGCGCAAGACCGCGCCACGGCTATCGGCACTGACCACCGTCACCCCGCCTGGGCCAGCCTGGCCGACCTTGACCAGCTTGCGCTGACCATCAACATTTAATACAGCAGCTCCCGGAAACAGGCCCACGACCCGCACCTGGGTAGCCGCCATCAGCCAACTGCTGAGTAGCAGCGACACGCTCAACAACATTACTTTCAAGGCGTACATGGCGCGTCTCACACAAGTTAGTCGAACGGATAAGGTTGCTGCCAGCGCTGGAAAATTGGCCGCAGGCTGCCGTCAGCCACCAGGGTATCCATGCGTTTATCGAACAGCTCAGCCAGGGCGCGGCCACGCGCGGTATCGGCAAAGCCCAGGTAGATCGGTAATAGGGTCAGCGGGGTAATACGGTAGCGAGCAGACTGACTCGTCTTACTCAGTACATCCTCGACCTCTGTCAGCGCGTCGAGGTAAAAATCCGCATGCCCTATGTCCAACATGCCGAGGATACCGTCACGGCGCAACACTTCGCGGTACTGGCGCAAATTTGGCAAATAACGCTGATATTCATAGCCGCGCATCCAGGCCAGGCGAAACTCGCCGAGGGTCTCCAGGCTCGGCGCAGGCTTATCCAGCAAACCCAGTGCGGCAATCTGATCAGTGTCGTAATTCCAGCGTGGGTAGAACACACCCTGCTCGACTTCATTGATGTAAGAACCCGCCCAGGCATCGGCAGCGCCGCGCTGTACCAGGCCAATGGAGCGCATATAGGGCACGCTTTGGATAGCCAACTGCAAGCCAGCAGGCTCATACACCGCGCGGAAAATATCCCAGGCCAAGCCGGTGCCATCTGCATGGGTGCTACCTTCCCAGGTTTCGCTGGCAATACGGATCTGCGGCGGATCTGCGGCGCAGACCAGCGCACTGGTAATGCTGAATACCAACCCCAGCCACCACCGACCCATTAATGCCCTCTCCTGATTACCAGCCCAACGCAGCAGCCAGCCCATTGGCCCATCCCCATACGACGAGCTGCAGGGCCATCCAGGCGAACACCCCTGCGAGTACGTCATCGAGCATGATGCCAACACCGCCATGCACATGCCGATCAATCCAGCGAATCGGCCAAGGCTTGAGGATGTCGAATACACGGAATAAGAGAAAGCCTAGCAGCAACCAAACCCACCCTTCAGGTACGAGCCAAAGGGTAATCCACATGCCGACCATTTCATCCCAGACGATACCTTCATGGTCATGCACACGCAGGTCATCTGCCACCTTGCCGCACAGCCAAAAGCCAAACAGCATGGTAATGCCGAGCATCAGCCAATAGCCCCAGTCCGGCAACATCTGAAACAGTGGGATAAACGGCAACGCCACCAGCGAACCCCAGGTACCCGGCGCTTTCGGCAAGGTGCCAGAGCCGAAGCCAAATGCCAGAAAATGCCAGGGGTTACGCCACACAGACGGGGGAACGAATTCGGCGGGAACTTGGTTGGGATGATCAGTCACAGGCACTTCCAAAATGTTGATAGCCGCTACGCGGCGGTTGTACGGGCTGACCGCGCGAATCCAGCAAAATGACGCCTTCGCCAGCCGCAACCCGGCCAATTACCTGTATCGGCAACCCCATTTGCTGAAGCTCCAGCAGGAAGTGAGCCGGCAGGGTAAAGGCCAATCGGTAATCGTCACCACCACTTAATGCACATTGACGCGCCCGCGCCTCCCCGGCAAATGCCAGTAGAGCGGTGGAAACCGGCACCTGCGCCTGCTCAATGACTAACGCCACCCCAGATGCGGCAGCGATGTGCCCGCAGTCAGCCAGCAGGCCATCGGAGATATCCAGCGCCGCGGTGGCCTTGCCGCGCAGCGCGCAACCTAAATCAAGCTGCGGCATAGGCGACCAATAGCGCGCCAACAACGGCTGCGTCACGGCCTGCTCGGCCTGCCGCTGCCCCAGCACCAACGGCAAGGCACCGGCGGCATCGCCCAGCTCACCACCGACGCAGAGCAGATCACCGATCTGCGCACCGCTGCGGGTCAACGCCTGCCCCTTGGGCACACGACCGAACACGGTAAGCGTCAGGCTTAGGGGGCCACGGGTGGTATCACCGCCGATCAAACGAATCGCGCAGCGCTGCGCCATTTGATCCAGGCCACGGGCAAACGCCTGCAGCCAATCCGGATCAGCACTGGGCAGGGTTATCGCGAGGGTAAAACCAACAGGTGTCGCGCCCATGGCCGCGAGATCGCTGACCGAAACGCCGAGCGCACGCTGGCCGAGCAAAAACGGATCGGGGGATTCGGGGAAATGCACCCCGACAACCAGAGTGTCAGTGGAAATTGCCAGCTGTTCACCAGCCGGCAAATCCAGCAGGGCACAGTCGTCGCCAATGCCCAAAGCCACGCCTTCGCCAGCCTGCGCACAGGACGCAGCGGCGAAGTAGTGACGGATCAGCTCGAACTCGCCCAAAACAGGCTCAGCGCTTGTTGGCGCGAACTTCATCAGCCCGCAAACGCGGCGCCAGCTTGTCCAGTACGCCGTTGACGAACTTGTGCCCGTCGGTTGCGCCAAACACCTTGGCCAGTTCGATGCCTTCGTTGATCACCACGCGATAGGGAATATCCACGCGGTTCTTCAGCTCGTAGGTCGACAGACGCAGAATCGACAATTCAACCGGATCGATTTCATCCAGCGGACGATCCAGCAAGGACTCAAAGGCGCCGTCGATCTCGGTTTTCTGCCGCGGTACGCCGTGCAGAATCTCGTGAAAGTAAGCCCCGTCCACCGCAGTGAAATCGTTATCGACGCGAAACTGCGCTTCGATCTCGTTCAGCTGCTGACCCGCCATGTGCCAGGAGTACAACGCCTGCATGGCCAAGGTGCGCGCCTGACGACGCGCGAGGGTTTTAGTGCTGGGGCCTTTTTTCGGCGCTTGTGGCTGCTGCCCGGTGCCGTCGCTCTGGCTCACTTGGCCTCCAACTGCGCCAGCAGGCTGACCATTTCCAGGGCAGACAATGCAGCTTCTGCACCCTTGTTGCCGGCCTTGGTGCCGGAGCGCTCGATGGCTTGCTCGATGGAATCGACAGTCAGTACGCCGAAGGCAACCGGCACGCCGAACTCCATGGACACCTGGGCCAGGCCCTTGGTGCATTCACCGGCGACGTATTCGAAGTGCGGGGTGCCGCCACGAATAACCGCGCCGAGGGCGATGATCGCGTCAAAATCGCCACGCTGGGCGACTTTCTGTGCAACCAACGGAATTTCGAAGGCACCCGGCGCACGGATGAGGGTTATATCGCTTTCTTTCACGCCGTGGCGAACCAGAGCGTCAACCGCGCCGCTTACCAGGCTTTCAACAACGAAGCTGTTAAAGCGGCCGACGACCAGGGCGAATTTGCCTTGCGGGGCGATGAAAGTACCTTCGATGGTCTTCAGGGTCATGGAACAATTCTCATATAGCGTTAAAGAGCCAGGGGCAAAAAATTATGGCCTACCAGAAGAGCGCGTAGCGAGCGCAGGACAGACAAGGAGAAAACAGGCGAGGCTGCGGAGTTTACTGTTGTAAATGAGCAAGCCGAGCCGGTTTTCAACGCAGTATGTCCAAGCGCAGTAGCGCGGCGGTCTTACTCTGCGGGCAGGTATTCTACAACTTCTAGGTCAAAGCCGGATATTGCATTGAACTTCATCGGCGAACTCATTAGGCGCATTTTGCGCACGCCGAGATCGCGCAGAATCTGCGAGCCGGCGCCGACGGTGCTGTAAGTAGTCGGGTTGGCGACTTTCGTCTCACCGCCCAACTGACGTTCCAAGTGCGCCAGCAGGTCTGGACCGGTCAGCGGATTGCCCAGCAGCAGCACCACGCCACTGCCATCTTTAGCCACTTCGGCCATGGCCGCGCGCAGGCTCCAACGGCCTGGCTGGTTAACCATAAACAGATCACGCAGCGGGTCCATGTTGTGCACACGCACCAGCGTTGGCTCTTCGGCGCAAATTTCGCCGAGGGTCAACGCCATATGCACATCGTTTTCCACCGAGTCGCTGTAGGTCACCAGGTTGAACTGGCCCAACTCGCTGTCGAGTACCTGCTCGCTGACGCGCTCAACCGTGCGCTCATGAATCAGACGGTAGTGGATCAGGTCAGCAATGGTGCCGATCTTGATGCCGTGCTGCTTGGCAAACTCTTCCAGCTCAGGGCGACGCGACATGGTGCCGTCGTCGTTCATAATTTCGCAGATCACTCCGCTCGGCTCAAAGCCGCCCATACGCGCGAGGTCGCAGGCCGCTTCAGTGTGCCCGGCACGGGCCAGAACACCGCCAGGCTGAGCCATCAGCGGGAAGATGTGACCGGGGCTGACGATATCGTCGGCTTTAGCGTTTTTCGCAGCAGCAGCCTGTACGGTACAGGCGCGGTCAGCGGCTGAAATACCCGTAGTCACGCCAACAGCTGCTTCGATGGAGACCGTGAACTTGGTGCCAAAACCGGAACCGTTGCGCGGCGCCATCAGCGGCAGCTTGAGGGTTTCGCAGCGCTCGCGGGTCATCGGCATGCAGATCAAGCCACGGGCAAAGCGCGCCATGAAGTTGATGTGCTCGGCACTGACGCACTCGGACGCGATGATCAGATCGCCTTCGTTTTCGCGGTCTTCGTCATCCATGAGGATGACCATCTTGCCGGCGCGGATGTCTTCGACCAGTTCTTCAATACTGTTAAGAGCCATGCTGGCAGTTCCTTATTTGTTCAAGTAGCCGTGTGCGGCGAGAAAACTTGCGGTCATGCCCGAGCTTTTCGGCTCGGCGGCTTTGTCACCGAGCAGCAGACGCTCCAGGTAACGGGCCAGCAGGTCCACTTCGAGGTTGATCTGACTGCCAGGGCGATAGTCGACCATGATGGTCTCGGCCAGGGTGTGCGGCACGATGGTCAGCTCGAATTCGGCACCGTTGACCGAGTTAACCGTCAGGCTGGTGCCATCGACGGTAATCGAGCCTTTATGGGCGATGTATTTGGCCAGCTCGCGCGGCGCGCGAATGGTGAACTGCACGGCACGGGCGTTATCGGCGCGGGCAACGACTTCGCCGACGCCATCCACATGGCCGCTGACCAGGTGACCACCGAGGCGACTGGTAGGCGTCAGGGCCTTTTCCAAATTGACCTTGCTGCCGGCTTTTAAACTGATAAAGGCGGTATGCGCCAGGGTTTCGCGACTGACATCGGCCCAGAAACCATCGCCCGGTAACTCCACAGCCGTCAGGCACACGCCGTTGACCGCAATGCTGTCACCGAGTTTGACGTCGGCGAGATCGAGCTTGCCGGTTTCCACATAGACCCGCACGTCACCACCTTTAGGGGTCAATGCGCGGATACTGCCAATGGCTTCGATTATGCCGGTAAACATGCCACCCCCTTCTTAACGCCCACGGCAAAGCACTGGCGAACAGCGCCAGAAGCCCGGGGCACGGAATAAAAATCAGACATCTAAACCAACTCCTGTTTTATAAAAAACAGGGCGCGTTTGATCGATAGGGATTTCGTGAGCACGCCTTCGCGTGCCCTGATAGGCAATCCCGCTCTCTCTTTATCCGGACTCTAACCGTCGGCCCCGGAATCACACCGGGTCTGCTGACCTTGCTCAGCGGTTTACACCACCTGGCAAGCGCTCGCGGGCTAGGCTTTGCAGCCATTACCGCCGGTGGGGAATTACACCCCGCCCTGAGAACGTTGCGGCTACTTGCGCAGCCGAGACGCGTTTTACCACAATTGCCGCCGCCCTGCATGACCAAGCGACCGCCCGAATAGCCGCGCATCACGCGACCGACTGAGGCACCGCGATAATCCGCCAGTCATCACCCACTGCGCGCATTTCGACAATCTTCAGCGCTGGAGCATCGGCCATCCGCGCCAGCGGCAGATCAAGCAGCGGCCGCGCGCTGGAACCCAGCAGCTTGGGCGCCACAAACAACTGATACTCATCCACCAGGCCCAGGCGGGCAAACGCCCCAGCCAGGCGCGGACCGGCTTCCACCAACACTTCGTTAGCACCACGACTGGCCAGCTCGATCAGCAACTTACGCAGGTCAACATGCCCGTTGCTACCGGGTACGGCCAATAGTTCATGTCCATCGTCCAGATAGCGATCACGGGCAGATGCCGCCGCACAGGTCGCCACCATGGCCGCGCCGGCCTGAAAGAACGGCACACTCAACGGCACGCGCAAACGCCCGTCGACCAATACCCGCAGCGGCGGCCGGGTGATGGCCAAAGCCGTCAGTTCAGCCCCCAGCCCCAGCTCGTCGGCGCGTACGGTCAGCCGCGCATCATCGGCCAGCACCGTATCGGCACCGGTCAACACCACGCTGGAACGAGCCCGCAAACGCTGCACCGCGGACCGTGCAGCGGGCCCAGTAATCCACTGGCTTTCGCCACTGGCCATGGCAGTACGCCCATCCAGGCTCATCGCCAACTTGACCCGCACAAACGGCAAGCCCTTCTCCATACGCTTGATAAACCCGGCATTCAGCGCGCGCGCCTCTGCCTCCAGCACACCGCTTTGTACGGCGATACCGGCATGCATCAACCGCAGCAGGCCATTACCGCCGACCTGCGGGTTGGTGTCCTGCATGGCGGCAACGACGCGGGTGATGCCGGCGTTGATCAGTGCATCGGCGCACGGCGGCGTACGCCCATGATGACTACAGGGTTCAAGGGTCACGTAAGCCGTCGCGCCGCGGGCCTTATCACCGGCCTGGCGCAGCGCATGCACTTCCGCGTGGGGCTCACCCGCACGGGCATGCCAACCTTCGCCGACAATGCGCCCATCGTGGACGATTACACAGCCGACACGGGGATTGGGATGGGTGGAATACAGGCCTTTGCGGGCCAGCTCCAGCGCGCGGGCCATAAAGGCGTGATCTGAATTCATCGTCAACCTTTGGCAGGCTCGCGGGACAGACGGTCGATTTCCTCGCGGAACTCGTTGAGGTCCTGGAAACGTTTGTACACCGAGGCGAAACGGATATAGGCCACTTCATCGAGTTTTTGCAGCTCGGCCATCACCAACTCACCGAGTACCAAGGACTTGATCTCGCGCTCGCCGGTGGCGCGCAGCTTGTGTTTAATGTGGGCGATGGCCGCTTCCAGACGCTCGATGCTCACCGGGCGTTTTTCCAGAGCACGCTGCATGCCGGCACGCAGCTTGTCTTCATCGAAGGGTTGGCGGCTGCCGTCTTGCTTGATCAGCCGGGGCATGACCAATTCGGCCGTTTCAAAGGTGGTGAAACGTTCCTCACAGGCCAGGCACTCACGCCGACGCCGCACCTGCTCACCCTCGGCAACCAGGCGCGAGTCGATCACTTTGGTGTCATTGGCAGCGCAAAAAGGACAGTGCATAAATAAAGCAGCCTCAGGGTCTGTTACCGTTTCATCACATACACGCCGGAGCCTGTTTTAGCGCGAGGCAAGGCACGAGACGCGAAGTTTGGTGGTCCAAATGAGCCGTCGAGAAACGCAGCATCGCACTAAAACAGACCCGGCCCTTCGGGTTGCGCGAAAAATCTCGCCATGCGGTGCTTGTAGGACTTGGCAAGGGAATAGCCATTACCTGCGCTCTACGCCTAGCCTGGCGAGCTTTTCGCAGCAACGCGGATCGCGCTGAAACGGCAACAGACCCTCGACGAAAGCGGCCATGGTAGCGCATCCCGCAGGCAAGACAAGCCGAGGGGTTTACGGTATACAGGCGCCCATTCACACCAGCGGAGTTAATCACCTTTATGAAAGCCCTTATGCCGTTACAACCGCTGATCCTTTCGAGCCTGATCGCCCTGCTGACAGCCTGCGCCAGCGACAAACCCGCGCCTGTCGAGCCCGCTCAGCCGGTGCCGGTTCAACTCCCAGCAAAAGCGGCGCCACTGCCGGCCTATCAGCGCGAGCTGAGTGGCAGCCTGCTCAACGTACCCCATGAGGCGGAGGTTGAACTGGCTCTGCTGGCGGTCGACTCGCGCGGCAACCCTGAAGCGCTACTGGGCAATATCCAGCTACGCGGCACCGGAGGCGCGCTGGGCTTTCGCCTGCCGTTCAACCCGGAAACCTTTAACAAACACTCGCGTATCGAGTTGCATGGCCGAGCCAACCAGGCCGGCAGGTTGATTCTGCGTTTGCCGCAGCAGCGGATTGCCCGTGGTGAAACTCAGACGCTTGGTGAGCTGCGCCTGGTGCCTGCTCCATGACGGCACCGGCCGCCTTACAAACGGCGCTCAGCGAACTGCTCGGCGACGCCCAGCTCAATGCCGCGCCCCTGCCCGGCACTGACCTCAAGCTGTGGCTGATTGATGCTGACAATATGGACCGCGCCTTCAACCCCGAAGAAACCCGACGCATCCTCGAAGAACCGCCCTATTGGTGTTTCTGCTGGGCCAGTGGCCTGGTACTCGCGCGCTGGCTGGCCGAGCACCCCGAATGGGTGCGTGGCAAGCGTGTGCTGGACTTCGGTGCGGGTTCAGGCGTGGTCGCAATTGCCGCTGCCAAGGCCGGTGCGCTGGAAGTGGTGGCCTGCGACCTTGACCCGCTGGCTATCGAAGCCTGCCGCGCCAACGCGGCGCTGAATAACGTGATGCTGAGTTACTCCGCCGACTTCTTCGCCGAGACCGATCGCTTTGATCTGATCATCGTCGCCGACGTGCTGTATGACCGCGCCAACCTGCCTCTGCTCGATCAATTCCTTAGCCGCGGTCGCCAGGCGCTGGTCGCCGACTCACGGGTCCGCGACTTCCAGCACCCGCTGTATCAGCGCCTCGGCATATGGGAAGCCTGTACCTGGCCAGACCTGGCCGAACCGACCGAATTTCGTTATGTCAGCCTGTACCACGCCGAGCGTGCTTGAACGCCCCTTGTATCCAGCCCACACGGCCGCATCTAATAGTCCATTGCACTCCGCCCCTCTTCACTTGCGCCCAGCCGAGACCGACCATGAGTGACTCCCCTTATATTTTTGACATAGCAGGCAGCGCCAGCTTCGAAAAGCTGGTGATCGAAAATTCCTTTGAGCAACCCGTGCTGGTGGATTTCTGGGCCGAATGGTGTGCGCCCTGCAAGGCGCTGATGCCACTGCTGGCGAAGATCACCGAGGAGTATCGAGGCGAGCTGCTGCTGGCCAAGGTCAATTGCGATATTGAGCAGGATATAGTCGCCCGCTTTGGCATTCGTAGCCTGCCTACCGTGGTGCTGTTCAAAGATGGCCAACCGGTCGACGGTTTTACCGGCGCCCAGCCGGAGTCGGCGATTCGCGAACTGCTCAAGACCCACGTTGCCGAACCTGCCCCGGAGGCAGCCGACCCAATGGAAGCGGCGCAAGCCCTGTTCAGCGAAGGCCGCTTCGCCGATGCCGAGGCCGTGCTTAAAGTCTTATTAACGGAAAACAACGAGCACGCCACCGCGCTGATTCTCTACGCCCGCTGCCTGGCCGAACGTAACGAGCTGGACGAAGCCGAAGCGGTGCTCAACGCGGTAAAAGGTGATGAACACAAGCAGGCTTTAGCCGGCGCCCGCGCTCAGCTGACTTTTCTGCGCCAGGCCAGCGAACTGCCCGACGCTGCCAGCCTGAAAACCCGCCTGGCGCAAAACGCCGATGACGATGAAGCCTGCTATCAACTGGCCGTGCAACAGCTGGCGCGCCAGCACTACGAGCCGGCGCTGGATGCCCTGCTTAAGTTATTTGTACGCAATCGCAGCTACGCCGACGGCCTTGCACATAAAACCTTGCTGCAAGTCTTCGACCTGCTCGGCAACGACCACCCACTGGTCACCGCCTACCGACGCAAGCTGTACCAGGCGATTTACTAACGCCTATCTGCCGGTTGCGAATCTCGCGACTAAAGCCCCTCACACGAGCCCAGCGAACTCTGTGGGAGGGGCTTTAGCCGCGACAAATGAGTCACAAGATGCCACCGCGCAGCAACTCACCTGCCATGCCTATCAACCCACCCAGTGGTAAATAGGCGCATCCACACCCGCTTCCATGCGCACCTGAGTGCAATGGCGCAGGCGCACCAGTAGGCGCTTACCTGCCGCTTCGCCTCCGGCCAGCCCGGCCAACTGCTCAAGCAACTGCGGCCCTTCGACCTGCCCAGCCCGACGTAAAAGCTCCAATGTGGTCTGCCACAAGGCATCGTTTGCCGTCGGCGTCGACGCAGGGGCTTGCGGCGCCACAGGCGGAGCATCCAGGGTTATGTGCTGCGCCAATTGCGCCCAATCTTGCGCATCCAGCTCTACGGTCAGGTCCACCGGCCACGCGCCGATCTGCCCACGAATTCGCACCATGACTCTGCCCTCATCTGATCAACCGCCATGCTCCCACGCCCCGATCAGCACGCCAAGAAGAGCTGGCCATGCCCACGACAAAGTTGTTATAACGTAACAACTAATTATTCAGACCGGAGATCACCATGCGCCGCCTGCTACTCGCCTTGCCTTTCGCGCTATTGCCCCTGGCCACCGCCCTGGCAGCCAGTCACGACCATGAACATGAACACCATGAAGAACACAGCAGCCTGGACGCCCACGAACACGGCGCCGCACAACTCAACATCGTGCTCGATGGCAAGGTGCTGGAACTGCAACTGGAGAGCCCGGCTATGAACCTGGTGGGCTTCGAACATGCCGCCAAAAGCGATGCCGATAAAGCCAAGGTCACTGCGGCACGCAGCCAGCTGAAGCAGCCAAAAGCGCTGTTCGGCGTGAATGCAGGCGACTGCAGCGTTCGCAAGGCAGAGTTAGAAAGCCCGCTGTTTGCAGAGAACGCGCATGAGCACAAAGAACACCCCGCTCAGGACCAGGGCAGCGAGCACAATGACATCGACGCGCACTACATTTTCGATTGCCAGACGCCTGACGAGTTGAAGCAGCTTGATCTAGCCGAGCTGTTCAAGCGCTTCCCCGCCACCCAGAAAATTCAGGTACAACTGATCGGCCCGAATGGCCAGCAGGGCCTGGAATTGACACCCGCGCAGCCGTCCCTGAGTTTCTAATTTACTGATTGAACGTAGGGTGGATGACGCTTCACCATCCACCCCTGCCACTTTGTGGTGGATGAAAAGAGCGTCAGCCACGCGCCTCGCCCCACCCTACGCGCCAAACGAGTTCACCCATGAGTGCAGCCCTGATCCAACTGTCCAACCTCGGCTTTGCCTGGCCCGGCCAGCCCGAGTTACTGGACATCGACACCTTCACCCTGCAACGCGGTGAAAGCCTGTTTCTCAAAGGCCCCAGCGGCAGCGGCAAGACCACCTTACTGGGCCTGCTCGGCGGCGTGCAGCAACCCAATCGCGGTAGCATCCAGCTGCTTGAGCAGGACTTGAGCCGGCTCTCGGTCAGCGCCCGCGACCGTTTTCGCGTCGATCACACCGGCTACATCTTCCAGCAATTCAACCTGCTGCCATTTCTCTCGGTGTGCGAGAACGTAGAGCTGCCTTGCCACTTCTCCAAACTGCGTGCCGCTCGCGCCACTCAGCGCCATGGCAGCGTGGCCAAGGCCACCAGTAGCCTGCTCGCCCACCTCGGTCTGCACCAGCCCGAGCTGCTGGAGCGGCGCGCCGGTGACCTGTCGATTGGCCAGCAACAGCGCGTCGCCGCTGCCCGCGCGCTGATTGGCCAGCCCGAGCTGGTGATCGCCGACGAGCCCACTTCGGCTCTGGATGCCGACGCCCGCGAGGCCTTTCTCGAATTGCTGTTCGCCGAATGCCGCGAAGCCGGCTCCAGCTTGCTGTTTGTCAGCCATGACCAGAGCCTGGCGCGACTGTTCGACCGCAGCCTGTCGTTGGCAGAGCTGAACAAAGCCACCCGCTTGGCGGAGATTTAACGATGTATCTACTGCGTCTCGCGCTGGCCAGCTTGGGCAACCGCCGCTTTACTGCGTGGCTGACGGTGTTCGCCATCGCGCTCTCTGTGTGTTTGTTGCTCGCGGTGGAGCGGGTGCGTACCGAAGCCCGCGCCAGTTTCGCCAACACCATCAGCGGCACCGACCTGATCGTCGGCGCGCGCTCGGGCAGCGTCAACTTGTTGCTGTACTCGGTGTTTCGCATCGGCAATGCCACCAACAACATCCGCTGGGACAGCTTCGAGCACCTCGCCGAGCACCGCCAGGTGAAGTGGGCCATCCCGATCTCCCTCGGCGACTCACACCGCGGTTATCGGGTGATGGGCACCAGCCCAGCGTATTTCGAGCACTACCGCTACGCCCGCACTCAGGCCCTGCAACTGAGCAGCGGCCGCGCCTTTACCGATGACCCGTTCGAAGTAGTGCTCGGCGCGGAAGTAGCCCAGGCGCTTGACTACCAGCTCGACCAAGAGCTGGTGCTGGCCCATGGCGTGGCCACCATCAGTCTGGTCAAGCATGACGACAAACCGTTCAAGGTGGTCGGCATACTCAAACGCACCGGCACTCCGGTGGATCGCACCCTGCATATTTCCCTGGCCGGCATGGAAGCCCTGCATGTCGACTGGCAGAACGGTATGCCGGCACGCGGCGCGGCCAAGGTCAGTGCTGAACAAGCACGGGGCATGGCGCTGAAACCGCAACAAATCACCGCCGTGCTGCTAGGACTGAACAGCAAGATCGCCACCTTCAGCCTGCAACGGGAGATCAACGAATTTCGTGGCGAACCGCTACTGGCGATTCTGCCCGGCGTGGCGCTGCAGGAGTTGTGGAGCCTGATGGGCACCGCTGAAAAAGCCCTGTTTGTGGTGTCGCTGTTTGTCGTACTGACGGGACTGATCGGCATGCTCACCGCCATTCTCACCAGCCTCAACGAACGCCGCCGAGAGATGGCCATTTTGCGCTCGGTCGGCGCCCGCCCTTGGCATATCGCCAGCCTGCTGATTGTCGAAGCCTTTGCTCTGGCGCTGGCCGGGGTGCTGCTGGGCCTGTTGCTGCTGTATGTGGGCATCGCCGGCGCGCAGGGTTATGTGCAGGCGAATTACGGCCTGTACCTGCCACTAAACCTACCGACGCGCTATGAGTGGACGCTGCTCGGCGCTATCCTGAGCGCCGCCCTGTTAATGGGTTGTGTACCGGCCTGGCGTGCGTATCGCCAATCCCTGGCCGATGGTTTATCGATCCGTTTATGAGGCTGACCATGCACCGCTCTCTACTCGCCACCCTGTTACTCATTCTGGCCCTGCCACTGGCGGCGGCCGAGGTGCGCGAGCTGACCTGGTCAGAAATGGTCCCCGCCGATGCACCGCCGCAAGTCACTGAGCCGGCGCCCATGCATGATCTCTCGCAGTTAGCCGATGCCCTGGCTGAATCTGGCCCGGCGACGATGCAGCAATCGCCGGCAGCGCCCGTGGTACAGGCGCTGGATGGCCAAGCGGTGAAGTTGCCAGGCTATATCGTGCCGCTGGACGTCACCGAAGAAGGCCGGGTGACCGAGTTCTTGCTGGTGCCGTACTTCGGCGCCTGCATTCACGTACCGCCACCACCCTCCAATCAGATCGTGCACGTGACCACTGAGCTGGGTGTGATGATGGATGCGCTGTACCAGCCGTTCTGGATCGAAGGCCCAATCAAAGTTGAGCAGACCAGCAGCGAGCTGGCCGAAGCGGGCTATCAGATGGAAGCTGAAAAGATTTACGCCTATGAGCTGCCCGACAGCTAAGCACCTGTGTTACCCGCTGCGGCGGACAGCCACTAAAAAGCCAGACCTGGGTCTGGCTTTTTAGTGGCTGAAACAAACGAAATGAACCTAGCCGGCACTGGCCACACGTTTTTCCCGCGCGAAGCTCAACTCGCTTTCCGCCCAGTTACGCCAACTGCGCACTTTGCTGCGCTCGGCGCCGGCGCGCTCGGCCTTGCCTAAGGCTTCCAGGCCTGCTTTCCAGCGCGCCTGTTCCATCTCCAGCTGAGCCAAGTTCATCCAGTGTTTGGCGCTGCCCGAACGCGCGGCCAACGCACGGAAGAGGGTTGCCGCCTGGCGCCGCTCGCGGGCTTGCCACCACAGCAGCGCCAAGCGCTCTTCACGTACGGCAGTACGCGGCAACAAACCCTGATCGAGCATACCGGCCAGCAGCTTGGCGCCTTGCCAAGGCTGGTCCGCCGCGCCGGCCAGCAACACCAAATTATCCAGCTCACTTTCACTAAAGCGCAGGCCCTTCTGGTAGGCCGCGCGCAAGGTTGCCAGGGACTTACCATTCTGGCCGCTGAGTTGCTGCAAAGCCGCCAACTGACGCCAACCTTGCGCATTGTTCGGTTGGCGCAACATCAACTGGCGTTGCCAGCGCTCGGCGGCGGCATATTTTTTCAGGTCGGCATTCATTGCCACCAAAAACTGCAGCCAGCTGTCCGCCGCTTTCGGGTTGGCTTGCACATAACGCTCGGCCAGAGGTAAGGCTTTGGCTGGCTGTCCCATGCCTTGATAGGCCTGCACCAGCATTTGCAGCACCTCCTCATCGGCGCCGGCCTGGCGCGGCGCGAGCAGGGCCACAACTCGTGCATAGCGCCGCTCATTAAGGTTCAGCCGGGCCAGATTAAGCTCTTCGGCGCGGTGCATTTCGGCGTCCAGCTTGGCGCTCTTGACGACTCTATCGAGCATCTCAAGAGCTTGGACATTGTTGCCTTGCGCCCAGGCCAAATAGCCTCGACTGCGCCACAGCAGCACTTCTTCCAGGCTATCGGGTTTAGCGCTGGCGGCATCCAACGCGCGCCGCGCCGCGGCATAATCACCCTTTTTCTGCGCGATCTGCGCCGTATCCAGCGCACGAAACACTGCGGGATCAACAGCCTGCTCTGCCGCGTGTGCGGTACCCGCGCCACACAGCGCGATCAGCAGCAATAGACGAACCATTTAGCGACCTCCTTCTAGGCGGAAGTACAGGGTTTTAACGGCTTCACGTGCCACCGCCAGGCCACCTTCAGTGCGCGGCGCAAAGCGCCAGCGCACGGCGGCACGACGGGCTTCACGCTCGAACACGTTCTGCGGCTGGGCTTCGAGGACGCGTACATTTTCCACCGCGCCCGCGCGATTAATGGTGAACGCCAGTTTCACGTGGCCTTGAATGCCACGCTGCAAGGCGTAGCGCGGGTAATCCGGGCTGATGTCATTGAGCGGCATCACTTCGCTTTCCGGACCGCCTGGATTTCCGCTCGCATCGCTGGCAGTCGCGGCTGGCGCACTTGGCGCCGCCGCACCCGCAGCCAAACCACTCAGGTTCGGCGTTGGCGCACTGTTAACCGCAATTCCGCTGCTCAAGCTCGGCACGGGTAAATCCAACGCCGGCAGGCTGGCATTCGGCGTCGCCGCCATTGGCGTCGGCGGCGTCGGGGCTTGCTGCGTCTGCGCTTGCGGTGGCTGAGGTGCCTGCTGGCGGGTGCGTGTCGCGGTATCGCTGGATTCACCATCCAGCCGAACGAAATTGGCCACCGTCAGCGGCTCGTCGCTCGGCTGGCTGCTGGGCGGCGCGACCATATAAAGCATCAGGCCAAACAGCGCCAAGGCCATCACACAGGCCGCCGCAAACGACAGGGGCAATCGCATCAACGCGCTCCCGCCGTGGCCGCCAGGGCAACGTCCTGTACGCCGGCCAGGCGCGCTTGATCCATCACCTGCACCACCAGTCCGGTACGGGCATCTTGGTCTGCCTGCACCACCACGGCGCCGTCCGGCTGATCGACACGCATGCGCTCGACATGGGCGCGCACGCTGCGTACATCGACCACTTTTTTGTCCATCCACACCTCACCGTCAGCGGTGATGGCGATGAGGATATTGCCTTTGTCCTGCGGGCTGGCGGTTTCCGCCTGCGGCCGCTGCACTTCGACACCGGCTTCCTTGATAAAGGAGCTGGTGACGATAAAGAAGATCAGCATGATAAAGACCACGTCGAGCATCGGCGTCAGGTCGATGCCGGTGTCTTCGTCTTGCTGGTGGTGACGGCGCATTCTCATGTGTTGAATCTCAGTCGTGACGCAGCTGGTCAGCCAGCCGCTCTAGAGCCCGGCGCGCATCACGTTCAAGACGCGCCAAGCTGAACAATCCACTAATCGCCAGCACCATGCCGGCCATGGTCGGCAGGGTTGCCTGCCAAACGCCAGCGGCCATGCCGCGCGGGTTACCGGCGCCGTTGATGGCCAACACGTCAAACACCGCCACCATGCCGCTCACCGTGCCGAGCAAGCCCAGCAGCGGGTACATCGCCACCAGGGTTCTGCTCAGGCGTAACGGCCCGAGCAAATGCTGCTGCGCCTGCGCCAACCAGGCGCTGCGCACCGCGCGTTGCCAGTTACCGGCATCATCATTTAGCACCTGTTGCCAGGCCTGACGGCGCTCCTTCACCCACTCCGGAAACACCCGGCGCATGTACCAGAAGCGCTCAAACACCAAGGTCCAGAACACCACACACAGGCCCGCCAGCGCCCACATCACCACGCCACCGGCGCTCATGAAATCGAGCAAGGCATGGCTGCTGTCAACCAGGCGCAACCACAGCGCCAGCCAATCAGTCACGGCGCGGAGCTCCCGACAGATGCAGGGCGATCAGCCCGGCGCTCTGCTGTTCGAGCAGCTGGATCAGGCCTTTGCTGCGGCTAGCGAGCAGGGTGTGCAGGAACAGCAGCGGAATCGCCACCACCAGCCCCAGCACGGTGGTGACCAGTGCTTGCGAGATACCATCGGCCATTAGCCGTGAATCACCGCCACCGCCTTGGGTAATCGCTTGGAAGGTGACGATCATCCCGGTCACGGTACCGAGCAGACCCAGCAGCGGCGCTACGGCGCACAGCAGCTTGAGCAGGCCCTGGCCTTTTTCCAGCGGCGGGGTTTCCAGCAGGATGGCTTCGTCGAGCTTCAACTCCAGGGTTTCCAGATCCGACAATTGCGGTTTAGGCCCCAGCACGCCGATGATCCGGCCCAGCGGGTTGTCCGCACGCGGCGCGCTGAGGTCATGCATCTGCGCGCTGACGCCACGCCCCGCACGAGTCAGAAAGACCATGCGCCAGATCGCCAGCAGCAGACCAAACAGACCCAGGGCGAGGATCACCCAGCCGACCAGCCCACCCTGCTGCACGCGATCCCACAGCCCAGGCTGACGCTGCAACTGCGCCAGCAGGGTGCCGCGGCTCGGGTCGATCGGGAGGCTGGCAACTGTTTCGTTGCTGCCCAGGTAATCGCCCACTTGACCCAGCCCGGACGGCTGACGCGGCGGAGCAATCAGCTCGCCCGCATCGGCGTCGTAACGCAAGAAATCATCGGTGCCGTAGGCGGAAAACGTGCCGACGCGCAGCACGCTTTGCGGTGCACGCGTGCCATCAGCAGCAACCACCGGCAACTGCACCGGCTCTACGCGGCCGCTGGCGGTCAGGTCTTCGAGCAGCAGCATCCAATAGCCATCGAGATCGGCGGCGGATGGCAGCGTGCGGCTTTCAGCCAATGCCTTGAGGCTGGCCAGACGCTGCGGGTATTGAGCGTTGAGCAGGCTGTCCTGCCACTGCCCAGCGACATCACCGGCGCTTTGGCGAACCACGCCAAATAACTCACCGAGATGACCGACACGTTGAGTCAGCAGTTTCTCTTGCTCGGCCAACTGACTTTCTTGACGGTCAAACTCAGCCTTTAGCCGTTCGGCTTCGGCCTTCTGTGTGCTCAAGGCGCTACGCGCACCCGCCAATAACTGCGCGCGCTCGCCACGCTCCGCAATGAAGGCCTGCTCACGGCTCTGCATGGCCGTGACTTCGGCAGCACGCTCACTGCGAATGCGTTGCAGCAGTTGGTCCGGGCTCAAGGGTTCGGCCGCAACGGCCAGCGCTGGCAGCAAGGCCAGGGTTAGAGCAAGAACGCGACGGTTCATGGCTTGGCCTCCAGCGCCAGGGTTTTCACAGGCAGGTCAAGCAAGGCCGGGGCCTGCTCCTGACGGGCAATCGCGATGGCCTGACGCAATGGACGACGCGCACTGCCATCGAGGATTTGCCAGCTACGGGTTTGCGGGTTCCACCAACCACTTTCATGGCCATCGAGGGTTTGGAAATACAGCATCACCCGGCCCAGGCGCAGAAACTCGACACTGCGCGAGCTGCCTTCACTCGGCAACTCGCCACGCCAGGCTTCCAGGGTGCGGCCGTAATCGCTTTCCACTTGGTAGGCCTCAAGGATGCGTCGGTATTTTTCCGCCAGGCTGACATCGGCACGCGGCAGCAGATCCTGCAACTGCGCCAAACGGTCACTGCGCTCATCGGGAAGGAACGGCAGGTCAGCGCCGATAAACTCCCCCAGCACCTCAACCATGCGGCGCATCTGCGGAGTCACCGCCTCCTGCGTGCGCTCAATGCCGTCCAACTGCTGCTGATAGCCCGCCAGTTCCTTGCGCTGCGCCGTTACCAGCTCACGCAGCTGAGCGTTGTAACCCTGCAGAGCTTCGGCCTGCTGCAGGGCATTGCGGTATTCGCTGAGCATTTCCCGGCTGGCGTCATCGAGTTGTTCGACGCGAGCTTGCGAGGCCTTGGCATCGGCAGCCAAGGCTTGGCTTTCATCCAGTGCGGCATCCAGAGGGGTCGCGGCAAGCGGCGCACTGGCCAGAACCAGAGCGACTGCCAGCAGGCGCTTCGGCAGAGGGGTCATGGGGCATTCCTTGTGAAGAGACATGCATAAAGATAATTATTATCAACTGCATTACGTCTCTCAAGCAACCACGCTTAGGCAACCACTGCAGGCCAGATAGCTGCTGCCGCCTTTCTAAACGCCCCACGCATGAAAATTTAGATAGCTCACTACTTTATTGAGCTGGATCAACAGCGTCTTTTTCAGCCCTTCTAACATCGTGCTCAGCCAATTCGAACCGATGATTTATGGGAGCACAGCATGCGTACATCTCTTTTAACCGCCTCACTGCTGACCCTGGCGATTGCCGCGCCAATGGCACACGCACACCAAGCGGGCGATATTATCGTGCGGGCCGGTGCCATCACCGTTGACCCACAGGAAAGCAGCGGCGATATATGGGTAGGTGCCCTCGACACCAACGTGGCAGGCACCAAGGCCACACTCAACAGCGACACCCAGCTGGGTTTGAACTTTGCCTACATGCTGACCAACAACATTGGCATCGAACTACTGGCGGCCACCCCGTTCAGCCATGACGTAGGCGTAAAAGGCATGCCAGGGGCCTTCGCCGGGCTCAACGGCAAACTCGGCGAACTCAAACACCTGCCACCGACACTGAGCGTGGTGTATTACCCGCTCGATTCGAGCTCAGCATTCCAGCCTTATGTCGGCGCCGGCATCAATTACACCTGGTTCTTCGACACCGAACTGAGCAGCGAAGCGCAAGACAAAGGTTTTAGCGGCCTGGACATGAAAGACTCTTGGGGGTTGGCGGCGCAGGTGGGCATGGACTACATGCTGACTGACAGCATCATGCTCAACGCCCAGGTGCGTTATATCGATATCGACACCACCGGCACCACACACATCCTTGGCGACAAGGTGAAAGTCGATGTGGACGTGGACCCTTTCGTCTATATGGTCGGCCTGGGCTACAAGTTCTAAGTTCTACTGCAATCAAGAATTGCCTAGGACCACTCTTAACGTCGCACAGCGACGATTCGAGAGATGCCCGGCAAAAATGGCAGAGCATAAAAAAACCGACCTAAATGGCCGGTTTTTTTCACTCACTCTTTACTCAGGATTGCGCCAGCAGATGCCTTAAGCCTTCTTGCATGGAGGTTGTTGGCGGCAACTGATAATGCGCCTGTAACCGTTGGTTATCTGCACGCGAGTGACGAATATCGCCAGCACGCGGAGCTTGATAGGTGATCGCAGGCAAACCGCCACACAGCTCACCAATATCAGCCAGCAGCTGATTTAGGCTGACAGCCTGGTTCCAGCCGACATTGACCGCGCCCTCCACCACTTGCGGCGCAGTCAGCGCCTGGGTCAACAACGCCAGCAAGTCCGCGATGTAGAAAAAATCGCGAGTCTGCTCACCATCACCGAACACGCTGATCGGCAGACCTTGCTGAGCGCGCTGGGTGAAAATACTGATTACTCCGGAATACGGCGAGGATGGGTCCTGCCGCGGTCCGAAGATATTAAAGAAGCGAAAAATCGCCGGTTCCAAACCATGCTGACGGCGATAGAAATCCAGGTAGTGCTCGCTTGCCAGCTTGTCCGCGGCATAAGGTGTCAGCGGCGCCTTCGGCGTATTTTCATCAATGGCCATGCCTTCGCCGTTATGGCCATAGACCGCCGCACTGGAGGCAAACAACACGCGTTTGACGCCGTGCAGGCGCATGGCCTCGCAGACATTCAGGGTGCCGACGAAATTACTCTGATGGGTCGCCACCGGATCATCCACCGAGGCCTGCACCGAGGCCACCGCCGCCAGATGCGCCACGGCCACACACCCGGCAACCGCCTGCGCTACCACGGCCGCATCGGCGACATCGCCCTGGATAAACTGCAGCAGAGGATTATCCAACGGCAGATTGGACCGTTTGCCCATCGACAGGTTATCCAGCACCCGCACGCGATGCCCTTGGGCCAATAACGCATCGACCAAGTGCGAGCCGATAAAACCCGCACCGCCGGTAACCAAGACAGGACGCAAATCAGACATGGCGGTAGTAACGATCCAGTAGGCTCGGCAAGCCCGAGCGCCAGGCGCGAGGTTTGATGCCGAAAGTGTGCAGAATTTTCTTGCAAGACAACACCGCGTGCTGCGGCTCTTCGGCGGCATCCGAACGGGCGCTGTGCGCTTGCGGGCCCAGCTCCTCAACCAGATTGCTGCGAAAACTGCGCGCCTCGCTCAGCACTGCCTGCCCCAGCGCCAGCGACGTGGTCGCCTCATGCCCGCCGTAGTGATAGGTGCCCCACAGGGGCGTCTGGCAATCCAACTGCTTAAGCACGGCGAGAATTACCCGCGCCGCATCATCAACCGGGGTCGGATTGCCTCGCCGATCATCGGCCAGCAACAGCGGCTCACTTTGCCCAGCGCGGCTTAGAAAGCGCCCGAGCAAGCCAGCGGCGCTGTCATCCAGCAACCAGCCAAAACGCAACAGCACATGACGCGGACAAATTGCTCGCACGCGCTGCTCAAAACGCCAGAGGGCTTGCCCCCTCAGGCCAAGCGGCTGAGGTTCTTCCTTTTCACTGTACGCCGTAGCGCGCACGCCATCGAACACGCGGTAGCTGGACGGCTGTAACAGACGAATTTGATGATGCTGGCAGAGTTCGGCGAGACGCTCGACGGAGCGCTCCTGAGCAGCAAAATGCGCCTCACTTACTACTTCAGCCTGGAACCAGTCGAAGTAGTAAGCAAGGTTGATCAGGGCATCTGGACGGGTGTCATCAAGCAGCTGAGTCAGGCTGGCAGGGTCCCAGCCAGACTCAGGCGGACGCGGCGCGAGGAAGCCGATGTCCTCTTCAGCACCGAGACGAATCAGAGCTTGCCCAAGAGCATTGCCCCCACCCAGCAGCATTAGCCGCATACGCATGATAAAACGCTAATTCAGGCGATCAAAACGGGATGTCATCGTCGAAGCTGTCGAAGTCCGGAGCGGGTTGAGCTGCTGGCTGCGGAGCCGGACGCGGAGCGGATTGCTGTGGTGCGCGCTGCGGTGCAGCAGCAGGACGTTGCTGCCGTGGCGCAGAATCGCCACCGGCGTTATCCGGACGGCCGCCCAACAGCTGCATGGTGCCTTGCATGTCGACAACGATCTCGGTGGTATAACGCTTGATACCGTCTTTTTCCCACTCACGGGTTTGCAGCTTACCTTCGATATACACCTGCGAACCTTTACGCAGATATTCACCGGCAATTTCCGCAACCTTGCCAAACATCGACACACGGTGCCATTCGGTCTTCTCGACCTTCTGCCCGGTTTGCTTGTCGGTCCACTGCTCGCTGGTGGCCAGGCTCAGGTTGGTGACCGCGTTGCCATTTGGCAGGTAACGGGTTTCCGGGTCCTGTCCGCAGGTACCGACCAGAATGACTTTGTTAACCCCACGGGCCATAACGTTCTCCTAGGCTTTCAGCACGCCGCCGGCACCGGCTCTATGAGGCGCTCGAGGGACGTGCGGTCCAATTGTTGGGTATCCACTTTGATATAGATGGCGGCTTCTTCATGCACCACTACAGCATCCGCCACACCGGGCAATGCCTGTAGACGCTCGGCCAGCCCTGTTTCTTGCAAGGCCACAGCTGAAAGTGGCAGGCGCAGGCTGGTGACATACGGCGGTTCGCGCATAGTAACAGCAAAAACCAGCCAAAAAAGAGCCAGCACGGCACAGCCCGCAAACACACCCGACAGGCTGTAGTGCTGATACAACCAACCACCGAGGATGCCACCGATGGCCGCACCCAGAAACTGGCTGGTGGAATAAACGCCCATCGCTGTGCCCTTACCACCCGCTGGCGCGACCTTGCTAATCAGCGAAGGCAATGACGCCTCCAGTAGATTGAACGCGGTAAAGAACACCACTGTGCCGAGCACCAGCGCACGCAAGCTGGTACCGAACCACCAAAAGAACAGCTCACACAGCAGCAGCACGCTCACCGCGCCGAGCAGCACAGGCTTCATCTGACGCTTCTTCTCACCATAAATGATGAACGGCACCATGCCGAAGAAACCTACCAGTAACGCGGTCAGATACACCCACCAGTGTTCTTCCTTGGCCAACCCACCCTGCTCTACCAGCGCCAGCGGCAAGGCAATAAAGCTGGCCATCAGGATGGCATGCAACACCAGAATGCCGAAGTCCAGACGCAGTAAGTCAGGATGCTTGAGTGTCGGCAGCAGTGCCTGCTTGCTCACCCGCGACTCACGGTGCTGCAGCGGCCCGGCAGAAGAGGGCACTAGCCCGGCAACGATCACAATGCCCAGCAGCGCCATCGCTGCGGTGGCGAGAAACAGACCCGACAAACCAAAGGCACGCGTCAGCAGCGGGCCGACCACCATTGCCACCGCAAACGACAAGCCGATGCTCATGCCAATCATGGCCATCGCCTTAGTCCGGTGCTGCTCGCGAGTGAGATCGGAGAGCAGCGCCATCACCGCCGCTGAAATCGCCCCGGCGCCTTGCAGCACGCGCCCAGCAATCACCCCCCAAATCGAATCGGCATTGGCTGCCAGCAGGCTGCCGGCGGCAAAAATCAGCAAGCCCGCATAGATCACCGGACGCCTGCCGATGCGATCACTGAGCATGCCAAAAGGGATTTGCAAGAACGCCTGCGTCAGGCCATACGCACCTATCGCCAAACCAATCAGTGCGGGGGTCGAACCCGCCAGGTCCATGCCATAGGTCGCCAGCACCGGCAGCACCATAAACATACCGAGCATACGGAACGCGAACACCAGCGCCAGGCCACTGGCCGCGCGGGTCTCGCTGCCACTCATACGCTCGCTGTGCGGATCGTGCATGGAAAACGCTCTGTCGAAATAGGCGGCGATTCTAGCAGCCTCAATGGTCATGGCACAGCAGTGACGCTTTGCCGCGCCCGCCTATGGGGCCGTATACTCGTTGGTTTTCCGCCCGCCATGCGAGGCCGTTGTTTGTGGACAAGATTCTGATCCGGGGTGCGCGCACCCATAACCTGAAAAACATCGACCTGACCCTGCCCCGCGACAAGCTGATCGTGATTACCGGCCTGTCCGGCTCTGGCAAGTCGTCACTGGCGTTTGACACCCTCTACGCCGAGGGTCAGCGCCGCTATGTGGAATCCCTGTCGGCCTACGCCCGCCAGTTCCTGTCGATGATGGAAAAGCCTGACGTCGACACCATCGAAGGCCTGTCGCCGGCGATCTCCATCGAGCAGAAGTCCACTTCACACAACCCACGCTCCACCGTCGGCACCATTACCGAGATTTACGACTACCTGCGCCTGCTCTATGCCCGCGCCGGTATTCCGCGCTGCCCGGACCACGATCTGCCGCTGGAAGCGCAGACCGTCAGCCAAATGGTCGACCAGGTATTAGCCCTGCCCGAAGGCAGCAAGCTGATGTTGTTGGCGCCGGTGATTCGCGAACGTAAAGGCGAACACCTGGCGATCTTCGACGAGCTGCGTGCCCAAGGCTTCGTGCGCGTGCGAGTCAACGGCAAGATTTACGAGTTGGATGAACTGCCGAAACTCGATAAACAGAAGAAGCACAGCATCGATGCCGTGGTTGACCGTTTCAAGGCGCGCGGCGATCTGCAGCAGCGCCTGGCCGAATCCTTCGAAACCGCCCTCAAGCTGGCCGACGGCCTGGCCCTGGTCGCGCCCCTCCCCGCCGAAGGCAACAACGAGCAAGGTGAAGAAGGCGAAGAAATCATCTTCTCCGCCCGCTTCGCCTGCCCAACCTGCGGCCACTCGATCAGCGAACTAGAGCCCAAGCTGTTTTCTTTCAACAACCCGGCCGGCGCCTGCCCGACCTGCGACGGCCTGGGCGTGAAGCAGTTCTTTGACATCAAGCGCCTGGTTAATGGCGAGATGACCCTGGCCGAAGGCGCAATCCGTGGCTGGGACCGGCGCAACGTGTATTACTTCCAGATGCTCGGCTCCCTCGCCGCGCACTACGGCTTTAGCCTGGAAGTACCGTTCGACGAGCTCAGCGCCGAGCACCAGAAGTGCATCTTATTTGGTAGCGGTACGCAGAACGTCGACTTCAAGTACCTCAACGACCGTGGCGATATCGTCAAGCGCTCGCACCCTTTCGAAGGGATCGTGCCCAACCTGGAGCGGCGCTACCGCGAAACTGAATCCACCAGCGTGCGCGAGGAACTGGCCAAGTTCCTCAGCACCCAGGCCTGCCAGGATTGCCGTGGCACTCGCCTGCGCCGGGAGGCCCGCCACGTGTGGGTTGGAGAGAAAACCCTACCGGCAGTCAGTGGTATGCCGATTGGCGACGCCACCGAGTATTTCGGCAGCCTGGCGCTGCCTGGTCGGCGCGGCGAAATCGCCGAGAAGATCCTTAAAGAAATTCGCGAACGCCTGCAGTTTTTGGTCAACGTTGGCCTCGACTACCTGACCCTGGACCGCAGCGCCGACACCCTGTCGGGCGGGGAAGCACAGCGTATCCGCCTGGCCAGTCAAATCGGCGCAGGGCTGGTTGGAGTCATGTACATCCTCGATGAGCCGTCCATCGGCCTGCATCAGCGTGACAACGAGCGCCTGCTCGGCACCCTGCGTCACCTGCGCGATATCGGTAATACGGTGATCGTGGTCGAGCACGACGAAGACGCCATTCGCATGGCCGACTACGTAGTCGATATTGGCCCAGGGGCTGGCGTACACGGCGGCCAGATCGTCGCACAAGGCACCGCAGCCGAAGTCATGGCGCATCCAGACTCACTCACCGGCAAGTACCTCTCCGGCCGGGTGAAGATCGCCGTTCCGGCTAAGCGTACGCCACGGGACAAGAAACTCTCGTTGAAGATTAAAGGCGCGCGCGGCAATAACCTGCGCAATGTCGATCTGGATATTCCGATTGGCCTGCTGACCTGCGTGACGGGTGTATCCGGCTCAGGCAAGTCGACGCTGATCAACAACACCTTGTACCCGCTGAGCGCCACCGCACTCAACGGCGCCACCACTTTAGAAGCTGCCGCCCACGACAGCATCGACGGCCTGCAACACCTGGATAAGGTGGTGGACATCGACCAAAGCCCAATCGGCCGCACACCACGCTCGAACCCTGCGACCTACACCGGCCTGTTCACTCCGATCCGTGAACTGTTCGCCGGCGTGCCGGAATCGCGCTCACGCGGTTACGGCCCAGGACGCTTCAGCTTCAACGTCAAAGGCGGACGCTGTGAAGCCTGCCAAGGCGACGGCCTGATCAAAGTGGAAATGCACTTCCTGCCGGACATCTACGTGCCTTGCGACGTGTGCAAAAGTAAACGCTACAACCGTGAAACCCTGGAAGTGAAATACAAGGGCAAGAGCATCACCGAAGTGCTGGACATGACCATCGAGGAAGCGCGAGTGTTCTTCGATGCCGTACCTGCATTGGCGCGCAAGCTACAAACTCTGATGGATGTGGGGCTGTCGTATATCAAGCTGGGCCAGTCGGCGACCACCCTTTCCGGCGGTGAAGCACAACGGGTCAAGCTGAGCCGCGAGCTAAGCAAGCGCGACACCGGCAAAACCCTGTATATCCTTGATGAGCCGACCACGGGCCTGCACTTCGCTGATATCCAGCAACTGCTCGACGTGCTGCATCGCCTGCGGGACCACGGCAACACCGTGGTGGTGATCGAGCACAACCTGGACGTGATCAAGACGGCCGACTGGCTAGTCGATCTCGGCCCAGAAGGCGGCTCCAAGGGCGGTCAGATCATTGCTTTCGGCACCCCAGAAGAAGTCGCAGAGATGCCGCAGTCGCATACCGGTTACTTCCTCAAACCACTGCTGGAACGTGACCGCGACTAACCTCGCGCAAAGACAAAAAAGCCCCGATCATTCGGGGCTTTTTTGTGTCGATGGGAACCTACATTTGCGACTGCAAATAGTTCTCCAGGCCGAGACTGCTAATCAGCCCCAGTTGAATTTCTAGCCAGTAGGCGTGATCTTCTTCAGTGTCCTTGAGCTGGACCAACAGAATATCGCGGGTGTGGTAATCCTGATGTTGTTCGCACAACGCGATACCTTTGCTCAGCGCAGCGCGCACCTGATACTCCAGCGCCAGATCGAGCTTGAGCATCTCCGGCACCGTCTGCCCAAAGTGGAAGCTGTCAGGCACCATGTCCGGCGTGCCCTCAAGAAACAGAATGCGCTTGAGGATGGCATCAGCGTGCTGAGTCTCTTCTTCCATCTCATGATTAATACGCTCGTACAGCTTGGTGAACCCCCAATCCTCATACAGGCGCGAGTGCACGAAATACTGATCACGGGCGGCCAGCTCGCCCTTGAGCAGCATTTTCAGATAATCGATGACTTCAACATGGCCTTTCATGGGGCAGTTCCTTAACCAAACAACATACAGGCATTAATGCTGGGCGCGCGCCGACGATAGGTCAAGTGGCACACCCGCGCATCCGCCATCCAACAACCATCAGCCACTGCAGAGCCATACCTTAGGCGCTTTTTCTCGCCCATAAAAAAACCGGGCCAAGGCCCGGTTTTTTATACAACCAGCGACTTACTCAGCGTCTACAGCTGCACCAGCGACCGGACGGTCAACCAGCTCAACGTAGGCCATTGGAGCATTGTCACCAGTGCGGAAGCCGCACTTGAGGATACGCAGGTAACCGCCCTGACGGGTGGCGTAGCGCTTGCCCAGGTCGTTAAACAGCTTACCAACGATGGCTTTCGAACGAGTACGGTCGAAGGCCAGACGGCGGTTTGCAACGCTGTCTTCTTTAGCCAGAGTGATCAGCGGCTCGGCAACGCGGCGCAGCTCTTTGGCTTTCGGAAGAGTAGTTTTGATCAGCTCATGCTCGAACAGCGATACCGCCATGTTCTGAAACATGGCCTTGCGGTGTGCGCTGGTGCGGCTGAGGTGACGGCCACTTTTACGATGACGCATGGTTCAATTCCTTACCAAACTCACGTTCGGTGATGATGACGATCAGGCAGTCGCCTTATCGTCTTTCTTCAGACTTGCCGGCGGCCAATTGTCGAGGCGCATACCGAGGGACAGACCGCGAGAAGCCAGAACATCCTTGATTTCAGTCAGGGATTTCTTGCCCAAGTTCGGCGTTTTCAACAGTTCCACTTCGGTGCGCTGAATCAGATCACCAATGTAGTAAATGTTCTCTGCCTTGAGGCAGTTTGCCGAACGTACAGTCAGTTCCAAGTCATCAACCGGACGCAGAAGGATCGGATCGATCTCGTCTTCCTGCTCGATAACAACAGGCTCACTGTCACCTTTGAGGTCGACGAACGCAGCCAACTGCTGTTGCAGAATGGTTGCAGCGCGGCGAATAGCCTCTTCAGGGTCCAGAGTACCGTTGGTCTCCAGGTCAATAACCAGCTTGTCCAGGTTAGTACGCTGCTCAACACGAGCGTTTTCCACCACGTACGACACACGGCGTACCGGGCTGAACGAAGCATCCAGCTGCAAGCGACCAATGCTGCGGCTTTCATCTTCATCGCTCTGACGAGCATCAGCCGGCTCATAGCCGCGACCACGAGCTATGGTGAGCTTCATGTTCAGCGCGCCAGTGGAAGCCATGTTGGCGATTACGTGGTCGCCATTGACGATTTCAACATCGTGATCCAGCTGAATATCGGCAGCGGTAACTACACCCGAGCCCTTCTTCGCCAGAGTCAACGTCACTTCGTCACGACCATGCAGTTTGACAGCCAGACCTTTCAGGTTGAGCAGGATTTCAATGACATCTTCCTGAACACCTTCTATGGCGCTGTACTCATGGAGTACACCGTCAATCTCGGCCTCAACTACTGCACAGCCAGGCATGGAGGACAACAGGATGCGGCGCAGCGCGTTGCCCAGGGTGTGGCCAAAGCCGCGCTCGAGAGGCTCGAGCGTGATCTTGGCGCGGGTCGGACTGACCACCTGCACATCAATGTGACGGGGGGTCAGGAACTCATTTACCGAAATCTGCATGGATGCACCTATTTTCTAGCCCTTACTTGGAGTAGAGCTCGACAATCAGGCTTTCGTTGATGTCAGCGGAGAGATCACTGCGCGCCGGGACGCTTTTGAACACGCCAGACTTCTTCTCAGTGTCTACTTCTACCCATTCAACGCGGCCACGCTGGGCACACAGCTCGAGAGCTTGAACAATGCGCAGCTGATTCTTCGCCTTCTCGCGAATTGCAACGACGTCGCCAGCTTTAACCTGGTAAGACGGAACGTTTACAGTATTGCCGTTTACGCTGATCGACTTGTGCGAGACCAGCTGACGGGATTCAGCGCGAGTTGAGCCGAAGCCCATGCGATAAACCACGTTATCCAGACGACACTCGAGCAATTGCAGAAGGTTCTCACCAGTAGCGCCTTTCTTGCCGGCAGCTGCTTTGTAATAACCGCTGAATTGACGCTCAAGTACACCGTAGATACGACGAACTTTTTGCTTCTCACGCAGCTGGGTGCCGTAGTCAGACTGACGACCACGGCGCTGACCGTGAATACCTGGGGCTGCTTCGATGTTGCACTTCGATTCCAGAGCGCGTACACCGCTTTTCAGGAAAAGATCTGTGCCTTCACGACGAGACAGTTTGCATTTGGGACCAATGTAACGAGCCATTTCTCACTGTCTCCTGATTACACGCGACGCTTCTTCGAAGGACGGCATCCGTTATGCGGAATGGGCGTCACATCGGTGATGCTGGCGATCTTATAGCCACAACCGTTCAAAGCACGGACAGCGGACTCACGACCCGGACCGGGACCCTTAACGTTAACGTCGAGGTTCTTCAGACCGTATTCCAGCGCAGCTTGACCAGCACGTTCAGCGGCCACCTGGGCAGCAAACGGGGTGCTTTTACGCGAACCGCGGAAACCTGAACCACCTGAGGTAGCCCAAGACAGAGCGTTGCCCTGACGGTCAGTAATGGTCACGATTGTGTTGTTGAAAGAAGCGTGGATGTGGGCGATGCCATCAACCACCGTCTTTTTGACTTTCTTACGAGTACGAGCAGCAGGTTTTGCCATGACTAAATTCCTGTCGATGCGCGAATGCGATTACTTGCGGATCGGCTTACGCGGGCCCTTACGGGTACGCGCGTTGGTCTTGGTACGCTGACCGCGAGCCGGAAGACCACGACGATGACGCAGGCCGCGGTAGCAACCCAGGTCCATCAAGCGCTTGATTTTCATGTTCACTTCACGACGCAGGTCGCCTTCGGTATTAACCTTGGCTACTTCGCCACGCAGCTGCTCGATCTGCTCGTCAGAGAGATCTTTGATTTTTGCAGCCGGATTAACGCCGGCGGCAGCACAGACTTTCTGTGCAGTTGTGCGACCAACACCATAGATGTAGGTCAACGAGATAACAGTGTGCTTGTTATCCGGAATGTTAACGCCTGCAATACGGGCCATTCAGTGGAACTCCAATTGACAGCTACCTACGCCCCGGAAGCCAAGAAATAGGGCGCGAGATACTAACGCTGTAGAAACAAATAATCAACCCGGCAGCGCACTAGCTGCCGGGCTTGTCACTTCTCTCACACTCAGCCTTGGCGCTGCTTGTGACGCGGTTCCGAGCTGCAAATCACGCGAACAACACCTTCGCGACGAACAATCTTGCAGTTACGGCACAGCTTTTTCACTGATGCACGAACTTTCATCACCAACTCCTCGAACCTTATGGGCCTCAGCGCAGCATGCCGCTGCCGTAGCCCTTCAGGTTAGCTTTCTTCATCAGGGATTCGTACTGGTGCGAAACGAGGTGCGATTGTACTTGCGACATAAAGTCCATCACAACCACTACCACGATCAGCAGCGAAGTCCCGCCAAGATAGAACGGTACGTTGGCAGCCACCACCAGAAACTGGGGCAACAAGCATACGGCCGTCATGTACAGAGCACCGAACATGGTCAAGCGAGTCAACACGCCATCGATATAGCGCGCCGATTGCTCACCGGGACGGATACCCGGAATAAAGGCACCGGACTTTTTAAGGTTTTCCGCTACGTCTTTCGGGTTGAACATCAGCGCTGTATAGAAGAAGCAGAAGAACACAATCCCTGCACTAAACAGCAAAATGTTCAACGGCTGACCAGGAGCGATAGCCTGTGAAATATCCTGCAGCCAGCCCATACCCTCGGACTGACCAAACCAGGCACCCAGCGAAGCCGGGAATAACAGAAGGCTGCTGGCAAAAATAGCCGGGATAACCCCCGCCATGTTCACCTTCAACGGCAAGTGGCTGGTTTGCGCAGCGAAGACCTTACGGCCCTGCTGACGCTTGGCGTAGTGCACCGCAATGCGACGCTGACCACGCTCAATGAACACCACGAAACCGATAATCGCTACTGCCAGCAAACCGATGGCAATCAGGGCAAAGATATTGATGTCACCCTGACGCGCAGACTCGAAAGACTGCCCTATTGCCGACGGCAGACCGGCCACGATGCCTGCAAAAATCAGCATCGAGATACCGTTGCCAACACCGCGCTCAGTGATTTGCTCGCCCAACCACATCATAAACATCGCGCCCGCCACAAACGTGGTGACCGCAACGAAGTGGAAGCCGAAATCGACCGAAAACGCTACGCCCTGACTGGCCAGGCCGACGGACATGCCGACTGCTTGAACAATTGCCAGGACGAGGGTGCCGTAGCGGGTGTACTGGCTAATCTTGCGACGGCCAGCCTCACCTTCCTTCTTCAACTGCTCCAGCTGCGGGCTGACAGCGGTCATGAGCTGCATGATGATCGACGCCGAAATATACGGCATGATCCCCAACGCAAAAATGCTCATTCGCTCCAGCGCGCCGCCGGAAAACATGTTGAACAAGCTAAGAATGGTCCCCTCATTCTGTCGAAACAGGTCCGCCAGCCGGTCCGGATTGATGCCTGGAACGGGAATGTGTGCACCTATCCGATAGACGATGATCGCCATTAACAGAAAGCGCAAACGAGCCCAGAGTTCGGACAACCCGCCATTGCTGAGCGCTGAGAGAGCACCTTGCTTAGCCATTTATTCCTCGAACTTACCGCCAGCTGCTTCGATAGCCGCGCGCGCACCTTTGGTGGCGGCGATACCTTTAAGGGTGACTGCCTGAGTAACTTCACCGGACAGCATGACTTTCACACGCCGTACATGTTGGTTGATCAGGTTGGCATCCTTCAGCGACTGAAGAGTAACAATGCCGCCTTCGATTTTATTCAGCTCGGACGTACGCACTTGTGCGCGGTCCATAGCCTTCAAAGAAACGAAGCCGAACTTAGGCAGACGGCGGTGCAGAGGCTGCTGGCCGCCTTCAAAACCCGGAGCAATGGTGCCACCGGAGCGGGAGGTTTGACCTTTGTGGCCGCGGCCACCAGTCTTACCCAAACCGCTACCGATACCACGGCCCGGACGGTGCTTCTCGCGACGGGAACCCGGCGCAGGACTCAAATCGTTCAGGTACATGTGTTAACCCTCGACTCGCAGCATGTAGTAAGCCTTGTTGATCATCCCGCGATTCTCGGGAGTATCAAGTACTTCTACGGTGTGACCAATGCGACGCAGCCCCAGACCCTTAACGCAGAGTTTATGGTTGGGGATACGGCCGGTCATGCTTTTGATCAGCGTGACTTTTACGGTATTAGCCATGATTAGAGAATCTCCTCGACGCTCTTGCCACGCTTGGCCGCAATAGAACCCGGCGACTGCATAGCTTTCAAACCTTTGAATGTGGCGTATACCACGTTCACTTGGTTAGTCGAGCCGTAGCATTTAGCCAGAACGTTTTGCACGCCAGCCACTTCCAGAACGGCACGCATAGCGCCACCGGCGATGATGCCGGTACCTTCAGAAGCAGGCTGCATGTACACCTTAGAAGCGCCATGATTGGACTTAATGGCGTACTGCAGGGTGGTACCGTTCAGGTCTACCTGGATCATGTTGCGACGAGCAGCTTCCATCGCTTTCTGGATAGCAGCAGGCACTTCACGGGACTTGCCACGGCCGAAACCGACGCGACCCTTACCATCACCCACCACGGTCAACGCGGTGAAAGTGAAGATACGGCCACCCTTAACGGTTTTGGCAACGCGGTTAACCTGTACCAGCTTCTCGATGTAGCCTTCGTCGCGCTTTTGGTCGTTATTTGACATAACTTAGAACTCCAGCCCGCCTTCACGAGCAGCATCAGCCAGCGCCTGAACGCGGCCGTGGTACTTGAAGCCAGAACGGTCGAATGCAACCTGAGTTACACCAGCGGCTTTCGCACGCTCGGCAACCAGCTCGCCAACTTTCTTGGCCGCGTCGACGTTGCCAGTGGCGCCGTCACGCAGTGCTTTGTCCAAGGTAGAGGCGCTGGCCAAAACCTTGCTGCCGTCGGCCGAAATGACCTGGGCATAGATGTGCTGCGAAGAGCGATACACGCAGAGACGCACGGCTTCGAGCTCGTGCATTTTCAGGCGTGCTTTGCGAGCGCGACGCAGTCGAGTAACTTTTTTGTCGGTCATTTGCTATGCCCTACTTCTTCTTGGCTTCTTTACGGCGGACGACTTCGTCAGCGTAACGAACACCTTTGCCCTTATAAGGTTCAGGACGACGGAAGTCACGAATCTCCGCAGCGACCTGACCAACCAGTTGCTTGTCGACACCCTTGATCAGGATCTCGGTCTGGTTCGGGGTTTCAGCAACCACACCGTCCGGCAACTCATAGTCGATCGGATGGGAGTAGCCGAGAGCGAGGTTCAGCACCTGACCTTTGGCTTGCGCTTTGTAACCAACGCCGACCAGCTGTAGCTTGCGCTCAAAGCCAGCACTAACACCGATCACCATGTTATTGACCAGAGCACGAGTAGTGCCGGCCATGGCGCGAGTCTGCTGATCACCATTGCGAGCAGCGAAACGCAACTCACCGGCTTCATGCAGAACTTCAACGGACGAGTGAACATTCAGTTCGAGAGTACCCTTGGCACCCTTTACCGAAAGCTGTTGGCCGGCGAGTTTGACCTCAACACCAGCGGGCAGCGTAACGGGGTTCTTAGCAACGCGAGACATGCTTATTCCCCCCTTAGAACACTGTGCAAAGCACTTCGCCGCCGACACCGGCAGCGCGCGCAGCGCGGTCCGTCATCACACCTTTATTGGTGGAGACGATGGAAACCCCGAGACCGCCACGAACTTTCGGCAGATCATCAGAGGATTTATATTGGCGAAGGCCTGGACGGCTTACGCGCTTAACTTCTTCGATAACCGGACGGCCTTCGAAGTACTTCAGCTCGATGGACAGCTGTGGCTTAACTTCACCACTGATCTGATAACCCGCAATATAACCTTCGTCTTTCAAAACTTTGGCTACAGCCACCTTCAACGTGGAAGACGGCATGCTTACGACGGACTTTTCAGCCATCTGGGCATTACGGATACGAGTTAGCATGTCCGCTAACGGGTCCTGCATACTCATGGGCTAGACGCTCCTGATACAAAAAGAATTAGCCTTGCGGCTACAGTCGCTGAGAATTCTGGAAATGTACAACCCAGGCTCAGGCGAGCCGAGCATTCTAGAGACTGATCAAAAATGAATCAAGCCCCAAAGGGGCTTGATTCACAGATAAGACAAAGCCGGCACTAGGCCGGCTTTGTTTTTTACCAGCTGGCTTTAACCAGACCGGGTACATCACCACGCATTGCAGCTTCACGCAGCTTGATACGCGACAGACCGAACTTGCGATAAACGCCGTGCGGACGACCGGTAATGCGGCAGCGATTACGCAGGCGCGAAGCGCTGGCGTCACGCGGCTGCTTCTGCAGCGCTACTTGTGCTTCCCAACGCGCTTCCGGACTGGCGTTCAGATCGGCGATGGTAGCTTTCAGCTCGGCACGCTTCTTAGCGTACTTGGCTACCGTTTGCTGACGCTTCAGCTCGCGGTTTTTCATGCTGGTTTTGGCCATGATCGGACTCCAATCAGTTACGGAACGGGAATTTGAACGCACGCAACAAGGCGCGACCTTCATCATCCGAACGGGCGGTGGTGGTCAAAGTAATATCCAGACCACGCAGAGCATCGATCTTGTCGTAGTCGATTTCCGGGAAAATGATCTGCTCTTTAACGCCCATGCTGTAGTTGCCACGACCATCGAAGGACTTGGCATTCAGGCCGCGGAAGTCACGCACGCGCGGCAGGGAGATAGACAGCAGACGATCCAAGAACTCGTACATACGCTCGCGGCGCAGAGTTACTTTAACGCCAATCGGCCAGCCCTCACGAACTTTGAAACCTGCAATCGACTTGCGGGCATAAGTCACGATGACTTTCTGACCGGTAATCTTTTCCAGGTCGGCAACAGCGTGCTCGATGATTTTCTTGTCACCGATTGCTTCGCCCAGGCCCATATTCAGGGTGATCTTGGTGATGCGCGGAACTTCCATCACGTTACCGAGCTTAAGTTCTTCCTTAAGCTTCGGCGCGATTTCTTTCCGGTAAATCTCTTTTAGTCGTGCCATGGTCTTCTACCTAGCAGTGTTCAAGCATCAACCGCTTTTTGGGTCGACTTGAAGACACGAATTTTCTTACCGTCTTCAACTTTGAAACCAACGCGATCAGCCTTGTTAGTTTCGCCATTGAAGATGGCCACGTTAGAAGCGTGCAGAGGCGCTTCTTTCTCGACGATACCGCCCTGAACGCCCGACATCGGGTTCGGCTTGGTATGGCGCTTAACCAGGTTAAGCCCACCGACAACCAAACGGTCGTCAGCGAGAACCTTAAGCACCTTGCCACGCTTACCTTTGTCTTTACCGGCGATCACGATGATCTCGTCGTCACGACGAATCTTTTGCATGTCGGATCTCCTTAGAGCACTTCAGGGGCGAGCGAGACGATCTTCATGAACTTCTCAGTACGAAGTTCACGAGTCACTGGCCCAAAAATACGAGTGCCAATTGGCTCTTGCTTGTTGTTCAGCAGAACAGCAGCGTTGCCATCAAAGCGAATGATCGAGCCATCAGGGCGACGAACGCCGTGACGCGTGCGGACTACAACAGCAGTCATCACTTGGCCTTTCTTCACTTTACCGCGCGGAATTGCTTCCTTAACGGTTACTTTGATGATGTCGCCGATGCCAGCATAACGACGGTGAGAACCGCCCAGCACCTTGATACACATAACGCGACGAGCACCGCTGTTGTCAGCGACGTCGAGCATGGATTGAGTCTGAATCATATAATTTCTCCGACCCTTAGCCCTTAGACGTCCACTGCGCGTTCGAGGATCTCAACCAGCGCCCAAGACTTGGTCTTGGCTACGGGACGGGTTTCACGAATGGAAACTTTGTCGCCGATCTTGCTCTGGTTGGTTTCGTCGTGTGCGTGCAGCTTGGTCGAACGCTTGACATATTTGCCGTAGATCGGGTGCTTAACACGGCGCTCGATCAATACGGTGATGGTCTTGTCCATCTTGTCGCTGACGACACGGCCGGTCAGCGTACGGACGGTTTTTTCGGCTTCAGCCATGATCACTTACCTGCCTGCTGGTTGAGCACAGTTTTCACACGAGCGATATCGCGCTTAACTTGCGAGAGCAGGTGAGACTGCCCCAACTGGCCAGTTGCTTTCTGCATACGCAGATTGAACTGGTCGCGCAGCAGGCCGAGCAGTTGCTCGTTCAGCTGCTGTGCTGATTTTTCACGAAGTTCATTCGCCTTCATCACATCACCGTCCGCTTAACAAAAGTGGTGGCGAGCGGCAGCTTTGCAGCAGCCAGGGCAAAAGCCTCACGCGCCAACTCTTCGGAAACGCCTTCGATCTCGTACAGGACTTTGCCTGGCTGGATCTGGGCTACCCAATACTCAACGCTACCCTTACCTTTACCCATCCGCACTTCGAGAGGCTTCTTGGTAACCGGCTTATCCGGGAAAACGCGAATCCAGATTTTCCCGCCACGCTTAACGTGACGAGTCAGAGCACGACGAGCGGACTCAATCTGACGGGCGGTGAGACGACCGCGGGCAACAGACTTCAAGGCGAATTCGCCGAAGCTGACTTTGCTACCGCGCTGAGCCAGACCACGGTTGTGGCCGGTCATCTGCTTACGGAACTTCGTACGCTTTGGTTGCAACATTTGGCGTACCCCTTACTTAGCAGCTTTTTTACGAGGCGCAGGTGCTTGCGGTTTCAGTTCTTCTTTAAGGCCACCAATTACTTCGCCTTTGAAGATCCAAACCTTGACACCGATCACACCATAAGTGGTGTGCGCTTCGTACGTGGCATAGTCGATATCGGCACGCAGGGTGTGCAACGGCACACGACCTTCGCGATACCATTCGGTACGTGCGATTTCCGCACCACCAAGACGACCGCTCACTTGGATTTTGATGCCCTTGGCACCAATACGCATGGCGTTCTGTACAGCGCGCTTCATAGCGCGACGGAACATCACACGACGCTCCAGCTGCTGAGCTACGCTCTGCGCAACCAGCATACCGTCGAGCTCCGGCTTGCGGATCTCTTCGATATTGATGTGCACAGGCACACCCATTTGCTTGGTCAGGTCCTGACGCAGTTTCTCAACATCTTCACCTTTCTTACCGATAACGATACCGGGACGAGCAGTGTGGATGGTGATACGTGCAGTTTGAGCCGGGCGAGCAATGTCGATACGGCTTACGGACGCGCTTTTTAATTTGTCTTGGAGATACTCGCGCACCTTCAGATCAGCGAACAAATAGTCCGCATAAGTCCGACCGCTGGCGTACCAGACGGAGGTGTGCTCCTTGACGATTCCCAGGCGAATGCCAATGGGATGTACTTTCTGACCCATCTGATCGACTCCGTTACTTGTCCGCAACCTTGACAGTGATATGGCAAGACCGCTTGACGATGCGATCAGCGCGGCCTTTGGCACGCGGCATGATTCGCTTCAGCGAACGCCCTTCGTTGACGAAAACAGTGCTGACCTTCAGGTCATCAACGTCTGCGCCTTCGTTGTGCTCGGCGTTGGCTACAGCCGACTCCAGCACTTTCTTGATGATTTCCGCGGCTTTCTTACTGCTAAAAGCCAGCAGGTTGAGCGCTTCGCCCACCTTCTTCCCGCGGATCTGGTCGGCGACCAAGCGGGCTTTCTGGGCGGAGATTCGAGCGCCCGACAACTTAGCGGCTACTTCCATTTCCTAACCCCTTAACGCTTGGCTTTCTTGTCAGCCACGTGCCCACGATAGGTACGAGTGCCGGCAAATTCGCCCAGTTTGTGACCGACCATGTCTTCGTTCACAAGAACTGGGACATGTTGACGACCGTTATGTACAGCGATGGTCAAACCGACCATTTGTGGCAGGATCATCGAACGGCGCGACCAGGTTTTCACTGGCTTGCGATCATTCTTTTCCACCGCCACTTCAATCTTCTTCAGTAGGTGAAGATCGATAAAAGGACCTTTTTTCAGAGAACGTGGCACTGTCGTATCCCTCTATTTACTTGCGACGACGGACGATCATGTTGTCGGTGCGTTTGTTACCACGAGTCTTCGCGCCCTTAGTCGGGAAGCCCCATGGAGACACCGGATGACGACCACCAGAGGTACGACCTTCACCACCACCGTGTGGGTGGTCAACCGGGTTCATGGCAACACCACGAACGGTTGGGCGAACGCCACGCCAGCGCTTGGCACCAGCTTTACCCAGCGAACGCAGGCTGTGCTCGGAGTTCGAGACTTCACCCAGGGTCGCACGGCACTCGGCCAGTACTTTACGCATTTCACCGGAACGCAGACGCAGGGTCACGTAGACACCTTCACGCGCAATCAACTGAGCCGAAGCGCCAGCGGAACGAGCGATCTGAGCACCTTTACCCGGCTTCAGTTCGATACCGTGAACAGTGCTACCAACTGGAATGTTGCGCAGTTGCAGACTGTTGCCCGGCTTGATCGGAGCCATGATGCCAGCGATTAGCTGGTCGCCAGCACTCACGCCTTTAGGGGCGATTATGTAGCGACGCTCACCGTCTGCGTACAACATCAAAGCGATGTGCGCGGTACGGTTTGGATCGTATTCAATACGCTCAACAGTGGCTGGAATGCCATCTTTGTCGTTGCGACGGAAATCGACCAAGCGATAATGCTGCTTGTGGCCACCACCGATATGACGGGTGGTGATACGACCATTGTTGTTACGACCGCCAGTCTTCGACTTCTTCTCAAGCAGCGGAGCGTAAGGAGCGCCTTTATGCAGCTCCTGATTGACCACCTTGACCACAAAACGGCGGCCAGGGGAAGTCGGTTTGCATTTAACGATTGCCATGATGCACCCCTTCCTTACTCAGCACTGCTGGCGAAATCGAGATCTTGGCCTGGCTGAAGCGAGATGATCGCTTTCTTCCAGTCGTTACGCTTGCCCAGGCCGCGAGCATTGCGCTTGGTCTTACCGAGAACATTCACGGTATTGACAGCAGCAACATTCACACTGAACAGGCTTTCGACGGCCTTCTTGATTTCCAGCTTGGTTGCATCAATTGCAACCTTGAAAACGAATTGGCTTTTTTTATCAGCCAGAAGTGTTGCCTTCTCGGAGATGTGCGGGCCAAGCAGCACTTTAAATACGCGTTCCTGGTTCATCCCAGCAGCTCCTCGAATTTCTTCACGGCAGATACGGTGACCAACACCTTCTCATACGCGATCAGACTGACCGGATCGGAACCCTGCACGTCACGAACATCAACGTGTGGCAGGTTACGGGCAGCCAGGTACAGATTCTCATCGACCGAATCAGACACGATCAGAACGTCGGTCAGACCCATGCCATTCAACTTGTTCAGCAGGTCTTTAGTCTTCGGCGCGTCAACGTTGAAGTCTTCAACCACAACCAGACGATCAGTACGCACCAGCTCAGCAAGAATCGAGCGGATAGCCGCGCGATACATCTTCTTGTTCAGCTTCTGCGAGTGATCTTGTGGGCGAGCTGCGAAAGTCACACCACCGCCACGCCAGATTGGACCACGAGTGGTACCAGCACGAGCACGACCAGTGCCTTTCTGACGCCACGGACGCTTACCGCCACCGGATACATCAGAACGAGTCTTTTGCTGCTTGCTGCCCTGACGACCGCCGGCCATGTAGGCCACAACAGCTTGGTGAACCAGGGTCTCGTTGTATGCGCCGCCAAAAGTGGCTTCGGATACTTCGATCGCTTGAGCGCCATTTACATTTAATTGCATGTCAGCTTCCCCTTAACCGCGAGCCTTGGCTGCCGGACGGACAACCAGGTTGCCGCCAGTAGCGCCAGGAACAGCACCCTTGACCAGCAACAGATTGCGTTCAGCATCGACCCGCACCACTTCCAGGGACTGCACGGTCACGCGCTCAGCGCCCATATGACCGGACATTTTTTTGCCCTTGAATACGCGACCCGGAGTCTGGCACTGGCCAATGGAACCCGGAACACGGTGGGACACGGAGTTACCGTGAGTGTTGTCTTGGCCGCGGAAGTTCCAACGCTTGATGGTACCGGCAAAGCCTTTACCCTTGGACTGACCAGTGACATCCACCAGTTGACCAGCTTGGAATATTTCAGCGTTGATCAGATCGCCTGCCTGGTACTCGCCTTCTTCAAGACGGAACTCCATAACAGTACGACCCGCCGCGACATTCGCCTTAGCGAAGTGACCGGCTTGCGCCTTGGTCACACGGGAAGCACGACGCTCGCCGACAGTGACTTGCACTGCACGATAGCCATCGGACTCTTCAGTTTTAAACTGGGTGACGCGATTCGGTTCGATCTCAATGACCGTAACCGGAATGGAGACACCTTCTTCGGTGAAAATACGGGTCATCCCGCACTTACGACCGACTACACCAATAGTCATGTTGTAACCTCATGAGTGTACGGGGCTTTCACCCGCTATGGCCGCCCATTTCAGAGCGTTACACGACTAAAACCTAAGCGGTCTTAGCCGAGGCTGATCTGCACTTCCACACCGGCCGCAAGATCAAGCTTCATCAGCGCGTCAACGGTTTTATCCGTTGGCTGGACGATGTCCAGAACACGCTTATGAGTACGGATCTCGAACTGATCGCGCGCGTCTTTGTTGACGTGCGGTGAAGTCAGTACGGTGAACCGCTCTTTGCGGGTAGGCAGAGGAATAGGACCACGCACCTGAGCACCAGTACGTTTCGCGGTTTCCACGATTTCCTGGGTTGATTGATCGATCAGGCGATGGTCAAAAGCCTTCAACCGAATACGGATTTGTTGGTTTTGCATTTTGACCTCAGATTCCAAGCTGCTATTCCCAACGGACGCAATACGCCCGTTAAAAGGAGGCGTGATTCTATAGACGCCCCTAGCAGGTGTCAACCCAATAAAAAAAGCCCCCGCAAGCGGAGGCTTTTTCTTAAATCATCACTTACGCGATGATTTTGGCTACGACGCCAGCGCCGACGGTACGACCGCCTTCACGAATAGCGAAACGCAGGCCTTCTTCCATTGCGATGGTCTTGATCAGGGTAACAGTCATTTGAATGTTATCACCTGGCATTACCATCTCAACGCCTTCTGGCAGCTCGCAGTTACCGGTTACGTCAGTTGTACGGAAGTAGAACTGAGGACGGTAGCCTTTGAAGAACGGAGTGTGACGACCGCCTTCTTCTTTGCTCAACACATACACTTCTGCAGTGAAGGTGGTGTGCGGCTTAACCGAACCCGGCTTAACCAGAACCTGACCACGCTCTACGTCGTCACGCTTGGTGCCACGCAGCAGAACGCCACAGTTCTCACCAGCACGACCTTCGTCGAGAAGCTTGCGGAACATTTCAACACCGGTGCAAGTAGTCTTAACGGTGTCACGCAGACCAACAATTTCCAGCTCTTCCTGGATCTTGATGATGCCGCGCTCGATACGACCAGTAACAACAGTACCGCGACCGGAGATCGAGAACACGTCTTCGATTGGCATCAGGAACGGCTTGTCGATTGCGCGCACTGGATCTGGAATGTAGGTATCCAGAGTCTCAACGAGCTTACGAACGGCAGTGGTGCCCATTTCGTTGTCGTCTTGACCGTTCAGCGCCATCAGAGCAGAACCGATGATGATCGGCGTATCGTCGCCTGGGAAATCGTAAGTGCTGAGCAGGTCACGCACTTCCATTTCAACCAGCTCCAACAGCTCAGCGTCGTCAACCATGTCAGCCTTGTTCAGGAAGACCACGATGTACGGAACACCTACCTGACGGGACAGCAGGATGTGCTCGCGAGTCTGCGGCATCGGGCCGTCAGCAGCCGAACAAACCAGGATAGCGCCGTCCATCTGCGCAGCACCGGTGATCATGTTCTTCACATAGTCAGCGTGACCTGGGCAGTCAACGTGCGCGTAGTGACGAATCGAAGAGTTGTACTCAACGTGCGCGGTGTTGATGGTGATACCACGGGCCTTCTCTTCCGGAGCGCTGTCGATCTTGTCGAAAGCAACTACGGCGCTACCGAATACTTCGGAGCAAACGCGAGTCAGAGCGGCGGTCAGCGTGGTTTTACCATGGTCAACGTGACCGATGGTGCCAACGTTGACGTGTGGTTTGCTACGTTCAAATTTTTCTTTAGCCACGACAATTAACTCCTTGCCTAAAGGGCTGAATCAGCCTTGTTTTTTGGTTACAGATTCGACGATGTGCGACGGAGCTGTATTGTATTTTTTGAATTCCATAGAGTAGCTTGCGCGACCCTGGGACATGGAGCGGACGTCGGTTGCATAACCGAACATCTCACCCAGCGGAACTTCGGCGCGAATCACTTTGCCGGAGACCGTGTCTTCCATACCCAAAATCATGCCGCGACGGCGGTTAAGGTCGCCCATCACGTCACCCATATAGTCTTCCGGGGTAACAACTTCCACTGCCATGATCGGCTCAAGCAACTCACCACCACCCTTCTGGGCCAGTTGCTTGGTTGCCATGGAGGCAGCCACCTTAAACGCCATCTCGTTGGAGTCGACGTCATGGTAAGAGCCGTCGAACACGGTAGCCTTCAGGCCGATTAGCGGATAACCGGCAACAACGCCGTTCTTCATCTGCTCTTCGATACCTTTCTGGATAGCCGGGATGTATTCCTTAGGAATCACACCACCAACAACTTCGTTCACAAATTGCAGACCTTCCTGACCTTCGTCAGCAGGTGCAAAGCGAATCCAGCAATGACCAAACTGGCCACGACCACCGGACTGACGAACGAACTTGCCTTCGATTTCGCAGTTCTTCGTGATGCGCTCACGATAGGAAACCTGAGGCTTACCAATGTTGGCTTCGACGTTGAACTCACGGCGCATCCGGTCAACCAGGATGTCCAGGTGCAGCTCGCCCATGCCAGAGATGATCGTCTGACCCGTCTCTTCATCAGTTTTGACGCGGAAAGATGGATCTTCCTGAGCAAGCTTGCCCAGAGCGATACCCATTTTTTCCTGGTCATCCTTGGTCTTAGGCTCTACGGCAACCGAAATAACCGGCTCCGGGAAGTCCATGCGAACCAGGATAATTGGCTTGTCAGCGTTGCACAAAGTTTCACCAGTGGTGACGTCCTTCATGCCGATCAAGGCCGCGATGTCACCAGCGCGTACTTCCTTGATTTCTTCACGGGCGTTAGCGTGCATTTGCACCATACGACCCACGCGCTCTTTCTTGCCTTTAACCGAGTTGATCACGCCGTCACCGGAGTTCAACACGCCCGAGTAAACACGGACGAAGGTCAAAGTACCCACGAATGGGTCGGTTGCGATCTTGAACGCCAGAGCCGAGAACGGCTCGCTGTCGTCCGCATGACGCTCCAGCTCGATTTCCTCGTTATCCGGGTCAGTACCCTTGATAGCAGGAATATCGGTTGGTGCAGGCAGGAAGTCGATAACGGCGTCGAGAACCAGGGGCACACCCTTGTTCTTGAACGAAGAACCGCAAACAGCCAGAACGATCTCACCAGCAACGGTGCGCTGACGCAGAGCTGCTTTGATTTCCTCGTTGGTGAGCTCTTCACCCTCAAGGTATTTGTTCATCAGCTCTTCGTTGGCTTCGGCCGCAGCCTCAACCATGTTGCCGCGCCACTTCTCGGCTTCTTCCAACAGCTCTGCCGGAATGTCTTTACGAACAGGAACCATGCCCTTGTCCGAGTCATTCCAGTAGACAGCTTGCATGTTGATCAGATCGATCTGACCCTGGAAGTTGTCTTCAGCACCAATGGCCAACTGAATCGGCACCGGAGTGTGACCCAGACGCTGTTTGATTTGAGCAACTACACGCAGGAAGTCAGCGCCAGCACGGTCCATCTTGTTGACGTAAACAAGACGCGGAACGCCGTACTTGTTGGCCTGACGCCATACGGTTTCCGACTGAGGTTCAACGCCCGAGGTACCGCAGAACACAACGACCGCACCATCGAGTACGCGCAAGGAGCGCTCAACTTCAATGGTGAAGTCAACGTGCCCAGGGGTATCGATTACGTTGAAGCGATGCTCGTCTTTGTATTGCTTCTCAGAACCTTTCCAGAAGGCGGTGATAGCAGCGGAAGTGATGGTAATACCACGCTCCTGCTCCTGCACCATCCAGTCTGTGGTCGCGGCGCCGTCATGCACCTCGCCCATTTTGTGACTTTTGCCCGTGTAAAAAAGGACGCGCTCAGTGGTGGTGGTTTTACCAGCATCCACGTGAGCCACGATACCAATGTTACGGTAGCGGCTAATCGGGGTAATACGAGCCATAAAGCCCTCGCAAGTTGAGTGACGCTAGAATTAGAAGCGGTAGTGCGAGAAGGCCTTGTTGGCTTCGGCCATGCGGTGCACGTCTTCACGCTTCTTAACTGCAGCACCTTTGCCTTCAGCGGCATCCATCAGCTCACCAGCTAAACGCAGAGCCATAGATTTCTCGCCACGCTTACGGGCGAAATCTACCAGCCAGCGCATGGCAAGAGCGTTACGACGGGACGGACGAACTTCGACCGGAACCTGGTAAGTAGCACCGCCTACACGGCGCGACTTCACTTCGACCAGCGGAGCGATGGCGTCGAGAGCTTTCTCGAAGATTTCCAGGGGATCGGTGTTCTTACGCTCTTTAACCTTATCCAGGGCGCCATAAACGATACGCTCGGCAACGGCTTTCTTGCCGCTCTCCATTACGTGGTTCATGAACTTGGCCAGGATTTGGCTACCGTATTTTGGATCGTCAAGCACTTCGCGCTTGGCTGCTACACGACGTCTTGGCATTTGATAAGCCCTCAAACGGTCTTCAGGTTAGCTCGGGATCGCATTGGCGCCCGACCTTACTCTTATCGACTCAGAAAAATAGAAACTTGCAATTCAATACACGGCGCCGATTACTTCGGACGCTTGGTACCGTACTTCGAACGACCCTGCTTACGGTCTTTAACGCCGGAGGTATCCAGCGAACCGCGCACGGTGTGGTAACGAACACCTGGCAAGTCTTTTACACGACCGCCACGAATCAGTACGACGCTGTGCTCTTGCAGGTTGTGGCCTTCACCGCCGATGTACGAGGAAACCTCGAAACCGTTGGTCAGACGCACACGGCATACTTTACGCAGTGCCGAGTTAGGTTTTTTCGGCGTAGTGGTATACACGCGAGTGCACACACCACGACGCTGCGGGCAGTTCTGCAGCGCAGGCACGTCGGATTTCTCGACGATACGCTTACGCGGCTGACGTACCAGCTGGTTAATAGTTGCCATCTTAAGCTCCACTGTTGTCTTGCGACGCTATTGCCCTACAAACAAAATGGCAGAGCACGTGCCCTGCCAAATTTAGGGGTGCATGAGTCTAATGAGACTCACTGCCCCAGTCAAGACAAAGCCCCGCCACCGAAGTAGCAGGGCCTTGCACTTAATTACCGCTGGAGTTCAGCGCTTCGGTCAGTGCGGCTTCCACTTCACTGGCGCTAACCCGTACTGGTTTGTCGGCGTCACGCTTGCGCTTGCGCTCAGCGTGATAAGCCAAACCGGTACCGGCCGGGATCAGACGACCCACAACCACGTTTTCCTTCAGGCCACGCAAGTAGTCGCGCTTGCCAGTAACCGCAGCCTCGGTAAGAACGCGAGTGGTTTCCTGGAAAGAGGCCGCCGAAATAAACGACTCGGTCGACAGCGATGCCTTGGTGATACCCAGCAACACGCGGGTGTACTTGGCAATGAACTTGTCGTCTGCTGCCAGACGCTCGTTTGCACCCAGTACCGCGGTCAGCTCCATCTGGTCGCCCTTGATGAAGGTGGAATCGCCCGACTCAGCCACTTCAACCTTGCGCAACATCTGACGCAGGATGGTTTCGATGTGCTTGTCGTTGATCTTCACGCCTTGCAGGCGGTACACGTCCTGAATCTCGTTGACGATGTACTTGGCCAGCGCGCTAACACCCAGCAAACGCAGGATATCGTGCGGATCGCTTGGACCATCGGAGATCACTTCACCCTTGTTAACCTGTTCACCTTCGAACACGTTCAGGTGACGCCACTTCGGAATCAGCTCTTCGTACGGATCGCTACCATCGTTCGGCGTAATAACCAGGCGGCGCTTGCCCTTGGTCTCTTTACCGAAGGCGATGGTGCCGCTGATTTCAGCCAAAATCGAGGCTTCTTTCGGACGACGTGCTTCGAACAAGTCAGCAACACGCGGCAGACCACCGGTGATGTCACGGGTCTTGGAGGTCTCTTGCGGGATACGAGCGATTACATCACCCACGCCCACCTGAGCACCGTTCGCCACACCTACCAGGGCGTTAGCTGGCAGGAAGTACTGAGCCGGTACGTCAGTACCTGGCAACAATAGATCCTTACCATCTTCACCCACCATCTTCACGGCAGGACGGATGTCTTTGCCGGCAGCCGGACGATCTTTCGGATCGAGGACTTCGATGTTGGTCAAACCGGTCAATTCGTCGGTCTGACGCTTGATGGTGATGCCTTCCTCCATGCCCACGTAGGTCACGGTACCTTTCATTTCGGTAACGATCGGGTGGGTGTGCGGGTCCCACTTGGCGACGATGGCGCCAGCGTCGACCTTGTCACCTTCCTTCACGGAGATAACAGCACCGTACGGCAACTTGTAGCGCTCGCGCTCACGACCGAACTCGTCAGCAATCGCCAGCTCACCGGAGCGGGAAACCGCTACCAGGTTGCCGTCGAGACGCTCAACGTGCTTGAGGTTGTGCAGACGAATCGCACCGCCGTTCTTCACCTGTACGCTGTCAGCAGCCGAGGTCCGGCTAGCCGCACCACCGATGTGGAACGTACGCATGGTCAGCTGGGTACCCGGCTCACCGATCGACTGAGCAGCGATAACACCGACCGCTTCACCGATGTTGATCTGGTGACCACGAGCCAGGTCGCGACCGTAGCACTTGGCGCAGATACCGTAACGCGTTTCGCAGCTGATTGGCGAACGCACGATCACTTCGTCGATGCTGTTCAGCTCAATGAATTCAACCCACTGCTCGTCAACCAGCGTACCGGCAGGCACGATGACTTCGTCAGTACCCGGCTTGAATACGTCTTTGGCGATTACACGACCCAGAACGCGCTCACCCAGCGGCTCAACTACGTCACCGCCTTCAATGTGCGGCGTCATCAGCAAGCCATGCTCGGTGCCGCAATCGATCGCGGTCACCACCAGATCCTGCGCCACGTCAACCAGACGACGGGTCAGGTAACCGGAGTTAGCTGTTTTCAACGCGGTATCCGCAAGACCCTTACGAGCACCGTGCGTCGAGATGAAGTACTGCAGAACCGACAGACCTTCGCGGAAGTTCGCGGTGATCGGCGTTTCGATGATCGAGCCGTCTGGCTTGGCCATCAGACCACGCATACCGGCGAGCTGACGGATCTGCGCAGCAGAACCCCGCGCACCGGAGTCGGCCATCATGTACATCGAGTTGAACGATTCTTGCTCGACTTCGTTGCCGTCACGGTCAATGACCTTCTCTTTCGAGAGGTTGGCCATCATCGCCTTGGACACTTCGTCGTTGGCCTTGGACCAAAGGTCGATCACTTTGTTGTACTTCTCGCCCTGGGTTACCAGGCCGGAGGCGTACTGCGATTCGATCTCTTTAACTTCCTCGGTGGCGGCGTCAATGATGCGCGCCTTCTCATCCGGGATCACAAAGTCGTTCACACCGATCGACACACCGGAGATGGTCGAGTACGCGAAACCGGTATACATCAACTGGTCAGCGAAGATCACGGTGTCTTTCAAGCCAACGGTGCGGTAGCACTGGTTGATCAGCTTGGAGATCGCCTTCTTCTTCATCGAGTGGTTGACCACGTCATACGACAGGCCATCCGGAACGATTTGGAACAGCAGTGCACGGCCAACAGTGGTGTCGACGATGCGGGTGTTCTTGGTGATGGTGCCGTCGCGATCTTTGATCACTTCGTTGATGCGCACTTTTACACGGGCATGCAGCGAGGCCTGGCCACCACGGAAAACCCGGTCAACTTCCTGCAGATCAGCGAATACACGACCTTCGCCTTTGGCGTTGATCGCTTCGCGGGTCATGTAATACAGACCCAGTACCACGTCCTGCGAAGGAACGATGATTGGCTCACCGTTAGCAGGCGACAGGATGTTGTTGGTCGACATCATCAGTGCGCGCGCTTCCAGCTGGGCTTCCAGCGTCAGCGGTACGTGCACAGCCATCTGGTCACCGTCGAAGTCGGCGTTGTACGCGGCGCAGACCAGCGGGTGCAGCTGGATGGCTTTACCTTCGATCAGAACCGGTTCAAACGCCTGGATGCCCAGACGGTGAAGGGTTGGTGCACGGTTAAGCAGCACTGGGTGTTCGCGAATCACTTCGGCGAGAACGTCCCACACCTCTGGCAGCTCACGCTCAACCATCTTCTTCGCGGCTTTGATGGTGGTGGCGAGACCACGCATTTCCAGCTTGCCGAAAATGAACGGCTTGAACAGCTCGAGGGCCATCTTCTTCGGCAGACCGCACTGGTGCAGACGCAGAGTTGGACCCACGGTAATAACGGAACGACCGGAGTAGTCCACACGCTTACCGAGCAAGTTCTGACGGAAACGACCCTGCTTACCCTTGATCATGTCAGCCAAGGACTTCAATGGACGCTTGTTCGAGCCAGTGATGGCGCGACCGCGACGGCCGTTGTCGAGCAAGGCGTCGACCGCTTCTTGCAGCATGCGCTTTTCGTTGCGCACGATGATATCCGGCGCGGACAGATCGAGCAGGCGCTTGAGGCGGTTGTTACGGTTGATTACGCGGCGATACAGATCGTTCAGATCCGAAGTCGCGAAGCGGCCACCGTCGAGCGGAACCAGTGGACGCAGATCTGGCGGCAGAACCGGCAGAACGGTCAACACCATCCACTCAGGCAGGTTGCCGGAACCCAAGAAGGCTTCCATCAACTTCAGACGCTTGGACAGCTTCTTGATCTTGGTTTCCGAGTTGGTTTGCGGAATTTCTTCGCGCAGACGGCCAATCTCGTGCTCCAGGTCAATGGCGTGCAGCAGCTCGCGAACGGCCTCAGCACCCATACGGGCGTCGAAGTCATCACCGAACTCTTCGAGGGCTTCGAAGTACTGCTCATCGTTCAGCAGCTGGCCTTTTTCAAGGGTGGTCATGCCTGGATCGATAACGACATAGCTCTCGAAATAGAGAACACGTTCGATATCACGCAGGGTCATGTCCATCAGCAAACCGATACGGCTTGGCAGTGATTTCAAGAACCAGATGTGGGCAACCGGCGAAGCCAGTTCGATGTGCGCCATGCGCTCACGACGAACCTTGGCCAGTGCAACTTCAACGCCGCACTTCTCGCAGATCACGCCGCGATGCTTCAAGCGCTTGTACTTACCGCACAGGCACTCGTAATCCTTTACCGGGCCAAAGATCTTGGCGCAGAACAGGCCGTCACGCTCAGGCTTGAACGTGCGGTAGTTGATGGTTTCCGGTTTTTTAACTTCACCGAACGACCACGAACGGATCATCTCAGGCGAAGCAAGGCCGATGCGAATGGCATCGAACTCTTCGACTTGACCCTGGTTTTTCAGCAAATTCAGTAGGTCTTTCAAGGCCTTTCCTCCCGGCGGAGCTGGCGATGGAGCAAAGCGCTCCACCGCCGATTCGCGTCACGTGTTATTCGGTTTCCAGATCGATGTCGATACCCAGCGAACGGATTTCTTTGATCAGTACGTTGAAGGACTCGGGCATGCCCGGCTCCATACGGTGATCACCGTCCACGATGTTTTTGTACATCTTGGTACGGCCGTTCACATCGTCCGACTTCACGGTCAGCATTTCCTGCAGGGTGTAGGCGGCGCCGTAAGCTTCCAATGCCCAGACCTCCATCTCCCCGAAGCGCTGACCACCGAACTGCGCCTTACCACCCAGCGGCTGCTGAGTAACCAGGCTGTAGGAACCCGTGGAACGCGCGTGCATCTTGTCGTCCACCAGGTGGTTCAGTTTCAGCATGTACATGTAGCCAACGGTGGTCGGACGCTCGAACAGGTTGCCGGTACGACCGTCAACCAACTGCATCTGACCGCTCTCTGGCAGATCTGCCAGCTTGAGCATGGCCTTGATCTCAGTTTCCTTGGCGCCATCGAACACCGGAGTCGCCATTGGCACGCCACCTTTAAGGTTGTGCGCCAACTTAAGGATTTCCTGATCGCTCAGCTCATCCAAGCTTTCCTGACGACCGCCGATCTCGTTGTAGATCTGCTGCATAAACTTACGCAGCTCGGCGACCTTGCGCTGCTCTTCGAGCATGCGGTTGATCTTCTCGCCCAGACCTTTGGCCGCGAGGCCCAGGTGGGTTTCGAGGATCTGCCCAACGTTCATACGCGACGGTACGCCCAGCGGGTTGAGAACGATGTCGACCGGAGTACCGTTGACGTCGTGCGGCATGTCTTCAACCGGCATGATCACCGAGACAACACCCTTGTTACCGTGACGACCAGCCATCTTGTCACCCGGCTGGATGCGACGACGGATAGCCAGGTAAACCTTGACGATCTTCAGCACGCCTGGAGCCAGGTCATCGCCCTGCTGCAGCTTGCGCTTCTTGTCTTCGAACTTGTCGTCGAGCAGCTGACGGCGGTCGGAAATGTAGGCCTGAGCCTTTTCCAACTGCTCGTTCAGTGCATCGTCAGCCATACGCAGCTTGAACCACTGGCCGCGCTCGAGACCGTCAAGGAACTCGTCGGTGACTTCTGCGCCCTTCTTCAGGCCAGCGCCGCCTTCGGCTTTCTTGCCAACCAGAGCGGAACGCAGACGTTCGAAGGTTGCGCCTTCAACGATACGGAACTCTTCGTTGAGATCCTTGCGGATCTCGTCGAGCTGGCTCTTCTCGATCGACAGCGCACGAGCATCACGCTCAACGCCATCACGAGTGAAGACCTGCACGTCGATAACGGTACCTTTGGTGCCAGTTGGCACACGCAGGGAGGTGTCTTTAACGTCAGACGCCTTCTCACCGAAGATCGCACGCAGCAGCTTCTCTTCTGGAGTCAGTTGGGTTTCGCCTTTTGGCGTCACTTTACCTACCAGAATGTCGCCAGGGCCGACTTCAGCGCCGACATACACGATGCCCGCCTCGTCCAGCTTGTTCAGTGCAGACTCGCCAACGTTCGGGATGTCGGAAGTGATTTCTTCCGAGCCGAGCTTGGTGTCACGCGCCACACAGGTCAGTTCCTGAATGTGGATGGTGGTGAAACGATCTTCTTGCACCACGCGCTCGGAGAGGCAGATGGAGTCTTCGAAGTTGTAACCGTTCCACGGCATGAACGCGACGCGCATGTTCTGCCCCAGAGCCAGCTCACCCATATCGGTGGACGGACCGTCGGCCAGGATGTCGCTGCGCTCAACCTTGTCACCTTTACTTACCAGCGGACGCTGGTTAATGCAGGTGTTCTGGTTGGAGCGGGTGTATTTAGTCAGGTTGTAGATGTCGACACCGGCTTCGCCAGTTTCAACTTCATCGTCATTAACCCGAACCACAACACGGCTGGCATCAACCGAATCAATCACACCGCCACGACGCGCCACGACGCAAACGCCGGAGTCGCGCGCCACGTTGCGCTCCATGCCGGTACCTACCAGCGGCTTATCAGCACGCAGAGTGGGTACAGCCTGACGCTGCATGTTCGAACCCATCAACGCGCGGTTGGCGTCGTCGTGCTCGAGGAACGGGATCAGCGAAGCGGCAACCGAAACTACCTGCTTAGGCGATACGTCCATCAGGGTGACGTCTTCAGGCGCTTTAACGGTGAATTCGTTGAGGTGACGTACGGCCACCAACTCATCAACCAGCTGACCTTTGTTGTTCATGGTCGCCGAAGCCTGGGCGATCACGTGATCGGCCTCTTCGATGGCGGACAGGAACACGATTTCGTCGGTAACCAGGGTGTCTTTCACCACACGGTACGGGCTTTCTAGGAAGCCGTACTGGTTAGTACGCGCATAGGCTGCCAACGAGTTGATCAGACCAATGTTCGGACCTTCCGGCGTTTCGATCGGGCACACACGGCCGTAATGGGTCGGGTGTACGTCGCGGACTTCGAAGCCTGCACGCTCACGGGTCAAACCGCCCGGGCCAAGAGCCGAAACACGGCGCTTGTGGGTGATTTCGGAGAGCGGGTTGTTCTGGTCCATAAACTGCGAGAGCTGGCTGGAGCCGAAGAACTCTTTAACGGCAGCCGCAACCGGCTTGGCGTTAATCAAGTCTTGCGGCATCAGGCCTTCGCTTTCAGCCATCGACAGACGCTCTTTGACCGCACGCTCTACACGTACCAGGCCAACGCGGAACTGGTTCTCGGCCATTTCGCCTACGCAGCGAACACGACGGTTACCCAGGTGGTCGATGTCATCGACGATGCCTTTACCGTTACGGATATCAACCAGGGTCTTGAGGACCGCAACGATATCTTCTTTGCTCAGCACGCCCGAACCTTCGATCTCGGTGCGACCGATACGACGGTTGAACTTCATCCGGCCTACGGCCGACAGGTCGTAACGCTCAGGACTGAAGAACAGGTTGTTGAACAGCGTCTCGGCAGCATCCTTGGTTGGCGGCTCGCCAGGACGCATCATGCGGTAGATCTCGACCAGCGCTTCCAACTGATTGGTGGTGCTGTCGATCTTCAGCGTGTCGGAGATGAACGGACCGCAATCGATGTCGTTGGTGTACAACGTTTCGATGCGCACAACCTGAGCCTTGACCACATTGGCCAGGATCTCTGGGTTCAGCTCGGTGTTGCACTCAGCGATGATTTCGCCAGTAGCCGGGTGCACGATAACCTTGGCCGAGGTGCGGCCGATCAGGTAATCGATTGGCACTTCCAGCTCTTTAATACCGGCCTTGTCGAGCTGATTGATATGGCGCGCGGTAATCCGGCGGCCTTGCTCAACAATGACCTTGCCCTTGTCGTCCAAGATATCGAGAACGGCAATCTCACCACGCAGACGCTGCGGCACCAGTTCCAGGTTGAGGGTTTCACCCTTCACATGGAATACGTTGGTCGCATAGAACGCGTCCAGCACTTCTTCAGTGCTGTAACCCAGCGCACGCAACAGCACAGAAGCTGGCAGCTTACGACGACGGTCGATACGAACGAATACGGCGTCCTTCGGATCGAACTCGAAGTCCAACCACGAGCCACGGTAAGGAATGATCCGCGCCGAATACAGCAACTTGCCCGAGCTGTGCGTCTTGCCACGGTCGTGGTCGAAGAACACACCAGGGGAACGGTGCAGCTGGGAGACGATAACGCGCTCGGTACCATTGATAACAAAGGTACCGTTCTCGGTCATGAGTGGAATTTCACCCATGTACACTTCTTGCTCTTTGATGTCCTTGATCGCTTTGTTCGACGATTCTTTGTCGAAAATGATCAGACGGACTTTTACCCGCAACGGCACGGCGTAAGTCACGCCACGCAGCGTACATTCCTTGACATCAAAAGCCGGCTCGCCCAGGCGATAACCGACATACTCCAGAGCAGCATTGCCGGAATAGCTGATAATCGGGAAAACAGACTTGAAGGCCGCATGCAGGCCAATGTCGCGGAACTGGTCCTTGGTCGCCCCTGCCTGCAGGAATTCGCGATACGAATCCAGCTGGATGGCCAGGAGATAAGGCACATCCATGACATCCGGCAACTTGCTAAAGTCCTTGCGGATACGTTTTTTCTCAGTATATGAGTAAGCCATCAGCGTTCCCCAGCTTGGTCACCTGCTTATTTGGCCCCTCCCGACGGGAGTTGCCAGAAACTCTTGCAAACCCTAAGTTTGCGCCGCCACATCGGGCGGGACTTTCACGCCCCAGGTCAGCCTACGATCAGCCGACCTAGAACGGAAAAAGGCCGGTGGCAAAAGCCACCAGCCATCAGCCTTACGCGAGTCGCTTCGGCTGTAGACGCAAGGTCGTCGCTTACTTAAGCTCGACTTTGGCGCCAGCTTCTTCCAAAGCAGCTTTAGCTTTGTCAGCTGCGTCTTTCGCAACAGCTTCCAGAACCATGGCAGGAGCGCCGTCAACTACAGCCTTGGCTTCTTTCAGGCCCAGACCGGTCAGTTCACGAACTGCCTTGATCACGTTAACTTTCTTCTCGCCAGCTTCAAGCAGCATGACGTTGAATTCAGTTTGCTCTTCAACAACAGCGGCAGCAGCAGCTGGGCCAGAAGAGGCAACAGCAGCGGTAACGCCGAAGGTTTCTTCCATTGCTTTGATCAGCTCAACAACTTCCAGAACAGTTTTCTGGCCGATTGCTTCGATGATTTGCTCGTTAGTCAGAGACATGACTTTAAATCCTGTATTGGGGTGACAGCTACGCAGCCATCAAATTAAACATATGATTTTGAAAGCGCTTACGGTGCCTTAAGCAGCGGTAGCTTCTTTCTGGTCGCGAATGGCCGCCAGAGTACGAGCCAGCTTGCTGGTAGCGCCTTGGATCACGCTCATCAGCTTTGCAATAGCTTCGTCGCGAGTCGGCAGCGAAGCCAACACGTCGATCTCGTTTGCTGCGAGGAACTTGCCCTCAAACGCAGCCGCCTTAATCTCGAACTTATCCTGACCTTTTGCGAACTCTTTGAAGATACGAGCGGCAGCGCCCGGATGTTCCTTGGAGAATGCAATCAAGGTCGGGCCAGTGAACACGTCGTTGAGAACACTGTAATCAGTGTCAGCAACAGCGCGCTTGAGCAGGGTATTGCGTACAACACGTACGTAAACACCAGCTTCACGAGCCTCTTTACGGAGTCCGGTCATAGCGCCTACAGTCACGCCGCGGGCATCAGCCACAACAGCAGACAGAGCGCTTTTGGCAGCCTCGTTGACTTCAGCGACGATGGCCTTCTTGTCTTCGAGTTTAATTGCCACGGGTTTAACTCCTGCTTGTTACCGTTTCATCTAGCCGAAGCTGGATGTCGTTTTGGTGTCTGATTCGGTAAGGAACCGGGAGCACCATCTGCGTAGGCGGTTAATTTAAGACTTGCGTCACCTACGGTCTTGGATAGCCCCCGCCAGGCAGGGACCCCAAAATGTCGAAACGACGTAATTACTTACGTCATTTCTATGTGTTACGCGTCGAGCGAGCCTTGATCAATGATCAGACCTGGACCCATGGTGGTGCTCAGGGTCACGCGCTTGACGTAAATACCTTTCGAAGTCGATGGCTTCAGACGCTTGAGGTCAGAAATCAGCGCTTCAACGTTCTGCTTCAACTTCTCGGCGTCAAAACCAACCTTGCCGACAGAACCGTGGATGATGCCGTTCTTGTCAGTACGGAAACGTATCTGACCAGCCTTGGCATTCTTCACAGCAGTAGCTACGTCCGGGGTAACGGTACCGACTTTAGGGTTAGGCATCAGGCCGCGCGGGCCGAGCACTTGACCCAACTGACCAACAACGCGCATTGCATCCGGGGAAGCAATAACGACGTCATAGTTCAGGTCGCCGCCTTTCATTTCAGCAGCCAGATCGTCCATGCCTACACGGTCAGCGCCGGCAGCCAGAGCAGCTTCAGCAGCTGGGCCCTGAGTGAACACGGCAACGCGAACGCTTTTGCCCGAGCCGTTTGGCAGAACAGTGGCGCCACGCACAACCTGGTCGGATTTACGCGGGTCAACACCGAGGTTGACGGCGATATCTACCGATTCAGAGAACTTGACTGCCGAGATTTCAGCCAGCAGAGCGGCCGCTTCAACAAAGTTGTATGCCTTGCCGGCTTCAACTTTCTCAGCGATTGCCTTTTGACGCTTGGTCAACTTAGCCATTACACACCCTCCACGTTGAGGCCCATGCTACGAGCGGAGCCGGCGATGGTACGCACAGCTGCATCCATATCAGCGGCAGTCAGATCAGCCTCTTTAGTTTTGGCGATCTCTTCCAGCTGAGCACGAGTCACAGTGCCAACCTTTACGGTGTTCGGACGGGCCGAACCACTGGTCAGACCAGCAGCCTTCTTCAGCAGAACCGAAGCCGGGGTGCTTTTGGTTTCAAAAGTAAAGCTACGGTCGCTGTAAACAGTGATGATCACTGGAGTCGGCAGACCAGGCTCCATGCCTTGAGTACGGGCATTGAACGCTTTACAGAATTCCATGATATTGACGCCGTGCTGACCCAGGGCTGGGCCGACAGGTGGCGACGGGTTGGCTTGTGCAGCCTTTACTTGCAGCTTGATATAAGCCGTGATTTTCTTAGCCATGAGCTACTCCAATTTTGGGTTCTAGCGCCTTTCGGCTCCCCAGTTATTACCTGTTTATCCCAGTGACGACAAAACCCCGCAGCCCAAGGCTGCGGGGTAAGGGATGCTTATGTCAGTTATGCCTTTTCGACCTGACTGAACTCCAGCTCGACCGGTGTAGAGCGACCAAAAATAGTCACTGCCACCTGGATTCGGCTCTTCTCGTAATTTACTTCTTCGACTACACCACTGAAATCAGCAAACGGACCATCAGTCACGCGCACCATTTCACCTGGCTCAAACAATGTCTTAGGCTTAGGCTTGTCACCACTATCGGCAACTCGACGCAAAATAGCGTCAGCTTCTTTTTCAGTGATAGGTGCAGGTTTATCTGCAGTACCACCAATAAAGCCCATGACGCGCGGCGTATTCTTGATCAAATGCCAAGTCGCCTCGCTCATTTCCATTTGCACCAGAACATAGCCTGGAAAGAACTTACGCTCACTTTTGCGCTTTTGACCATTACGCATCTCTACCACTTCTTCGGTAGGGACCAGAATTTCGCCAAAAACATCTTCCATACCAGCGAGCTTCACACGCTCGACTAACGAGCGCATAACATGCTTCTCGTAACCCGAGTAAGCATGCACAACGTACCAACGCTTAGCCACGGGACACCTTTAACCTACAATCAACGAAACAAGCCAACCAAGCAGGGAATCAAGCCCCCACAACAACAGCGCCATAACCAAAACAACAGCCACAACGATTAGAGTTGTCTGCGTGGTTTCCTGGCGAGTTGGCCAAACGACCTTACGAATCTCAACGCGCGCTTCTTTTGCCAGCACCCAAAAGGACTGACCTTTCGATGTTTGCAAAGCAATTACGCCGGCTAGCGCCGCAACAACCAGCAAAGCCAGAACACGATACAAGATAGGCTCAGCAGAGAAATACTGATTACCAACCACACCTGCAATTACCAGAGCAGCCACAATGAGCCACTTCAGAAAATCGAAGCGAGAGTCTTTGGCTTCAGCCTTAACATTCATCTACTAATATCCTGTAAAAGACGCGCCAAGTTCTAGAGAAAATGGCAGGTCAGGAGGGAATCGAACCCCCAACCTACGGTTTTGGAGACCGTCGCTCTGCCAATTGAGCTACTGACCTAAAAACTGAACCAGGCCGACCATTATGCCGGCCCGATTAAAACAGATCAATCGATTACGCGATGATCTTAGCTACGACGCCAGCGCCGACGGTACGACCGCCTTCACGAATAGCGAAACGCAGGCCTTCTTCCATTGCAATGGTCTTAATCAGGGTAACAGTCATTTGAATGTTATCACCCGGCATTACCATCTCAACGCCTTCTGGCAGCTCGCAGTTACCAGTTACGTCAGTTGTACGGAAGTAGAACTGAGGACGGTAGCCTTTGAAGAACGGAGTGTGACGACCCCCTTCTTCTTTGCTCAACACATACACTTCTGCAGTGAAGGTGGTGTGCGGCTTAACCGAACCCGGCTTAACCAGAACCTGACCACGCTCTACGTCGTCACGCTTGGTGCCGCGCAGCAGAACGCCACAGTTCTCACCAGCACGACCTTCGTCGAGGAGCTTGCGGAACATCTCAACACCAGTACATGTAGTCTTGGTGGTATCACGCAGACCAACAATTTCCAGTTCTTCCTGGATCTTGATGATGCCGCGCTCGATACGACCGGTAACCACGGTGCCACGACCAGAGATAGAGAACACGTCTTCGATTGGCATCAGGAACGGCTTGTCGATTGCGCGCACTGGATCTGGAATGTAGGTATCCAGAGTCTCAACGAGCTTACGAACGGCAGTGGTGCCCATCTCGTTGTCGTCTTGACCGTTCAGCGCCATCAGAGCGGAACCAATGATGATCGGCGTATCGTCGCCCGGGAAATCGTAAGTGCTGAGCAGGTCACGCACCTCCATTTCAACCAGCTCCAACAGCTCAGCGTCATCAACCATGTCAGCCTTGTTCAGGAAGACCACGATGTACGGAACACCTACCTGACGGGACAACAGGATGTGCTCGCGAGTCTGCGGCATCGGGCCGTCAGCAGCCGAACAAACCAGGATAGCGCCGTCCATCTGCGCAGCACCAGTGATCATGTTCTTCACATAGTCAGCGTGACCTGGGCAGTCAACGTGTGCGTAGTGACGAATCGAAGAGTTGTACTCAACGTGCGCAGTATTGATGGTGATACCACGAGCCTTCTCTTCCGGAGCGCTGTCGATCTTGTCGAAAGCAACTACAGCGCTACCGAAAACCTCGGAGCAAACGCGAGTCAGAGCAGCGGTCAGCGTGGTTTTACCATGGTCAACGTGACCGATGGTGCCAACGTTTACGTGGGGCTTGCTACGCTCAAACTTTTCTTTAGCCATTTTGACTGCCTCCGAGGGAAGAATTGACCCAGTATCACCGCCATAAAACAAAGGCAGATACTTGCATATCTGCCTTTATTATATGGAGCTCATGAGCGGACTCGAACCGCTGACCTCACCCTTACCAAGGGTGTGCTCTACCAACTGAGCTACATGAGCAAAACACATTGCAAGAACAACAATGCTGGAGCGGGTAGCGGGAATCGAACCCGCATCATCAGCTTGGAAGGCTGAGGTTCTACCATTAAACTATACCCGCGGAGCCTGCAGCTCTCGCTAAATCTGGTGGAGGGAGAAGGATTCGAACCTTCGAAGTCGTAGACGTCAGATTTACAGTCTGATCCCTTTGGCCACTCGGGAATCCCTCCAAACGGGGCGGCATTCTCATTCGAGGCCGACCTACTGTCAAGCAATTTCTCATTAAAAAACCTGAGGTTAGCTACATTGACAGCAACTTCGCAGAACACATGTTAGCGCCAGCCTGCGAAGCGGGCGCCATTCTATGCATTCTACTGAGGGCTTGCAACCCCCTCGCACGGCATTAATTGCTGCTCCAACCCCTTGAAGTCAAAAGCCAAACGCTGAAGCAAGGAATCATCCGCCAACCTCCGACTTTGCGGAGAGACGCGCACCCAAAAACTACGGTGTGCACGGGTCAGCTCTCGCAGCGATGGCTCGTAGCCCGCATCACGCAAACGCCGCATGACACTCTGCGCTGAATCGCTGCGCGGGAAGATACCCAAGGAGATGCCGTTGGCCAAATCGCCCTGGGTAATAATGTAACTATCTATCTTACGCGCCTGCAGCTCACGCAATTGGCGCAACGAGGCTTGCCGTGAAGCCAAGGGAGGCAGATAGACCCAATAATCGACTCCGGCCGCCGCATCCATGCTTTGCACCCGAGACTGGATATCCAAGCTCAATAACCGCTGCTCGACAGCAGACGCATCCGCCACCAACTCAAAGCTACCGAGATACAAGCAAACTGCTTCCACAGCCTGAACCTCGACCACCTCTCGCCTAGGCGCACCACCGGACTCACTAAGCAAGCGAATATCCCGCTTACTGTCTTGCGCCATATTGAGCGGCGCAATTTCGGTAACCCGCAAAGGAGCCTGCTGTTGATGCCAAACGTAATAAAACAAGTTCAGCACAATTAACCACAAAAACATCCAGCGCATCACGACCTCAATCGATAGGGCAAGCGATCGCCAAGCCGATAAATACCAAATCAGGCACGACCCGCGCCCCCGGAATAACATCCATCACCAAAGGAGCATCCCCTCCAGTAAGGAAAACATCAAACTCGCCACCAAGAAGCTCGACAGCCATAGCCGCCTGACCACTGACAAACCCACGCAGCATCAGCCAACATCCCCGCTCAACAGCCTCAGCAGTTGCGCGTCCAGGCACTAAGTTTTCAAGCGCTTCAGCTGCTTCATCATTGTCATAACGCGTTCGCCGGGTATGCGTACGCAACTGCGTGCGCATCAATGGCACGCCAGGGCATATAAACCCACCCAAATGCTGACCATCCGCCGATACAAAATCAGAAGTAATAGCCGTGCCGAGATCAATAACCAAGGCTGCCTTATGCGACACCTGATAAGCCCCGACTACCGCAAGCCACCGATCAAGCCCAAGACGCTGATACTCCTCATAGCCATTGCGCACACCCGCCAACAAGACAGCAGACTGCGCAACCTGGCACTCGACAGCAAAGACTCGCTCAAGCAGCGAGATCAACTGCATTGTTTCTTCATCACTGCGTACGCTTACCAAGCGACAGCCACGCAAGCGAACACCTTGCTCATGCACAGCATCTATGAGCGCCTGATCAGACTCAACGACACCACCTGAACGCGCAGTAGCGCTTTCACCACACAGCAAACGCCACTTTATTAAGGTATTACCGCAGTCGAGCTCAAGAATCATCACGCAACCTCAGGCTGAGCTCGCCACCACTAAAGCTTCGCTCAACCCCATCAACACGAAGACGAATGGCTCCGGAAAGATCCACACCTAACACAACCCCCTCGACAGGCTCACCCCCTGCCGTTAGCGCAACGACGCGCCCCTGCCAAAGATGATCAGCTTCCCACTCATTCTGCAAAGCGGCGAACCCTTCACGCAGCTGTATATCCAAGTAGCGCGACAAATGCCGATTCAACTCACCCACAAGTTCATTGCGGTTTAAAAGCACCCCTAACTCAGCGCGCATAGAGGTCCACGGCTGCCCAATAACTCCGGGCTCAGCCGCAAGCATGTTCACATTCAAGCCAATACCGATGACCACATGGCAAACATCGGCCGGGTCACCTGACAGCTCCAACAGAATGCCCGCCAACTTACGCTCACCGACCAGCACATCATTGGGCCATTTCAGCCCCGCATCGACCACACCAAAGCCACGGACAACCCGGAGCAGGGCCAAGCCAACAGCCAGGCTCATACCCTCAAGCTGACGCATGCCTCCCTCGATACGCACCACCAAGCTGTAATACAGATTTTCACCGAAAGGACTTACCCAGGTACGCCCTCGCCGCCCACGCCCACTGGTTTGTCGCTCAGCTAGCACGTAGAACGGCAGAGCTTGCGCCGCCGGCAAAAGTCGCAATGCTTCAGCATTGGTCGAGTCGACACTTGGCATGACGCAAGCGCGCCAATGCGGAACACCCATTTGAGCATTCAGCCAGTCCGCATCCAACAATTGCAACGGCGTCACCAATCTATAGCCGCGCCCGCGAACCTTATGCAGCGGCAGCGACAACTCCGCTTGCAAAGCCTGAAGCTGCTTCCATACCGCTGAACGACTGACGCCTAAAGCGGCACCAAGCGCCTCACCCGAGTGAAACCGTCCGTCTTGAAGAAGCCTTAACAATGCAAGCATGAGATCCCCGCTACGCAGTAGGCAGGCATGATAACGACGCACTGTTTAGTTGCCTATCAAAGGCTCGCCCGTGGGTGGTTTGTTTTTCGTCGCACAAAGTAAAACCCCCGACCAGTTTCCTGATCGGGGGTTTTGGTGTAGGTGCTTGACGATGACCTACTCTCACATGGGGAAACCCCACACTACCATCGGCGATGCATCGTTTCACTACTGAGTTCGGGA
>NZ_RFLV01000004.1 GCF_004920405.1 Pseudomonas leptonychotis
GGTTTCCCCATGTGAGAGTAGGTCATCGTCAAGCACCTACACCAAAACCCCCGATCAGGAAACTGGTCGGGGGTTTTACTTTGTGCGACGAAAAACAAACCACCCACGGGCGAGCCTTTGATAGGCAGCGGGCCGGGTCATGGCTATGATGCCTCGGTGCGCTTTCATTAGAGTTTTTTACATGGGCGATGCGGCACTTCCCAAGACATTTTCCGGGCTAAAGCTTAAGCAATTGATAGCTTGCCACGAGTGCGATCTATTGTTGCGTAAACCATCGGCCTCAGCTGGGCAGCGGGTTGAGTGTCCGCGCTGTGGCTATGAGCTGTATACGCACCGAACACAGGTTATACGCCGCAGTATGGCCTTGGTAATCGCAGCGTTATTGCTGTACATACCCGCCAATTTTTTGCCGATCATGCACCTCAACCTGCTAGGGCAAGCGACTAAGGATACGGTCTGGACGGGCGTAATTGGGCTTTATAACAGCGGTATGCAAAGTGTGGCTGTGGTGGTGTTTCTGTGCAGCATGGCGGTGCCTTTACTCAAGCTGCTTATTCAATTTGCCGTGTTGTTGAGTATTCGCCTGGATATTGGTCGCAGTTATGGTTTGTTGCTTTACCGCATTTATCACCATATGCGTGAGTGGGGCATGCTTGAGGTTTACCTGATGGGCATTCTGGTGGCCATCGTGAAGCTGGTTGATTTAGCCGAGTTGAGCATTGGTCTGGGGCTATTGTGTTTTATTGCATTGTTGTTGGTTCAGGTCTGGCTGGAGGTGACTATGTCGCCGCATCAGATATGGGAAGCTTTGTCAGGAGAGGATGAATATGAGGGCGATTGATGCGGGGCTGATGATTTGTCATGAATGCCACCAGCTCAACCCCATTCAGGCTGAGAGCGCTAAGCAGTTCTGTACACGTTGCGGTGGACAATTGCATGCGCGCCAACCCAACAGCCTGGCCCGTACCTGGGCACTGCTGCTAACAGCTGCAGTGCTGTATATCCCAGCTAACGTGCTGCCGATCATGACCGTCAACTCGTTGGGCAAGGGCCAGTCTGACACCATCATGTCGGGTGTTATTGAGTTAGTGAATTACGGCATGCTGCCTATAGCCGCGGTAGTCTTTATCGCCAGTATTCTGGTGCCGACTTTCAAGTTGGTCGGTATTACCTTGCTGCTGTATTCGGTGCAACGCCATCAGCCGATGTCAGCCCGCCAGCGAGTGCTGATGTACCGCTTTATCGAATGGATAGGGCGCTGGTCGATGCTGGACATCTTTGTCATTGCGATACTGGTCGCAGTGGTCAATTTCGGCAGTTTGGCCAGTATTGTGCCCGGTTATGGTGCGATGGCATTTGCTAGCGTAGTGGTGCTGACCATGTTGGCGGCTTTAACCTTTGACCCGCGCTTGATATGGGACAACACGGACTCAGATGACCACCATGAATGATTTGCCGTTGGCCAAGGCCCGCCCTGCTTCAAACTGGTCGGCCATTTGGGTGTTGCCGCTGATTGCGCTGCTGATTGGCGGCTGGCTCGGTTGGCGTGCCTACAACGAAGCCGGTATCGAGATCCAGGTGATGTTCGAGAATGGCGACGGTATTCAGCCGGGGAAAACAGAGGTGATTTTCAAAGGCATGCCCATCGGCAAGGTAACGGCTTTGGAATTGGACGATAGCGGTCAGCGACGCGGAGTGCGCGCCACCCTGGAAATGGACAAGCGAGTTGAGCAGCACTTGCGCACCAATACACGCTTTTGGTTGGTTAAACCGAGCGTTTCGTTGGCGGGCATCACAGGGTTGGAAACCCTGGTTTCAGGTAATTACATCACTGCCAGCCCCGGCGACGGCGAACCTACAGATAAATTCACCGCTCTGAGTGAGCCGCCACCACTGGCTGATACCGTGCCGGGTTTGCATCTAACCCTTAAGGCTGAGCGCTTGGGTTCGCTCAACCGTGACAGCCCGGTGTTCTATAAGCAAATTCAGGTTGGGCGGGTAAAAAGTTATGCCCTGATGGAGGAACAGAATCTAATTGAGGTCAAGGTGTTCATTCAGCCTGAGTTTGCCTCTTTAGTACGCAAACATACGCGCTTTTGGAACGCCAGTGGTGTCTCCATCGACGCAGGGCTCTCGGGCGTTAAGGTGCGCACCGAGTCATTAGCCAGCATCGTCGCAGGCGGGATCGCATTTGCCACCCCAGAGCATCGTACTGACAGCCCGCCGACTAATCCCAGTCTGCCATTTCGCCTGTATGAAGACTTTGACAGCGCCCAGGCTGGCATTCGCGTGTCGCTTAAGCTGCATGAGTTTGATGGATTGGAGCCGGGCCGCACGCCGGTGATGTACAAGGGAATTCAGGTCGGTCATTTGAAGACCTTCAAGATTGATCAGGACCTCAACGGTGCGCGCGTGGAGCTGATGCTGGATCCGCGTACCGAAGACTATCTGGTCGAAGGCACGGATTTTTGGGTGGTTAAACCTTCGATCTCACTGGCCGGTATAACCGGTCTTGAGGCGCTGGTTAAAGGCAACTACATCGCGATTCGACCGGGCGAGGCGGGTAAGGCGGCGCAACGTGATTTTGTGGCTAAAGCCAAAGCCCCGCCACTTGATCTTGCCGCGCCGGGTTTGCACCTGGTGTTGTTCAGCGACACGCGCGGCTCTCTGGAAGTGGGCAGCCCGATACTGTTCAAACAGGTCAAGGTTGGTTCAGTGCAAAGCTTCCAGTTATCGCGCGATGACAAACAGGTGGCTTTTGGGGTGCATATCGACCCTGAGCACGCTCACCTGGTGAACAGCAGTACACGCTTCTGGAATGCCAGCGGTATTACCCTCAAGGGAGGCTTGTCGGGTATCGAGGTGAAAAGTGAGTCATTGCAGACCCTGTTAGCCGGCGGCATTGCCTTTGAAACGCCCAACCCTAGTGCGCCCAAAGGAAACAAGCGGGTCGAGCGCTTTACCCTCCACGACAACCAGGAAGTGGCCCTGCAAAAAGGTGTGGAGCTGACTATACGCGTGCCCAGTGGTGATGGTTTAAGTCCAGGAACGGCGATTCGCTACAAGGGCCTGGATGTTGGCAAGGTCGAAAATATCGAGCTGACTGACGACCTACAGGCCGTGATTCTGCATGTACGGGTCACTCAGGCAACTCAGCAGATTGCCCGAGTCGGCACGCAATTTTGGGTGGTCAAGCCAGAGGTCAGCCTGACCCGTGCGGCCAATCTGGAAACCTTGGTCAGTGGTCAGTACTTGGAGGTGCGCCCGGCGAGTAAGCCCGGTGCCGTGCAAACTAATTTTGTCGCGGCCGAATCGGCACCTACGCAAAATGCCCGCGAACAAGGTTTGCGTTTGGTGCTCAGTGCTGCGCGACGCGGTTCGATCAAGCCGGGAGTGGTGGTCAGTTACCGTGAAGTGCCGGTCGGTAAAGTCACCCATTTTGAGCTGGGGCCGACGTCTGATCGGGTGCTGATCAATATTCTGATTGAGCCGCGCTATGCGCCGTTGGTGCGCAGCGGTAGCCGTTTCTGGAATGCCAGCGGGATTGGCGTAGATGCGGGCTTGTTCAGCGGGGTGAAAGTGCGCACTGAGTCGTTGGAGGCTCTGCTGGAAGGCGGTATCGCCTTCGCGTCACCGGACAATCCGCAGATGGGTGGGCCAGCGCAACCAGGGCATACCTTTGCCTTGTATGACGAGGTCAAGGATGAGTGGTTGCGCTGGGCGCCGAAAATACCTTTGGCCAAGTAAGCCATAACTAACGAGGGCCGCATTAGAGGCCCTCGTTAGTTATGGGGGGGTATCACGCCGGTTCGCTGTCGGCCACAAGTGCTGTGCTGCTGGCTTTGGCGTTGTCGCGACGTTGGATATATTTCCAATCCGCCTCGTCGATATAGATGCCGTTCGGCCCGCTGCCGCCTTCCAGGTCGATGGCCACGTGGGCCGAGACCTGCGGTTTAACCGAGGCTAGGATCGGCACGAAGCCTAGTTGCAGGCTGGTTTCGATCAGCGCCTGCTGGTTTTTCTCATCGATGTCCGCCGCCTCGTCCAGGTAGTACGGCAAGCGCACCTTACCGGCCTGGTCGCGGTCCATCAGGTGCAGCAACAGGTACATGTTGGTCAGCGCCTTGATGGTCATGGTGGTGCCGTTGGAAGCTGCGCCATCGATGTCGGTGTGGATCACCGGTTGGCCATGCACCTTGGTGATCTCAAAGGCCAACTCGAACAAATCCTTCAAACCCAACTGGTTATGGTTGGCCGCCACCAGGCGCGACAGATAGTCCTTGGCCTCTTCGTTCTTGCTGTCTTGATCGCTGCTCTGTTGCAGGTCGAACACCGAGAGGGTTTCGCCCTGTTCGTATTGGCCTGCGCTGTGGATGATCTGGTCGATGTGCTTGAGCGCGTCTTTGTTCGGCGCCAGGACGATGCGGAAGCTTTCCAGGTTGGAGACCTGGCGCTTGTTGATTTCGCGGTTGAACAGCGCCAGCTGGTGTTCGAGGTTGTCGTAGTCACTGCGGATATTGCGCAGGGTACGGGCGATGTCGGTAACGGCGGCGCGGCGCGCTTTGGCCAGGGTGAGGGCTTCGTCCTGGCGGTGGGCGTAGGCGTTGACCAGCAAGTGCAAGCGACGCTCAACATCATCTTCACTGTCGAACTTGGCCACGCCCTTCAGGCGCACTTGCGCATAGAGCGCCTCGATCTGCCCGTCGATGCGTTGCAGGCCTTGCCAGGCGTCTTGGTAGTCGTTGAGCAGCGGCAGCAGGTTATCCAGGCTGTCGTCAATGGGGTCAGTGAACGGTGTTCCGAAGGGCAGGTCCGCCGGCAGTAACTGGCGACGACGCAAGGCGTCTTCCAGCGTGCGCTCCTTGGCTTCCAGGTCGGCGAGTTGACGGCCGACCAGTTGCAGCTTGGCGGAGAGCTGCTGTACGCGTTCGGTAAAAGCATCCGAGGTGCGCTTGAGTTCATCCTGGGCCGCTTCCAGCTGGGCCAGCTGTTCCAGTTTGCCGTTTTCTTCGACAGCCAGGGTTTGGCTGCGGCGGAAGTCTTCCAGGGCCTTCTGTGCATCCAGTACGGCCTGATACAGCTGCTCGGCTTGCGCCTTACTCGCCGCACGGTCCGAGGCAACGGCCTGCTGGGTTTTCAGTTGTTTGTATTCGCGGTCGAGGCGGTCTTTTTGATCACGCAGGGCCGCGCGGTCGGCCAGCGCTTGCAAGGCGGGTGGTTCGATATGCGAGAGGTCGATGGACAGGCCCGGCACCTCAAAATGCTCGCCTTTGAAACCATCGAGAATGGCTTCCAGGGATTTCACCCAAGCATCGCCCTCAGCAACCTGAATGCCTTTTTCACCCAGTGGTAGGCTGAACAGCTGGCCGTTGAACAGGCGCATCAGACGATCGACGTCGGCCTGGGAAAATTCTTCGCGCAGGCGTGAGTAGCTGTTGTTGTCGGCGTGTTCGAGCTGCTGCTTCACCGATTTCAGGCGTTTTTCCAGGTCGCGCAGGCGCTCATCTAAATCTTCGGAGGAGAATTGCCGCGACTGTGCCAGGGCGCCGGCCAGTTCGTCGTGGGCGTCTTTGGCGGCGAGCAGTTGTGCTTCGAGTACGCGTGCGTCCTCAATCAGGGCAAAGCGATTCTTTAAGACCGAAAGCTCGCCGAGCCAGCGTTGAATTTCGCTGATCTGGCGCTCCATACGCATCAGCTCGGCCGTGCCGCCGCGCTGTTCATGCTGCAGGCCGTCCTGCTCGCCTTGGTAATGCTCGGCCTGGATCACCAGCTCTTCGCGGCGCGCGCCAGCATAGTCTTGCCAGGTGCCGAGCAAGGAATCGAGTAGCGGCGAGATGCGGTGCAGTTTGCCGCGCAACAGTTCGCGTTGGGCCACGCCGGCCGCTAGGGCTTCGATTTGTGGGCCGGCGGTGACCAGTGCTTGGTAATCCTGCTCCATGCGCCGTACGTCGCGGAAGGCTTCTTCGGTGGCGGCGATATAGTCGACGCTCCCCGAGCGCAGGCTGTGTTCAAACGCATCAAGGAACAGCTGCTTGAGTTTGGCCGCAGTGATCTCGCGCATGTGCAGCAGGTTAATAAACAGGGCGCGGAAGGTCTTCAGGCTCTGCTCGCTGGTGGAGCGCAGCGGAATCAGGGTCAGGTCCAGCGGCACGGAGGTATGCCCGCCGACCAGTAGGCGGCGCAACTCTTCCGGCTTGAGCTCGTAGGCTTTGATGCCTTCGCGCTCCAGGTTATTGAACAGTTCGCGCTGACGCAGGCAGGTGCCGTTTTTCTGGTAGTGCTGCAGGTCCAGGGTGCCCTGGTAGGCAAAGAACTGGTGGCCAAAACCGCCACCTGGGCCGCGTCCGGCCACGCCGATTACATGCGGGCCGTGAGGCAGGACCACTTCGACCAGGATGTAGCTGGTGTCGCTGGCGAAGTAGAACTTGCGCGACTGCTCCAGGCTGTACTTGCCGAAGCTCATGTCGGACATGCGCGCCAGAATCGGAAATTGCAGAGCGTTGATCGAGGCGGATTTACCGAGGTTGTTGGCGCCATACACCGACAGCGGATTTTCCAGGGGGAACAGGCCAAGGCTGTAGCCGGCGGTGTTCAGTAGGGCGAAGCGGCGAATGCCGTAGCGTTCCTGGCTCATGCAAGGGTCTCCTGAGCATCGCGTTCTTCAGCCATGGCGCGGGCCAGGGCATCTTCTTCGGATTCGTCCATGTCAGCTTCGGCGAGGCTGATTATTTCGTCTTCTTGTTCATCGTCCAGTAGCACTGGGGTCGGTAGCGGCAGGCTGCTGTGCAGGGTCGCAGCGAGGTCGCGATCCTGTTGCACCGACAGGCACACATCGAGGAAACGGTGCATGGGGGCGAGGAAGCGGTAGATGCCGTTGTCCTCGCTGGCAAAGCCCAGTTGGCTGAGGCGGCGCATGACTTTCTCCTCCAGCTCCTCAACGCTGGTGACTTCGGCTTGGAGGAACAGATCGCGGTATTTTTCCAGCAGCGCCGGCAGCTCGTCACGGCCGAGGCTGCCGCCATCGAGTACGGCCAGCGGGTCGCGGCCTTGGTCGGCCAGATGCTCCACCAGAATAAAGGTGAACAGTGCCAGACGCTGGGCGGTCTTGTTGACCTGCGCGCCCATTTGCTCAGGGACGAAGTAGTAGAAGCCGCGGCTGTCGCAGGTCAGCTCATAGCCCAGGGCCTTGAACAGCGCGCGGTACTGGTCCTGCAGGTTGGACAGCTGAGCATACAGCTCCGGGTCGCGGCGGCTGACGTGGTAACCCTTGAACAGCTCACGGAAGATCGGAGCAAGTTGGGTCAGTTCTTTCAGGTCAATATTCATACGCAATGCTCGCAGGCAGTCGTAGGGTGGAAAACCGTGTTTTCCACCGGGCAGTCGGAGGTGGTGGACAAGCTGCGCGTTGTCCACCCTACGCAAGGTTCAAGCATGGGGGCTGCTCAGCAAGGCAAAGGAACTTAGGCTGAGCTGATGCTCGGCAGTCAGATAGTCGCGGCGCTCAAGGCGTTCGCGCTGGAAGCGAGCGTCGCGCGATAGGCGTGAAAACCAGTAGAGCAATTCATCGGTGGCGCCTTCGGGCTCCTGCTCCAGCAGCCAGACCATCAGGTCAGGCAGCGGCAGCGCTTGTTCACAACGCTCGAGCATTTCGCGCGCGGTGCGTGGCGCGCGCGGGGCTTCGCCCTTGCGCGTGGTGTGGGCTTTGGGAAATTGCGCGGGCTTAGGCTCGAAGCGGGCCAGGGCATAAACATAAGCCTCGACCTGCGAGGCGGTGCCGAGAAAGGTGCTTTGCGGGCGGCTGAACAGTGGCAGGGAGGCTTGCGGCACGGCGTCCAGGCCTTTTTTACGGATTGCCGCCAGGGCCAGGGCTGCGCCGCGGGTTACGGCGTTATGCCGGCGCGCCTCTTCGCGTAGGGGTAATAGCAGCTCGCGAGCACGGCGCAGGGTCAGCTGGGCGGTGGTCTGCATTTCCAGGATGCGCGCGTGGGTGCGCAACAGCAGGTCATCGTCAACCAGTTGGCCGAGGCGTTGCTGTTCGCTAAGCAAACGCAGCAATACGTGTTCGACGCGGTACACGCCCTGTTCGAAGGCGCCGTCGGCGGCGACCAGCTGGATCATCGGTTCGACGTACTCATCCCAGGTCGCCAGTACTTCAGCGTAACGTTGACGCAGGGGGATCTGTCGGTCGCTGGTTTTGGCTCGGTCGGCCACGGCAACCAGCGCCTGCTCATCGTTGGCCAGCTTCTTCAATACATCGCGTACGCGCATATCCAGCAGGCGCAGTTGGCGGGCCAGGTCGTTGGCGTCGCGTACCTCAAACGCATCCTTGATATAGCCAGCCAGGCGTTCGAGGTGACGCAAGTAGGCTTCGATCTCCAGGCACAGGCCCAGGCGATGCTCGCGGCGCAGGTAGGCGAGGAAGTCGTGAATCTGCGCATTCAGCTCAAAGCGATTAGGGCTCTTGGCCACCGGCACCAGGATATCCAGGCGGATCCATTGGTCGAGCAGGGCCGTCACATCGGTTGGTGTGCCTTCGGGCAACTGCGCGGCGAGCTGGTTGCGCAGCTCCACCAGGCTCAAGGTGCCGGCATCGAAGCGCTCACACAGCGGCTCAAGCAACGTCCAGTGTTCAGCAAGGGCGCGCAGTACGCGCTTGGGATCAATCATCGGGGCATCCGCTCCGCGAGCTTTTCGCAAAAAACGCCGATTGTACTGCAAGCCACGGTCAAGGCTTGAGTGTCAGTCATCGTCTGCTGATATGCCTGGGCGCGTGTAACCGAGGTTGTGGTGATGGGTAACAGCGTGGTGGCCGCCTGGCTCGTGCTGGGGCGCGGTTCTGAGTTTTTCTCGACTATGGGTCGGCACGCTCAGGCGACTGGTTTTTTATAGTGTTAATCAAGGCGTGGAGTCCGTTGGGCTCTGCCATTCAAATAAGAACGACAGGGAATCAGCCATGCGTCCGACCCTTGGTTTTGCCAACACTGCGCTCGCGTTGATCTGTGCTGGATTAATCAGCGCGACTGCTCAGGCCAAAATGGTGGAGTTGGCGGATAACGAGTTATCGGAGGTGACCGGGCAGGCGTTTATTAACCTGGCGACGGATAGCAATGCGGGCATTGATTACACCCGGATCAATTTTGGCATGAACGTCGAGACTCAGCTGAATATGAAGAAGCTGCAGCTTGGCCAATACAACGACGCAGTTACTCGGCCGGGTGAGATCGCGGGCTCTTCAGATCTGTTGATTAATAATTTTGCATTGGGCACGGTCAATGCCGACGACACCATCAACCCGTTCAAGATCGCCAATCCTTTTCTCGAACTGGCTTATTCCGGCAACAAGGTGGTGGGTGTGCGGATTGGCTTCGGTGAGGCCAAGGGTATTTTGTCGGGGGATATTCAAAGCCTGACCGGCAACATTCCAGTTCATATCAAAGGGACTGCGGATGCGATTTATAACAGTGCTAACGCTGGGCAGAGGTTGGCGTTGTTCCTAGGGGGGATTTATCGCACCAGCGTACTAGAAGCCGATGCCCAGCTAGTGGCGCCCAATGGCGCCGCAGATCCCATTCGTGCCGGTATGTCGGGGATTAAGAATGGTGATGGTCTAAATTGCACCAGCGGCTGCTTGCCGGGGATCTCCGATGCCGCGCTGGCCATTATCAAATCTAACGGCTGCGCTTTGCTTGGTATCCAAACCTGTTTCTCGTTATCGCAATTTCAGTCTCTGCCCGTGGGTAACATGGCAGTGAGTGACTCGGCGGCAACCGCCGCAATTGAAGGGGCCGCCAAGGGCTTCTTTATCTCCATGCAGACCCAGGATGTTGCCTGGCGTGACATGGACAACAATTCGCTGATCAATACATTGAAAGGGGCCTTTATGAATCTGCCCAAATACCGTGATGCCAACGGCAACATGGTGGCCCCGATCAATATCGATTTTGACCAGGCCTTCAACGGTATTCCTCGCCAGGACACGTGTCTGGGCACTGCTACGGCGGGGTGCTAATCATGCGCAGGCTGAGTGTGGTAGGCGCGATGCTGTTGTCGGCTGCGGCCCAGGCAGAGCTGCAAGCCTTGGATGATCAGGAGCTGTCCGCTGTTCAAGGTGCCGGATTTGGTTTTGTGCTGGACGGGATCTTGATGGATGCCTCCGGTGCGGTGATCACCATCAATGACATTAATAATGCCTCGGGGCAGAACGTGCCGATTGCGGTGAAGGAGTTCTACCTCGGGGCAACCGGTAGCAATAAAGGCGCGAACCTGAACCCGGTGAACATTGGTCGGCTGGATCATCCGTTTGAGATCACCCTGGCCAAAGGCGAGAGCCTGCGCACGCTGCGCGATGACGGCCAATGGGTGCAGACCACACCGAGCAATATCAGCGTGCTGGAATTCAAGTTCCCCGAGCGATTAACCGGCGCGGGTGGGCAAGCCTGTATCAGCGGTTATGCGGCTGCCGGGAGCAACTGTTCCAGCCGTGCATCCGAGCGAGTCGACCTGGGCATTCGTTTCGATTTTCAGGTGGCCGCCGGGCGCACCGACATCATCAATCTCGACTTCAGTGAACTGGTCATGGATGGCAGCTACCTGCGGTTGTGGGGAGACGATCCACGGGGGCAGTTGGTGGGTGAAGCACGGGTAAATATTTTCGCCAAGAGCCTGCAGCTGATGTCCTGCGCAGCGGGTACGGCCAATTGCACCACCGCGCAGGAACAGACCGCTCGCACCCTGACGCTGAGCAATGCCTACGCCAATATTTCTCTGGGTTATGGCAAGAGCCAGCCGTTGTTGTTTGATGTCAGCAGTAACGGCCAGTTTGTGCTGGAGCTGCCCAATCCTGTGACCCGCGCCGCCAATGGCAGTGCGCGCCCGTTGGCGGCGCGTAATGCGATTGCCAGTGATTTCTATGCCAACGCTCCACGCACCAATATCGTGATTGATAACCTCAAAGCCGGAACCGGGAGCTTTTCTACGGGGGGCTACAACTTTGGCTACAACGCCATCCAGGGGCTCAGCATCAACTACCTGAAGGTGACCAGCCGTGATCTCTAAAACTTGGTTAGCCCTCGGTGCGCTGTTTGCCTTGCCGGCCTATGCCGAGCTGCAGGCGCTGGATGATGACACCTTGAGCGGCATGAATGGCCAAGGCGGGGTTTACCTGTCGGGTGAGTTCAGCATCAACAAGGACGGCGGTGTGCTCTGGAGCAAACCGGCCAGCAACAACCCCAGTACCTGGACGGCCACCCAGCGCAGCTGCGCCAATGCGGGAGCCACTACGCCGGAAAATTGCGGTATGCGCGTAGCGATTCGCTCTGAGGCCGATGGTGGCTGGTATGTACTGGACAACCTCAAGGGTGTGTTCAGTTTTGAAGGGCTGACGCTGCGCACCCGCACCATCAACAGCGGTTTTGGCGGGGATGGTGCGGCCTTCAATCAGGATGTGCTGGAGTTCGGTTTGCCCAACGAGGTGAAGTTCAAGGACGGCAGTTTCGCCTTTGGTGTTGCCAACCAAGGCGGCTGGCAGAACAAATCGCTGAGTGTGGCCAATGGCGGTAATCCGTCGTACCAGCAGACCAATATCTTCTCGGCGAAGATCGACGGCACCATCCGCATGCAGGGCAACGTGCTGGTCTTCCCACAGAATTGAGGAGTGTTGAGCCATGCCCCGTTATTCGCTGTTATTGCTCGCGCTCTTCTGCCCCTTAGTGACTCCCCTGGCGCAGGCCATGCAGGCGCTGGATGATCAGGCGTTGTCCGCCGTCAGTGGACGCGATGGTATTAGTCTGCAAACCACTGGCGGCGGCTGGTCGGCCGGCAGTGTTAATTACATTCAGGATGGTCAGACCCTCAGCCTCAAGGGCGTCAGTGGTAAAGCGCAAACGGCTGGCAGCAGCTCGACCACCACGCTGGATGTGGTCGGCGATCAATTGCAGGTGCAGCACAGCGGCAGTGCCCAGGTGCTGAGCATCGATAACATCGAACTGGCCGGTAGCAGCAAAAGCTTCGGTTCCTTTCGCGCCTTTTTCACCCTGGGCGCCACACTCAAACTGAGTGGCGGCGGGGCCAGTGGCGTTAGCGGTTTCAGTGTGGATGACAGCCAGCTGTCGCTGAGCGCGGCGACTTTCTATTACCGCGACAATGGCTTTGATCTGATCGTCAAAGGCCTGTCGTTCGATACCTACCTGAACAACGCTTACCTGGATATCGTCAGCGGCGGCAACGGCCAAGAAATCAAACTGGACCTGGGCACTTCGCGCTTTGTTGGCTCGATTGCCGGTATCGGCCTCGATCTGGCCCATGGCGACCCGACACTGGGTGTGGCGGTTACCCCGGGTAGCCCGGACCTGCGTGACGTTGATGCCCAGCGCAGCTTTGGCAAGCTGAACATGGACCTGCGCTTGGGTGGCAGCATCAGTATTGCCGGCGGCGGGGCCAGCGGCGAGGGGTTGCGGATCAAGCCCAATATCACCATCGCTAACAGCCTGTTCCAGTATCAGGACGAAGGCGTGCTGCGCGCCGAGAACTTCGCCGGCAGCCTAATCAGCAACGCCGGCCTAACCCTCGATTTAGAGCAGGACGGCGCTGGCAGCTACGCCAAAATTGCCTTTCAGGATCTCAAATTCAACGCCACCCTTGGCGGCCTGATCATGGGCAACCCGAGCAATCAAAAACTCGGCGGCCTGGCGCTGGAGCTGAACTTCCTCGATCAGGGCGCGCGGCAGAACTGGTTGAAACTGCGGCCGGGCGGTGACCCCAACTCCGGGCAGAAGGGCATCAGTGCCGATCTCAGTTGGAATATGGTCAACAGCTCGCTGGCGCTCACCGATAACGGCAACAGCATGTGGTTCAGTGGTCTGCGTACCCACGGCACTGGCCAGTTCACCTTCGATCTGACCAAGAGCTGCGCGGCGGGGGTTAGCACCAGTTGCTATGCCGGCAGCAACAGCGACCTAAACAGTGGTGGCTACAACGGTCATTTCGATGGCATGCGCCTGGGGCTGAAGAATGTGGTGGGCAGTTACAGCTTTGATGGCTTGCGTGTCGGTGACGCCAATGCACCGCTGCAGGGCGGCACCGAGTTGCTGGTGCTGATGGAAATCTTCCCCGCCTATGACTTTACCCTCAATGGTCAAATTACCCTCAAGGCCGGTGGTGCCGTGGGCGATGGCCTGCGTTACAACGCCGACTTCTATATTACTGAGGCCAATGCGGCGGTCACCGTGGATGAAAATGGTCGCGGCCTGTGGCTGTCCGGCAGCAGTTATGAGATGCACTATCGCGAGGGCTCGCTGGATATCAGCAACAACGGTGTCGAGCTGCGTAAGGGCACCTATTGGTCGAAGCTGGATGTAGGCAACGTGCGTTGGGGCGATCGGCTGACCGGCCGCAGCATCGGCCGCTTGGTGCTCAAACGTTATGAGCAAGGTTCAACCCTGGCGATTAGCTCGGGTGGGGCTGGCGCTCTTTGTGTCGGCGGCAGCGGCAGCTCTTCCGCGACGTGCAGCGCCAGTGGCGGGCGCTGGGAAGACCGTGGCAATGAAGGGCTGTCGGTCAAGTTGAAGAACGTGTTCGTGCGTGATGGCTCCGGCAATCCGGCCAACGCGGTATCGACGAACGAGAAGCGCAACCAGATCATCATTGAAACCGGGCGGGTCAACGGGGTGAATGGCACAGGTAGTCAGTTGGTGGTGGACAACTTCCACACCTCCGACGGCACCCCGAATAATCCCAATGCCAACACCTACGGGTTTAATGTCGACCTTAATCTCGACGTGGCACCGACCAAGGTGTGCAATAAAACCGGTTCGGGTTGCACGCCAGTGACTCCCGACCCGCTTGGTTTTGCGGTGAACGGACGGGTGCATTTCAAGGAGGTGAATATCGACCGGATTCAACACGTACACCCCACCGGCGGTGCGGTGACCTCGATGTTCGGGATCAAACTGCAAAACGCCGACATCCGCGCCAATCTCACCGCGACGCCAATCAACTAACCGTCATGGCGCTGTAACCCCCGTGCTGCATTCTCCCGGCGGTCATATTGAATGGCTGCTGGTTTGCTGCTGTGCGCCACCAACGGTCGTGCAGTCGACGAAATATCCCCGTTGCTCTTTCGATATGCCGCTGTTATCGGCACAATTCGCCTCCACTTTTTGGGGAGGGGTCAGCGCAGCTGATTTCTTGCCGGCCGACCTTGTATAGGCATACAGATGATCAAGACGCCGTACTACCTCATCGACAAGCAAAAGCTGCTGGGTAACCTGGAAAAGATCGCCTACGTGCGCGAACACTCCGGGGCCAAGGCATTGCTTGCGCTCAAGTGCTTTGCCACCTGGTCGGTGTTTGACCTGATGCAGCAGTACATGGACGGCACCACTTCGTCTTCTCTGTATGAGCTCAAGCTCGGTCGGCAGAAGTTCGTCGGTGAAACCCATGCGTACAGCGTGGCGTGGGCTGACGATGAAATCCCTGAGATGCTGGCTAACTGCGACAAGATCATCTTCAACTCCATCGGCCAGCTTGAGCGTTTTGCCGAAGCTTCTGCCGGCAAAGTGCGCGGCCTGCGCGTTAACCCGCAGGTGAGCAGCTCGGATTATCTGCTGGCCGATCCGGCGCGACCATTCAGCCGCCTCGGCGAGTGGGACCCGGAAAAGATCGCCACGGTGATGGATAAAGTCTCCGGCTTTATGTTCCACAACAACTGTGAGAACGGCAGCTTTGAGCTGTTCGATCAGATGCTCAGTACCATCGAAGAGCGTTTCGGCCATCTGCTGCAGCAGGTTGAGTGGGTCAGCCTCGGTGGCGGCATTCATTTCACCGGCGAAGGCTATCCGCTGGATCAGTTCTGCGCGCGGCTCAAGGCCTTCTCCGAGCGTTTCGGCGTGCAGGTGTATCTGGAGCCGGGCGAAGCGGCGATTACCCTGAGTTCTTCCCTGGAAGTCACGGTCCTCGACACCCTCTACAACGGCAAGCACTTGGCCGTGGTCGACAGCTCGATCGAAGCGCACCTGCTTGATCTGCTGATCTACCGGCTCAACGCCAAGATGGAGCCCTGCACTGGCGAGTACACCTACATGGTGTGCGGCAAGTCGTGCTTGGCAGGCGATATCTTCGGTGAGTACCAATTCGATCGTCCGCTAGCCATCGGCGATCGTCTGTCGTTTATCGACGCTGCGGGTTACACCATGGTTAAGAAAAACTGGTTTAACGGCCTGAAAATGCCGTCCATCGTGGTGAAGCAACTCGACGGTAGTGTTGAGGTGGTTCGCGAATTTGGTTTTGACGATTACCTGTCCAGCCTCAGCTGATCCGTAGGGTGGACGGCGCTTTTTCCGTCCACCTTTCGGCGATCGCGCTGGTGGATGAGAAAAGCGTCATCCACCCTACGAGCTAACAATTGAAGGAGAGATAAAGAAATTGAAAAAGAACGTTCTTATCATTGGTGCAGGAGGTGTCGCCAAGGTGGTGGCCCACAAGTGCGCGCAGCACAACGACGAACTCGGTCGTATTGCTATCGCGTCGCGCAACATCTCCAAATGCCAGGCCATCATCGACAGCGTAAAGGCCAAAGGCAGCTTGAAGCAGCCGGCTGAAATCCAGGCCTATGCCCTCAATGCGCTGGATATAGAAGCAACTAAGGCACTGATCCGCGAAACTGAATCGCAGATCGTCATCAACGTGGGTTCCTCCTTCCTTAACATGTCGGTGCTGCGCGCCTGCATTGATACGGGTGTGGCCTATCTTGATACCGCCATTCACGAAGAACCGGGCAAGGTCTGCGAAACGCCACCTTGGTACGGTAACTATGAGTGGAAGCACCTGGCCGAATGCCAGGACAAGGGCATCACTGCCATCCTCGGTGTCGGTTTCGACCCAGGTGTGGTTAACGCCTATGCCGCGCTTGCGCAGCAGCAGTACTTCGACACGATCGAGTCGATCGATATCCTCGACGTCAACGCCGGTTCCCACGGCAAGTACTTCGCCACCAATTTCGACCCGGAAATCAATTTCCGTGAATTTACCGGTCAAGTCTGGAGCTGGCAGAACAGCCAGTGGACCAGCAACAGCATGTTTGAAGTCAAACGTACCGACGATCTGCCGGTAGTCGGTGAACAGAATCTCTACCTGACCGGGCATGACGAAGTGCATTCCCTGTCCAAGCACTTGAACGTACCTAACGTGCGCTTCTGGATGAGCTTCGGTGAGCACTACATCAACGTGTTCACCGTGCTCAACAGCCTAGGCCTGCTTTCCGAGCAGCCGGTGAAAACCGCTGAAGGCCTCGAAGTGGTGCCGTTGAAAGTGGTCAAGGCTGTGCTGCCTGACCCGTCGTCGCTGGCGCCGGGTTACAGCGGCAAGACCTGCATTGGTGACCTGGTCAAAGGTACTAAAGATGGCAAGCCGGCCGAGCTGTTTATCTACAACGTGGCCGACCATAAAGACGCCTATGTTGAGACCGACAGTCAGGGCATTTCCTACACCGCTGGCGTGCCGCCTGTAGCCGCTGCGCTGCTGGTGGCGCGTGGTGAGTGGGATGTGTCACGTATGGCCAACGTTGAAGAGCTGCCGGCTGCGCCGTTCCTCAAGTTGCTCGACGTGATGGGCCTACCGACCCGGATCAAGGACAAGGATGGCGATCGTCCTTGGGATCAAGCGCTCTGATCGGCTAGCGTTAGCTCGATCGATTAGCCTGAAAACGCCCACCATTTTGGTGGGCGTTTTGCTTTCTGGTGCAAATCCACCGTCGCTTGTTGTTGGTGGATGTAAAGAGCGACATCCATCCTACGTGCAGGCTTGTGCGATCAAGCCGTGGGAGGGGCTTTAGCCGCGATGGGGCGTTGGTGTGCGCCGCGCTTCCCGCCTGCGGCATTTCACGCGACAATCAACCCCTATCGACACGCGCCCCGACGTCGGGTGCGTGCTACGGCGACTCCGTGAGGAAACCAGCATGAGCAGCAGCGATCGCGTCATTATTTTCGATACCACCCTGCGCGACGGCGAGCAGAGCCCGGGCGCGTCCATGACCGGTGAGGAAAAGCTGCGCATCGCCAAGGCCCTGGAGCGCTTGCGCGTCGATGTGATCGAGGCGGGTTTTGCCATCGCCAGCCCGGGCGATTTCGCCGCGGTCAAGGCGATTGCTGACAGCATCAAGGACAGCACGGTGTGCAGCCTGTCGCGTGCCCTGGACGCGGATATCGACCGCGCCGCCGAAGCGCTTAAGGGCGCCAACTCCGGGCGTATCCATACCTTTATCGCCACCAGCCCGATTCACATGCAGTACAAGTTACGCATGCAGCCGGATCAGGTGGTTGAGCAGGCTGTGCATGCGATTAAGCGCGCACGCAATCTGTGCAGCGATGTCGAATTTTCCTGTGAAGACGCCGGGCGTTCGGAGCTGGATTTTCTCTGCCGTATCGTCGAAGCCGCGATCGATGCTGGCGCGCGCACCATCAATATTCCCGACACGGTTGGCTATGCGATTCCGCATGAGTACGCAGAAACCATTCGCCAACTGCTTAACCGCGTGCCCAACGCCGATAAAGCGGTGTTCTCGGTGCATTGCCACAACGACCTGGGTCTGGCCGTAGCCAATTCCTTGGCCGCGGTTGTGGCGGGTGCGCGGCAAGTGGAGTGCACCATCAACGGCCTCGGTGAGCGTGCCGGCAACGCCGCGCTGGAAGAGATCGTCATGGCGATCAAAACCCGTGCTGACCTGCTGGGCGTGCACACGCGCATCGATACGCCGCATATCCTCAGCACCTCACGCATGGTTTCCGGCATCACCGGTTTTCCGGTGCAGCCGAACAAGGCCATTGTCGGCGCCAACGCCTTCGCCCACGAGTCGGGCATTCACCAGGATGGCGTGCTCAAGCACCGCGAAACCTACGAGATCATGTCCGCTCAGTCCGTGGGCTGGCACACCAACAAGCTGTCGTTGGGTAAGTTGAGCGGGCGTAACGCCTTCCGCTCGCGCCTGGATGAGCTGGGGATTGTGTTGGCCGGTGAAAGCGAGCTGAACGCCGCCTTTGCCCGTTTCAAGGATCTGGCCGATAAGAAGCACGAGATTTTTGACGAAGACCTGCAAGCCCTGGTCTCCGACACCCTTAGCGAAGAAGCGCCGGAGCACTTCAAGCTGGTGACTCTGGACGTAGCGAGCAAGACCGGTGAAGTGCCGCAGGCTCAGGTGGTGATCAGCGTTGATGGCGCCGAGCATAAAGCCAGCGCTCATGGTTCAGGCCCAGTGGATGCCACCTTCAAGGCCATTGAGTCGATCGCCCGTTCCGAGGTCAGCCTGCAGCTGTATTCGGTCAATGCCATTACCCAAGGCACCGATTCGCAAGGTGAAGTCACCGTGCGTCTGGAGAAGGGCGGGCGCATCGTCAATGGTAACGGCGCCGATACCGACATTCTGGTGGCCTCAGCCAAGGCCTATATCAATGCGCTGAACCTCATGCAGGCGGGGCAAAAAGCGCATCCACAGGCGGCTGACGTTTGATTACAGAGCTTCGTCGCCGTGCTTACCTGAGTGCCATGCAGGTGGCCAGCTGGCTGCCGCGTGTGGAATTGCCCTTTGCTGCACCCTCGCGCCCTGAACTGCTGGGAACGCTTGTCGAGCCTGAAGTCGAGGTGCCGATCCCGCTAGCCGAACAGGTGGTGGAGCAGCGAGTGGCAGAGGCCGCGCCGGCATATCAGCCGCAGGCAGTAGAAGCGCCGATTGCCCGGACAAAAATTGAAGTGCCACGCCCCACTGTGGCGGCGCGTCAGGGCATCTCCCAGGTTGCTGAAACTGAGGCGCAGGTGGTTGAGCCAAAGGTTTCTGTTGCACCGCCGCGCTTTGCCCTGCAACTGCTGCGCGCTGGCGCCTGCGCCGTGTTGGTCGAGTTGCCCACCGGTGAGCCACTGCAAGGGCGTGATCCTGCCTACCTGCTCCTCAAAGACTTGCTGCGTGCCGCCGGCCTGCCCGACAGCCCGCAACTGATTGGCGAGCCGGTGCGCTGGCCGCTGCTGGCGCGCGGGCAAATTGACCAAGGGCCCGATGCGGCGCTGGAATTTGTGCAAAGTTTTGTCGGCGCGCGGCTGGAAGAACAGGAGCCCTGCAGCTGCCTGTGGCTGGTCGGTTTGCCGGCGATTCGCTTTGCCGGTGAGGCGGATGCCGAAGCCTATAACCGCGAACTGCAGGTTGAAGGGCTGGGCGCTGCCTGGGCCTTGCCGGGCCTGGAGTTGCTGATGGATGAGCCCGAGCGTAAGCGCGAGTTGTGGCAGGCCATGCGCCGGGTGCGTCAGCGCTGGTTGGCCAACCATTGAATACATCTTTCCCGGCCTGCGGGTCGAGGTTTCCACTGCTTGCCGAGTCAACCTGAATGAGTGATGCAATCAGCTTCCGCCCGATGACTGTGGCGGATATCGATACGGTGTTGAAGATCGAATACGCCGCTTTTAGTCATCCCTGGACACGCGGCATCTTTACCGACAGCCTGACCTCCTACAACTGCTGGGTGATGTTCGAAGGCGAGCAGCAGGTCGGCCATGGTGTGATCCAGATCATCATGGACGAAGCGCACCTGCTCAATATCACCGTCAAAGCTGAAAGCCAGGGCCGCGGCCTGGGGCTGAAGCTGCTCGAACACTTGATGCAGCAGGCCCAGCAGCAGGGTGCCAATGACTGTTTTCTAGAAGTGCGGGCGAGCAATCAGGGAGCGTATCGCCTGTACGAGCGCTACGGCTTTAACGAAGTCGGTAGGCGTCGTGATTACTACCCGGCCGTTGGTGGCCGTGAAGATGCCTTGGTGATGGTGTGCCCGCTGTTCGACTAGCGCCGCATCACCCTTGAAGTCTTGATTTTGTGGGAGGGGCTTTAGCCGCGAATGGCGTTGAGCGGTTTAGCGTATCGTGCCCTCGCGCCAGGCGCTGACACGATTGGCTACCGCGTGCGGCGTGATCCGCCGCTGACCTGACGCAGGGCTTGTCGCATACTGAGTCGCTGCCCTGCGCGGCCGTTGTGTTCGGCCCATTGCCTAAGGATCTGTCATGCGCCTGTCTGCTGCGTTGCTCGCGGTGTCTTGTCTATTTACCGCCGCTCAGGCTTCCAGCGCCGAGCGCAGCTTTACCATCCTGCACACCAACGACTGGCAATCACGTCTGCTCGGCTTTGGCCCGAACAACGAATATTCCCCGGCCACCACCGGCGATGACGACACCGTCGGCGGTGTTGCGCGTTTGGCCACCTTGCTGGAGCAGCGCCGCGCGGCTGCTGGCGAACAACCGGTGCTGCTGCTCGACGGTGGCGATTTCAGCATGGGTACGTTGTTTCATACCGTGACCCGCGAAACCGGTGGCGAGCTGCGTCTGATGACCGAGCTGGGTTATGACGCCGCGACCCTGGGCAACCACGAATTCGATTTTCGTCCGGCCGGCTTGGCCGCTATGATCAGCTCGGTGCACAAGATCAAGGGCGCTGCGCTGATGCCGCTGCTGTCGAGCAACCTCGGCTTCGATCCCGCGCGCAAAGAAGACGACAGCTTGCAGGCGCACTACCGGGCTGGGCGCATTGCGCCGTACAAGCTGATCGACAAGGGCGGCATCCGCTTTGGTTTGTTCGGCTTGCTCGGTAATAACGCTGTGGCGGTCAGCCCGATGATCAAGCCGGCGGTGTTTTCCGATCCGGTCGCGACCGCCCAGGCCATGGTTGCCAAGCTGCGCGAGGAGGGCGCCGAGGTGGTGATTCTGCTCTCGCACATGGGCGTGGTGCAGCAGGAGGACGGCAGCTGGCGCGGTGAGGAGGTCGAGCTGGTCGAGCAGGTGCCGGGTATCGATATCGTGGTCGGTGGCCACTCGCACACGGCGTTGGCGCAACCTGTGCTGGTTAACGGGCGTACGCCAGTGATGCAGGCCGGCTCTGAGATTCAGCACCTGGGCGAGCTGCGTATGCGCCTGCCGGCGGATGGCAAACCGCAGGTTGTCGACTACCAACTGCATCCGATCAATGACCAGATTGCCGGCAGCGTCGCCATTACCGCCCAGGTCGAGGACTTCAAACAAGTGGTCAGCGCACAGATGCTGGCGCCCAAGGGTTACACCTTCGACCAACCGCTGGCCAAGGTCGACAAGACCCTGACCCGCGCGTATGACGATCCTATTCTCGGCAACCTGGTCACCGATGCCCTACGCCAGGCCACGGGCAGCGATGTGTCGTTCACTGGCAATGGCACCATCCGCGACAACCTGATCAAAGGTCGGCACGGCGTACAGGCCGTGTCCGATCTGTTTCGCATCGCCCCGCTGGGCATTGGCGAGCTGGATGATGCGCCGGGTTATCCGTTGATCAAGGTGTATGTCACAGGGCAGGAGTTGAAGAACCTGCTCGAGGTTCTGCTTCTGGCCTATCAGGTGCGTGAAAGCAAAAGCTATTACCCGCGCGTGTCAGGCCTGCGTTTTGCCTATAACCCCTGGCGCGTGCCGTTTGATCGGGTCAGCAGGATTGAGCTGGGCGACCCAATCAAGGGCTACACCGCGTTGGATCTGGCGGACCCGCGCCTCTACAGCATTGGCGCCACCAGCTACGTGGGCAGCTTTACTTGGCTGGTCAGCGACTTGACCCAGGGCCTGCTCAACGTGCAGCCCAAGGATGCGGAGGGCCGGCCGCTGGCGGCGATCAAGGACGCCATCATTGATGCCGATCCGCAGCAGCCCGGCGTGCAGGAATATAAAGAGTGGCAGGGGCTGCTCGACCATATTCGCAGCCTGCCGGACTTGGACGGCGACGGTCTGGCCGATATTCCGACCCAGGGCGCGGCCGCCGAGCAGCGTATGCGGCGTGCGCCTAGCCTGCAGCCGGCTGAGCTGTACCGCTACGCGGGGCCCTTGCAGTGGGGCGTGAGCCTGGTGCTGTTGGCGGGCCTGCTGCTGATTATCTGGTTGCTGCGTCGCCGACGGGCTTGAGCAGACTGCTGTGATCGAGAGCCGCGCGTGCTTGTCAAAAGCCCGTAGCGCTCCTATGGTGCGCATCGACGAACCTGGGAGCGAAGCATGAGCGATCTACAACACCTCTTCGACAACAACGCGCGCTGGGCCGAGGCGATCAAGGAAGAAGATCCCGAGTTCTTCGCCAAGCTGGCCCAGCAGCAGGTGCCAGAGTACCTGTGGATCGGTTGCTCCGATGCGCGGGTGCCGGCCAACGAGATTGTTGGTCTGTTGCCGGGTGACCTGTTTGTGCACCGCAATGTCGCCAACGTGGTGCTGCACACTGATCTCAATTGCCTGTCGGTGATCCAATACGCGGTCGATGTGCTCAAGGTCAAACATATCCTGGTCACCGGCCATTACGGCTGCGGCGGCGTGCGTGCCTCGATGCAGGATGGCCAGCTCGGCCTGATCGACGGCTGGTTGCGCAGCATTCGTGATCTCTACTACGAGCACCGCGAGCACTTGGCGCAGTTTCCCAGCGAAGAAGAGCAGGTCGACCGCCTCTGCGAACTCAACGTGATTCAGCAAGTGGCCAACGTCAGCCACACCAGCATCGTGCAGAACGCTTGGCATCGTGGGCAGCCATTATCGGTGCATGGCTGTATCTACGGCATCAAGGACGGCCGCTGGAAGGACCTCAACGTTGCCGTTAATGGTATGGAGCAATTGCCGCCGCAATACCGCCTGCGCCCGCTCGGGCAGAGCTGAAGCATGCAGTCTTCCGTGCGTGTCGCGTTGGCCGGTCTGCTACTGGCAACGCTGTGCTGGTCCGGCAATGCCTTGGTGGCCAGGGCGTTTGCGGGTGAAATTCCGCCGTTTGCGTTGTCATTCTGGCGCTGGAGCCTGGCTCTGGTTCTGCTGCTGCCCTTCGTAGCCAAGCCTTTGTGGCGGCATCGCGCTGCACTGCGTGTTGCCGGCTGGCGTCTGTTGGCACTCGCCGGCGTTGGCATCGCCGGCTACAACAGCCTGCTATACGCTGCCGCGCAAACTACGGCGGCAATTAATATCACCTTGGTTAACACCTGCCTGCCGCTGATGACCTTTATTGGCGCGGGCCTGCTGCTCGGCGAATGGCCTCAGCGTCGCGCCTGGTGGGGCATGGCAGTGGCCGCAGGCGGACTGCTGGTGTTGATCAGCAAAGGTAGCTGGACCAGCCTCAGTGGCCTGGCATTCAACAAGGGCGATTTGATCATGCTGCTGGCGGTGGCCGACTGGGCGCTGTATTCGCTACTGCTCAGGCGCTGGGCTGCGTATTTGCTGCCGATCCCACCGTTAGCCCTGCTTGGTGTGCTGATGCTGCTGGGCGTGCCGCTGATTCTGCCGTTCTACCTTTACGAGCTGGCCCAGGGCGCTCACTTCAACCTGACGGCAGAGAACGTGGCCGCCATCAGTTACACCGCGATATTCGCCTCATTGCTCGCCTATCTGGCTTGGAACCATGCCATCCGAGTATTGGGCGCGTCGCGGGCAGCCCTCTCTAACTACCTGATGCCGGTATTTACCGCCGTACTGGGGTGGTTGCTGCTGGGGGAGGGCTTGCAGAGTTATCACTGGCTTGGCGCTGTGCTGATCTTTGCGGGCTTGCTGTTGGGTACGCAGACACAGGTTAAGCGCCGCTAGATAACCCAGCTTTGTGCTAATGCCACTGGTTAAGCAGTGTGGTTGGCAGCCCAGGCGGATCACTTTGAATCAGCGCTACGGTTGTCAGCATTGCTTCAAAGCGCGCACCAGGCTTTGTAGTCCTCGCTTTCAATCAGCGATTTGAGCAATGGGGAGTTTGCTGGCGGAGTAGGGCACTCCCTTCCAGGGTGTTTGCTTCGGAAGCTGGTGCGGCTACTCCATAAAATAATGGGGTTGCTTCCGTGGGCTTTCTCGGCCGAAGCCATCAGTACACCCTCTTTTACTCTCCAGACCATCAGTCCCTTCTCGAATCTTGCCCATGGGCTCTTATCCATACGTGGATAGGCGACAAGGCTTGTAGATAAGTAACCCTGTAGGTCATCAAAGCTGCTGCTCGCAAACTCGATGCGTACGTGGTTTAGCTTTCCTTTAGCAAAGAAGAAAGTGACCAGCCGAGCTTGGATGTTGTTGTAAGCGGTACTGATATGAGCGGAGCATAAATAGTCGTTATGCTTATCAATTCGCTCTCGATCACCCAGGTTGCCATAGCACTTCAGCTTGTGGCCGCGTGCCTGCATGTCGCTGATAACTGATGCCTGGTCTCGTTCTGAATAGAGATCTGGCGCTTCGACGTAGTGAGGCGCCCCAATCCGGTTATACCAGTCAGAAATGGTGTGCTTGTACTGCAGTGGGAGTCTGTCGTAGGCAGTGAGGCCTGCCGCGAATAACATGACAGCGAGCAAGACTACTTTCAGATATCTCATTTGGCTTCCATTCCCGTTGTGGGCGCGTTGTAGTCACATTGTAGTTACTCACGCGCACAAAAAAGGGCTTACCTTTCGGTAAACCCTTGTTTTGTTTGGTGGCTACGCAGGGACTTGAACCCCGGACCCCAGCATTATGAATGCTATGCTCTAACCAGCTGAGCTACGTAGCCGAGTGGCGCGCATTATTCGCGTCTTGGGGTTGGCTGTCAACCCTGTTGAGTGAAAATTTCTGCGCACGATCAAACGCTTACACGTTAAAGCGGAAATGCATGACGTCGCCGTCTTTGACGATGTATTCCTTGCCTTCCAGGCGCCATTTGCCGGCTTCCTTGGTGCCGGCTTCACCTTTGTACTGGATGAAGTCGTTGTAGGCGATCACTTCGGCGCGGATAAAGCCTTTTTCGAAGTCTGTGTGGATCACGCCAGCTGCTTGCGGGGCGGTGGCGCCGATTTTGACAGTCCAGGCGCGGACTTCTTCGACGCCAGCGGTGAAGTAAGTCTGCAGGTGAAGCATTTCATAGCCGGCACGGATTACGCGGTTTAGGCCGGGTTCTTCTAGGCCTAGGGCTTCGAGGAACATGTCCTTTTCTTCGCCGTCATCGAGTTCGGCGATTTCTGCTTCAATCTTGTTGCACACCGGCACCACGATCGCGCCTTCTTCTTCGGCGATAGCGCGCACGACGTCGAGCAGTGGGTTGTTATCGAAACCGTCTTCGGCGACGTTGGCGATGTACATCACTGGTTTGGTGGTGAGCAGGTGGAAGCCGCGAATCACCGCTTTTTCGTCGGTGCTCATGGTTTTCATCAGGCTACGCGCGGGTTTGGCTTCGCTGAAGTGGTTGATCAGCTGTTCCAGTAAACCTTTCTGTACGACCGCTTCCTTGTCACCGCCCTTGGCGTTGCGGGTGACTTTCTGCAGCTGTTTTTCGCAGCTGTCGAGGTCGGCGAAGATCAGCTCAAGATCGATGATTTCGATGTCGCGCTTAGGGTCAACGCTGTTGGCGACGTGAATCACGTTTTCGTCTTCGAAGCAGCGCACCACGTGGGCAATGGCGTCGGTCTCGCGGATGTTAGCGAGAAATTTGTTACCCAGGCCTTCACCTTTGGATGCGCCCGCCACTAGGCCGGCGATATCGACGAATTCCATGGTGGTGGGCAGGATGCGCTTCGGGTTGACAATGGCCGCCAGCGCGGCAAGGCGCGGGTCGGGCATCGGCACGATGCCGCTGTTCGGCTCGATGGTGCAGAACGGGAAGTTTTCTGCCGCAATACCGGATTTGGTGAGGGCGTTGAACAGGGTGGACTTGCCGACGTTGGGTAGGCCGACGATGCCGCAGTTGAATCCCATGGTGTGTCCCTCGCGCGAATGGCGGTAAAGAGTTAAGAGGTGGCTTTCTGGCTGTGCAGTTTGTGCATGGCTTTGCTCCAGTCGCCTGCGAGTATTTCTGGCAGGCTGCCTAGGGCGAAATCAATGCTGGTATCCAGCAGTTCCTGTTCGCTACGTGGGGCGCGGCCGAGGACGAAGTTGGAGACCATGCTGCTATGCCCGGGATGGCCAATGCCAAGCCGCAGGCGGTAAAAATTATTCTGATTGCCGAGCTGGGCGATGATGTCGCGCAGTCCGTTATGCCCGCCGTGCCCGCCACCCTGTTTGAGTTTGGCGACGCCGGGAGGCATGTCGAGTTCGTCGTGGGCCACCAGAATGGCTTCCGGTGCAATGCGGAAGAAATTCGCCAGTGCCGCTACGGCTTGGCCGCTGCGATTCATAAAGGTGGTGGGGATCAACAGACGAACATCGCGGCCTTGATGGCTGAATTTGCCAGTAAGGCCAAAATATTTTTTGTCCAGGCTCAGGTTGATGCGCTGGCTGTCAGCCAGGCGCTCAACAAAAAGGGCCCCTGCATTATGCCGGGTCTGGTCGTATTCAGGGCCAGGGTTACCCAGGCCAACGATCAGTTGTACGGCAGTCATGTTAGGAGCCCTTTCTGTGAAAAAGCCCAGCCATTGGCTGGGCTCTTTTCCGGCGATGCACGATTACTCGGCAGCGCTTTCACCTTCTGCGCTTTCTTCTTTAGCAACGCGCGAGGCGTGGATGTTAGCCACTGCCAGGTCGTTACCGTGAGCCAATGCAACCAGCTCAACGCCTTTTGGCAGTTTCAGGTCGGCCAAGTGAACGATCTGACCCACTTCAACGGCAGCCATGTCGACTTCGATGAATTCTGGCAGGTCTTTCGGCAGGCAAGAAACTTCTACTTCAGACAGGACGTGGGAAACTTCGCCACCTTGCTGCTTAACGCCAACCGAAGTTTCCTGGTTGAGGAAGTGCAGTGGGATAAGGGCGGTCAGCTTCTGGCCCGCCACAACGCGAACGAAGTCAGCGTGCAGCACAAAGCCTTTGGCTGGATGGCGCTGCAGAGCTTTGATCAGCACGCTTTCGTTGCTGCCGGCAACGTTCAGAGTCAGCACGTGGCTGTAGGCAGCTTCGTTTTCCAGCAGCTTGGCGAAATCTTTGGCCAGCAGGCTGATCGATTCCGGGGCTTTGTCGCCGCCGTAAATTACAGCAGGAACCATCGCAACGTTACGACGCAGGCGGCGGCTCGCACCTTTCCCCAGGTCAGAACGCGCTTCAGCATTCAGAGTAAATTCAACAGTCATTTTCACTTCTCCAAAATAACCAAACCGTCCGTTACGCTTGCGACCAGCGACGGGACGGTTGGTTGACATGCCGTGCCATTAGGGCAGGGCGTTTGTGCTCAGTGCGTATTCCGAATTAACGGAACATCGCGCTGATCGATTCTTCATTACTGATGCGGCGAACTGCCTCAGCAACTACCGGGGCGATGTCCAGCTGGCGAATACGCGAGCAGGATTGCGCGGCGGCAGACAGCGGGATGGTGTTGGTCACCACCAGCTCGTCGAGTACAGATTTCTCAATGTTTTCGATCGCGCGGCCCGACAGTACGGCGTGCGTGGCGTAGGCGAAGACTTTTGAGGCGCCGTGCTCTTTCAGTGCTTTGGCTGCGTGGCACAGGGTGCCGGCGGTATCCACCATGTCATCGACCAGGATGCAGGTACGGCCTTCCACGTCACCGATGATGTGCATCACTTCGGAGTGGTTGGCTTTCTCGCGGCGCTTGTCGATGATCGCCAGGTCAACACCCAGTGACTTGGCCACGGCACGCGCACGCACCACGCCGCCAATATCTGGGGAGACGATCATCATGTTTTCGAAGCGTTGGTCTTCGATATCGTCCACCAAAACTGGGGAGCCGTAGATGTTATCTACTGGGATATCGAAGAAGCCCTGGATCTGATCCGCGTGCAGGTCGACGGTAAGTACCCGGTCGATGCCTACAACGGTGAGCATGTCGGCCACAACTTTGGCGCTGATGGCCACGCGAGCGGAGCGCGGACGGCGATCCTGGCGGGCATAGCCAAAGTAGGGGATGACTGCAGTAATTCGGGTCGCTGAGGAGCGGCGGAAGGCATCGGCCATCACTACCAGTTCCATCAGGTTGTCATTGGTTGGCGCGCACGTCGGTTGAATCAGGAAGACGTCTTTACCGCGGACGTTTTCGTTGATTTCAATCATGATTTCGCCGTCGGAAAATTTACCGACAGAAGCATCACCGAGGGGAATGTGCAGCTGACGTACGATACGTCGCGCCAGATCGGGGTTAGCGTTCCCCGTAAAAACCATCATCTTGGACACGCGCAGTACCTGCCGGCTGAGGGTATACCTGGATGAGTACAGAAATGGCAGGGGCGGCTGGATTCGAACCAACGCATGCCAGGATCAAAACCTGGTGCCTTACCGCTTGGCGACGCCCCTGTATCTGTGTAACCGAATGCTCTGAGTTATATCTCCGCTCCAGGACGGAATGGCAGGGGCGGCTGGATTCGAACCAACGCATGCCAGGATCAAAACCTGGTGCCTTACCGCTTGGCGACGCCCCTACATATAACCCGATATTGCTTTACAACTAACAGCACGCATTCACTTCTCGACCAATTTTTCTAGCTTGCGGTGCAACATCGAGATGTTACGGCCTTGGGCAATAAAACTTGGCAAAGTGGCTGGAAGTTGGCGGGCGACTTTATCAGCATCGTCCTGGTTTGGGAAGCTCCCAAACACACAAGCTCCAGTGCCGGTTAATCTAGTCGGAACAAATTTGTTCAACAAGATCAAAGCGTTACGAACTTCTGAGTAACGCTTCTGGACCACCGGCTGGCAGTCATTACGACCACCCCCCTCAAGAAGGCTGCGAACTTTAATGGGCGGCGTATCCCGTGTCAACTCAGGGTCGGAGAAAATTTCCGCTGTGCTGACAAGCACTTGCGGAATCGCCACGAGAAACCACGGTTCGCTCAGGGTCACCGGTTGCAGTTTTTCCCCGACGCCCTCGGCAAAGGCCGCGTGGCCGCGCACGAATACCGGCACATCTGCACCCAGGCTCAGGCCCAGGGTAGCGAGCTGATCTTCGCTGCAGTCGAGGTGCCACAGGTGCTTAAGGCCGAGCAGGGTGGTGGCGGCATCCGAGCTGCCGCCACCGATGCCGCCGCCCATAGGCAAGCGCTTGTCCAGCCAGATGTCGGCGCCCAGTGTGCATCCGGCATGCATTTGCAACAGACGCGCAGCGCGCACGATTAGGTTGCTGTCGTGAGGCACACCTTCGATGGGGGTATGTAAGCGAATCTGGCCGTCGGTGCGCAGAGCAAAACCTAGCTCATCGGCAAAATCGAGAAACTGAAACAGCGTTTGCAGTTCGTGATAACCGTCGGCGCGGCGGCCTAGGATGTGCAACATTAGGTTGAGTTTGGCCGGTGCCGGCAGAATTAGCTCGGCAGCGGCGGGTATTGCTGGGTTGCTCATTGGCCAAGCTGGCGCGGTTGCCAGTCCTTGATCACTAAGGTGACTTGCAAGTCAAAACCGCTGAGCTTGATGCGTTCAGGCAGCCAGAAGCCATTCTGTTCGCTGTAGCTGAGGAACTCGACATGCCAGCCGTCTTGGTTCAGCTGCGCCAAGTGGCTCTGGCTGTCGAGGTTTAGGCGGCTTTTGCTGTCAGGGGAGGGCAAGCCGCGAATCCACCAGAACAGGTGCGACACGGGTAGGTTCAAGCCCAGCTGCTCGCGTAGCAGTTGCTCTGGTGATTCGGCCTGGTAGCGCCCTTGGTTGGCCACTTCCAGTTGGATATCTCCAGAGCGGCCGGTCAGCCGAGCTGCGCCGCGACCCAGTGGGCCAGACAAGCGGATGTCGAAGTAATCTTGGCGTTGCAGCCAAAACAGGGTGCCGCTGCCGGAGTTTTTTGGCGCGCGGATACCTACTTTGCCGTTGATCTGCCAGGCATCCAGGCTGCTAATTTGCTGTTTATGGGCTTGCCAGCTTTGCGCATTGCCCTGGCCTTCGAGGGCTTCGCGAGAGGTCAGGCCGGCGCAGCCTGCTAGTAATGTGATCAGGCTGAAAATCAGCAGGTGGCGCGCAAACATCAAAGTTTCTCTGCTCCGGTCAGGCGCAACAGTGTGCTGCGCAGTATGTCGCTATCAGGTTGTTGCTTTAGAGCGTCGCGCCAGAGTGCGCGGGCTTCCTTTTGCTTGCCTTGCGCCCACAGCACTTCGCCCAAGTGGGCGGCCACTTCGTGATCGGGAAACTCTTGCATGGCCTGACGCAACAGGCGTTCGGCTTCATCCAGGTTGCCCATGCGGTAATTCACCCAGCCGAGGCTGTCGAGAATGGCTGGATCCTGCGGGTTGAGCTGGTGCGCCTGCTCAATCAGTTGTTTGGCTTCGGCGTAGCGCGTGGTGCGATCTGCCAGGGTGTAGCCCAGGGCGTTGAGGGCCATGGCGTTGTCTGGCTCGCGCTCGAGAATAAAGCGTAAGTCTTGCTCCAGTAGCGGCAGATCATCGCGCTTTTCCGCCAGCATGGCGCGGGTATAGAGCAGGTTGAGGTCATCTGGGAACTGCTCCAGAGCCTGTTGGATGAGCTGCCAGGCGCGCTCGGTGTCCTGCTGCTTGGACCAGGCTTCGGCCTCGATCAGGTAAAGCTGGATGGCGTAGTCGGGCTGGCTTTCGCGGGCCTGACGCAAGCGATTGGATGCTTCGCGGCCGCGTTGCTGCTTGAACAGAAGGTCGCTTTGTCGCGCCTGTGCTGGCAGGTAGTCGTTGCCGGGGCCGACCAGGGCGTACTCGATCAGAGCGCTGGGGATGTCGTCCAGCTCTTCATACGCGCGGCCCAGGTTGTAGTGTGCGGCATCGCTGTGACTGTCGCGCTCGACCAGCTCTTCCAGGTAAATGATCGCTTCTTTCCAGGCTTTTGCTTCCAGGCAGACCAAAGCCAAGGAAAAGCGCAAATCATCGTCGTTGGGGTATTGCTGCAGCAGTGAGGCAAATTCGCCTTTGGCATCATCCAGGCGATTCTCGGCGACCAACAAACGCGCATATGTCAGGCGCAAGCGTTTGTCTTCTGGGTGCTTTTCGATGCCGCTCTCAAGTAGTGGGAGGGCTTTATCATTGCGCTCTAGGCTTTGTAGTAGGCGTGCGTGCAGCAGAATTGAAGCAACGGGGCGGTCTTTGCTGGGTTGTTGCTCCAGCAGCTCCAGTGCTTCCTGCGGGCGGCCATCTTGTTGCAGTAACAGGGCTTTACCAAACTGCAGCTGGCTGTTCTCTGGGTATTTCGCCTGCAAGCGATCAAAGCTTTGCAGCAGACCGGCGCGGGTGTCCGGGTCGGTTTCGGCAGCAGACAGGGCGAGGAAGTCGAAATGGGTGTCGCCCTGGCGCTGTAGGACCTGCTCCATAAACGCCATGGACTCGTCGTAGCGGCCAGCACGCGCCAGCTGCACGGCGGCAGCCCGCTGGGCGTCGATGTTGTCAGGGGCGTTTTTGGCCCACAGCAGGCTGGTTTCCAGTGCGGGCTGTTCGGCCCCTAAGTATTCAGCAATGCGAAAGCCGCGCTCGGCAACACCAGCGTCTTGGGTCGCTTCGGCCTGGACGGCATAGTTTTCCAGGGCAATGTCGAAGCGGTTGCGTTGGCCTGCCAGTTCAGCGATCAACAACGACAACAGGGTCTCTTGGCTGAACGCGCGGTAGACCTGTGGTTGTGCCTCTGGGGTGACGACAGCGGGGTCTTCCACGGGTGGCGTGCCATCCGGGGCAGAGGAAGTAAACGTCTGGCAACCGCTCAATAAGACAGCAGCAGTCAGTAAAACGAAGGATCTATTCATAGGAAGAGTATGTGGCCAACCTGCGGTTTGGGCATCATGACACAAGCATTGTGGCAAGCCCATGGGCTGCCATGATCCTTAATGGCACGGATAAGTCTGGCTATTAGGACAATAGGCAGCAGTGGTTGTTCTCGCTTTGCCGAAGTAGGACAATCGCCGGCTCCCACTCCCTGTCAGCGATCGTGCATGGCCTTTATTGCCCTCGGTATCAACCATAAGACCGCCTCGGTGGATGTGCGCGAACGCGTGGCTTTTATCCCGGAGCAGTTGGTTGAGGCGTTGCAGCAGCTGTGCCAGCGCACCAGCAGTCGTGAGGCGGCGATTCTCTCAACCTGCAACCGCAGTGAGTTGTACCTTGAACAGGATGAGTTAAACGCCGATGAAGTGTTGGCCTGGTTGGCCCATTATCACCAGTTGAGCCTCGATGAGCTGCGTGCCTGCGCCTATATCCATGCGGATGACGAGGCGGTGCGGCACATGATGCGTGTGGCGTCCGGGTTGGATTCCATGGTGCTGGGCGAGCCGCAAATTCTCGGCCAGATGAAGTCGGCCTTTGCCGTGGCGCGCGAGGCAGGCACCTTGGGGCCGCTGCTCGGGCGTCTATTTCAAGCCACGTTTAGCACCGCAAAAACCGTGCGCACCGATACCGCGATTGGTGAGAACCCGGTTTCCGTGGCCTTTGCTGCCGTTAGCCTGGCCAAGCAGATATTCGCGGACCTAAACCGCAGCCAAGCACTGCTGATTGGCGCAGGTGAGACCATTAGCTTGGTCGCCCGCCATCTGCATGATCAGGGCATCAAGCGCATCGTGGTGGCCAACCGTACACTGGAGCGCGCCAGCAGCCTGGCTGAACAATTTGGTGCCCATGCGGTGCTGCTGTCGGAGATTCCTGGCGAGCTGGTCAACAGCGACATTGTTATCAGTTCTACTGCCAGTCAGCTGCCGATTCTCGGTAAGGGCGCGGTGGAGCGGGCGCTGAAGCAGCGCAAGCACAAACCGATTTTTATGGTCGACATCGCCGTGCCGCGTGATATTGAGCCGGAAGTGGGCGAACTGGATGACGTTTACCTGTACACCGTCGATGACCTGCATGAGGTCATCGCCGAGAACCTCAAGAGCCGCCAGGGTGCGGCTCAGGCCGCCGAAGAGTTGGTTAGCGTCGGTGCCCAGGACTTTATGCAGCGCCTGCGCGAACTGGCCGCTGTCGATGTGCTCAAGGCTTATCGTCAGCAGGCCGAGCGCTTGCGCGATGAGGAGCTAAACAAGGCTTTGCGCCTGCTCAGCAACGGCAGCGCGGCTGAGGATGTGTTGGCGCTGCTGGCCCGCGGCCTGACTAACAAGCTGTTGCATGCGCCCAGCGTGCAGTTGAAAAAATTCTCTGCTGACGGCCGCGTTGATGCGCTGGGCGTCGCTCAAGAACTGTTTGCCCTCGACGAGGGCGCGTCGCCTGCTGCGGCCCATACTGGCCCGGCCAATCATTAAAGGTCTGCAATGAAAGCGTCACTGATCAATAAACTCGACCTGTTGCAGGATCGCTTCGAAGAGCTGATGGCGTTGCTTAGCGATGGCGAAGTGATCAGCAATCAGGCTCAGTTTCGCGCTTATTCCAAGGAATATGCCGAAATTGAGCCGGTTTATCAGGCGTTCAGTGCTTTTCGTAAGGTCCAGTCTGATCTTGAAGGCGCTCAGGCGCTGCTCAAGGACAGCGACCCGGATATGCGTGAGATGGCCGAAGAAGAAGTTGCCGAGGCCAAAGAACAGCTAATCGAACTGGAAGCCAGTCTGCAGCGCATGCTGCTGCCCAAAGACCCGAATGACGGGCGCAACGTGTTCCTCGAAGTGCGCGCCGGTACCGGTGGCGACGAGGCGGCGATCTTCTCTGGCGACCTCTTTCGCATGTACTCGCGCTATGCCGAGAAGCAGGGCTGGCGGATTGAAGTGCTCTCGGCCAGCGAGGGTGAGCACGGCGGTTATAAAGAAGTGATTGCCCGGGTTGAGGGCGATAACGTTTACGGCAAACTCAAGTTTGAGTCTGGCGCACACCGTGTACAGCGTGTGCCGGAAACCGAGTCCCAAGGTCGTGTTCATACCTCGGCCTGTACCGTTGCCGTGCTGCCTGAACCGGATGAGCAGATGGCCATCGACATTAACCCGGCTGATTTGCGGGTAGACACCTACCGCTCCTCAGGCGCGGGTGGGCAGCACGTTAACACCACCGACTCTGCTGTGCGGATTACCCACATTCCCACCGGCACCGTGGTGGAGTGCCAGGACGAACGCTCGCAGCATAAGAACCGCGCCAAGGCCATGGCCTGGCTGGCGGCCAAGTTGAAGGACCAGCAAGAGGCGGCCGCGCACAAGGAAATTTCCGATTCGCGCAAGCTGCTGGTGGGCTCCGGTGACCGTTCCGAGCGCATCCGCACCTATAACTTCCCGCAAGGCCGGGTCACCGATCACCGCATCAACCTGACCCTGTATTCGCTGAACGAAGTGATTGCCGGCGGCGTTGAGGCGATTATCGAGCCGCTGCTGGTCGAGTACCAGGCCGATCAGCTGGCTGCCTTGAGCGATTAACCCCGATATTTGGGTAGGGTGGATGACGCTTTTTCATCCACCAGAGGTTCCCATGGTGGATCGATAGAGCGCGAGCTGCGCGCCCCGATCCACCCTACGTGAGATAGCCGCCCCAATGCCTAGCATCGAATCCCTGTTGAGCAACGCCGAACTACCTGGCTCGCCAACCCCGCGCCTGGATGCCGAGTTGCTGCTCGCCCACGCCCTGGGCAAGCCGCGCAGTTATCTGCACACCTGGCCGGAGCGTGCGCTCGATGCGGCGCAGCTTGAGTGTTATCAGGCGGCAATGGTGCGGCGTCAGGCGGGGGAGCCGGTGGCTTATATCCTCGGTCAGCAGGGCTTCTGGAGCCTGGAGTTGGAGGTTGCGGCGCACACCCTGATTCCGCGGCCCGATACAGAACTGTTGGTTGAGACTGTTCTGGCGCTGCTGCCGGCCACACTGGCGCAGGTGCTTGATCTGGGCACTGGTACCGGTGCGATTGCTTTGGCGCTGGCCAGTGAACGCCCGGCCTGGCGGCTAACCGGGGTAGACCGAGTAGCGGAGGCGGTGGCGCTGGCCGAGCGCAACCGCACACGGCTTAAATTGAGCAACTCGGCTTTTGTTGAAAGCCATTGGTTTAGTGCCTTGGCCGGCCAGCGCTTTCAGCTGATTGTCAGTAATCCGCCGTATATCGCCGCCGATGATCGTCATCTGGCTGAGGGTGATGTGCGTTTTGAACCAAGCAGCGCGCTGGTCGCCGGGGCGGACGGGCTGGATGATATCCGCCTGATTATCCAACAGGCACCGGGCTATCTTGAAGCAGGTGGCTGGTTGCTGCTGGAGCATGGTTTCGATCAGGCGGCGGCGGTGCGCGAGCTGCTCAGCGCACGTGGTTTTAGCGTGGTGGAAAGCCGACGTGACCTGGGCGGCCACGAACGCATCAGTCTGGGACGTTTCGATAATGAGTGACGCCAAGAGTAGTGCCATGAATTCCCAGGACATGCTGACGGATGAGGAACTGCTGCGTTACAGCCGGCAGATCCTCCTGCAACAGATCGATATCGACGGCCAACTGCGCCTGAAAAACAGCCGTGCGTTGATCATCGGCCTAGGTGGCTTGGGCTCCCCGGTGGCGCTGTATCTGGCGGCGGCCGGGGTAGGTGAATTGCACCTGGCGGACTTCGATACGGTCGATTTGACCAACCTGCAACGGCAGATCGTGCATGACACCCAAAGCATTGGCCTGAGCAAGGTCGATTCGGCGAGCAAACGCCTGCTGGCGATCAATCCGCAGTTGTGCGTGCACGTCCATCGTCAGGGATTGGACAGCGATTCGCTGGCCGCTGCCGTGGCTGCTGTGGATCTGGTATTGGATTGCTCGGATAATTTCAGCACCCGCGAGGCGGTCAATGCTGCTTGTGTGGCGGCCAAAGTGCCGCTGGTCAGCGGCGCGGCGATCCGCTTGGAAGGTCAGCTGTCAGTGTTCGACCTGCGTCGCGATGACAGCCCTTGTTACCACTGTATTTATGGTCATGGCAGCGAAGCCGAGCTGACGTGCAGCGAAGCCGGTGTGGTCGGCCCGCTGGTGGGCATGGTCGGCAGTTTGCAGGCGCTGGAAGCCTTGAAGTTGCTGGCGCAGTTTGGTGAGCCGCTGGTGGGGCGTTTGCTGCTGATCGATGCCCTCGGCAGCCGCTTCCGTGAGTTACGAGTCAAGCGTGATCCCGGTTGCAGTGTCTGTGGCAGCCATGCCCCGTAACGCATGCAGAGGCGCGCCGATTGGCGTGTTCGACTCAGGTGTCGGCGGGCTGTCGGTGCTGCGCGAAATTCGCACGCTGTTGCCCAGTGAGTCGCTGCTGTATATAGCCGACAGCGGGCATGTGCCCTACGGCGAAAAGAGTCCGGAGTTTATCCGTGAGCGTTGCCGGGTACTGGCTGAGTTTCTACTCGCCCAGGGCGCCAAGGCGCTGGTGCTGGCCTGTAATACCGCCACCGTGGCCGGGGTTGCCGAACTGCGCGAGCGTTATCCGCAGTTACCGCTGGTGGGCATGGAGCCGGCGGTAAAGCCGGCGGCGGCCGCGACAACGAGTGGCGTAGTCGGTGTGCTGGCCACCACGGGCACGCTGAAAAGCGCCAAGTTCGCCGCCTTACTCGACCGTTTCGCCAGCGATGTACGGGTGATTACCCAGCCTTGTCCAGGGCTGGTGGAGCAGATCGAAGCCGGCGAGCTGGACAGTGCGGCAACCCGTGAGTTGCTACAAGGCTTTGTTGCACCGTTACTGGCCGAAGGCTGCGATACGCTGATTCTCGGCTGCACCCATTACCCCTTTATCAAACCGCTGCTGCGCAGCTTGGTGCCCGACTCGATCAGCCTGATCGACACCGGGCCTGCAGTGGCGCGCCAGGTTCAGCGTCTGCTGGCAGACCATGATCTGCTCGCTAATGGCACGGCACAACCGACGCAGTTCTGGTCCAGTGGCGAGCCGCAAGCGCTGCAGCAAGTATTGCCCTTGCTCTGGGGTGACGCAGCTCACGTGCGGGCACTGTCGTAGTACGCTAGTACCTTTAGTGCTTCCCCCAGGCAGCGGTTTTTCGGTACTCTTTTGCCGCGACTACGCGCATTTTTATTGGGTGAAGAAGGACAATTGCCATGAGAAAAATTGTGAGTTTGGTTGCGTTTGCAGCCCTGGCTTGCGGGTCTGTCAGTACTGTGCAGGCAATGGATATGACTGTTGCCATCGGGCAAACCGGTGACTCAACCATGACCTATCGCCTGGGCACCCAGTTTGATTTCAACCAAAGCTGGTTTGCCAGTGATGTGGGACGCCTGAGCGGTTACTGGGATGCGGCTTACACCTATTGGGATGGCGACAAAACCGCCAGTAACCACAGCCTTTCGTTCAGCCCTGTATTCGTTTACGAATTTGCCGGCGAACGTTTTAAACCCTATGTCGAGGCCGGTATTGGTATTGCAGCATTCTCCAGCACTGAGCTTGAGAGCAACGACTTGGGCTCGTCCTTCCAGTTTGAGGATCGCCTCGGTTTCGGCGTGCGGTTTGCTGATCAGGAAGTCGGCGTGCGTGCCATGCACTACTCCAATGCCGGGATCAAAAAGCCCAACGATGGGGTTGAGAGCTATTCCCTGCATTACCGCCTGAGCTTCTAGCGGTTTGGACTGTTAAAAAGCCGGATTGTCATCCGGCCTTTTATTGCTCTGTCAGTTGGTTGTGAGGGGCAGTCAGAAAACTGACTCTTACCTGCTCCGGTGCCAAGGTTTCGCAACGGATACGCACCGGCATAAAGGCTTCGATCACTTGGATATTGCTCTCCAGATGCGCGGTGCGCCGCGGCGTGGTGAAGCTGCCTCCGCCGGCCAAGACCATGGGCAGCAACAGTTGATCGGCCAGGTGTTCGGCTACTGCGGTCTCGCCGCCTAGCCAATCGCGGGCCTGTTTCGCCACCTGATCGGCAACGTTCTCGGCGCGTAGTCGCGGCTGACCGAAGGCTGCGAACAGCTCGCTGACATGTTCGCAGCGTACTTCCAGCAGCAACGCGTTACCCGGGCCATGTTCTTGCGGCAGGTGGACGACATGCAGCGCCTCTTCCGGCAGTTTCAGGCGCTTGGCCAAACGCTCCAATTCCCTTGCGCCGACATGTCCAGGCACGCCGGCCAGCAGGCACCGCGCCTGCTGGTCGAGCACCGCGCCGCGCTCCTCCAGATACAGCGGTTGCAGTTGGCCGGGTTGCACATGCAACTCCAACTGGCCGCCGCCGGCCGGTGCGAAGCCATGGCGCAGCAGTGTCAACTCCAGCTGTGCGCCCATGCGTCGTAACAGCGGTAGCCAGGCTTGCTGGAGAAAATCGCTCGGAGGCGCGGCTGGATTGTGGGTGCCGCCGCTGATTCGCAGGCGGCTGTTGTCGGGCGCGCGCAGCAAAGCCGGCAGCAGCGTCTGCAGCACCAGGGTGCAGCTACCGGCAGTGCCGATGCTGAAGCTGTAGTTGCCGGCCTCGATGGCGCCAGGGCGGAAACTCAGGTTCATCGAACCGAGCTGCGCTCCTTCGACGTCAGCGCCGCAAACCTCGGCCGCCGCCAGCACTGCGGTTAGATGCTGACGCAATAAACCCGGCCGGCTGCGTTGGGCGCGAATATTGACGATCCGAAACGGCCGCCCGCTGACCATCGACAGGCTTAGTGCGCTGCGCAATACCTGACCGCCGCCGATGGCACCGTCCAGTTCGAGGAAATCCTTTTGCATAGTTCTGACTCAAATAATGGGGCGCAGAGACGCCCGTATTTCAATTGTTACGAATAGCGCAGCACCGTCTCGCACAGATAACGGTCGAGATCGGCCGTATCGCCGCCCGCTTTGGGCAGTGCCGGCTGCGCTTCGGCTTGCTGCAACGCCTGCTCGATAAAAGCGTGGATCGCTTCACGGCGTGGACCATAGGCCGACTCCACTACCTGGCGCTTGAGCGTCAGCAGGGCATCGATTTCCGCCAGCAGGGTAGGATCACGTACGGTGGCGTCGAGCAGTGCGGCGAAGGTCATTGGTGGGCGACCCAGGCCTTGGTCGATCCAGCGTACGGCCAGCAACGGGCGCAGCACATAGAGGTATTTCTTGAAGCGCACCTGCTCGTCCTGGAGGTAGCCGCGAAAGTTCTTCTTGGCCATCGATAGATAGTGGTGCCGTGCGGCGGTCGGGCAGTAGAACTGCTCGGCCAGCTCGCGCAACTGCTCGGCAGCACCCGACTCGCTGCGATAAACCAGCGGCGAGTCCAGCCACTCCAGTAGCGTGGGGTTGGATTTGCGCAGCAGGTGCAGAGTCTTGCGCAGCTCCCAGCCGCCTATATCCAACTCGTCGCTCAGCGGCCGCTCGATTACATCGCGCGGTGCGTCTACGCGCAGGTACCAGGGCTGGCGCTGCACATAGACGAAGCGCACATCGTAGTCGCTATCCGGCGAGGCAAAACCCCAGGCGCGGCTGCCCGACTCGCAGGCGTAGAGCACGGTGACCTCGTGCTGCGCTTCTATTGCTTTCAGCTCGCGCAATACCCACTCACGCATTTCTGCTGAGAGCGGGTGGCGTTGTTGATGCAGGTCCATCGGTTTTGTTCCTTGTTACCAGTCTTCAATTTATCCAGTATTGAGGATCGCAATGCTCCAGCTTTCCTGCTGCCATTAGCGTCAACAAATGGGTGCTCAGCAGGGCCTGCTGCTCAGCCGTGGCCCTTAATGCATAGGCTCGCCGCCGGCGCTTGTGCCATATATTCAGTGCCGCCAGCAGTCCTTCTCGCTGCCCCTCGTCCTCCGCTATTTCCAGTGCCTGCAGCAAATGCTGCAGATGGATCCAGAGCGGTGTCAGCGCGGCCAAGGTAACAAGCTTGCGACTTTCCCCCTGGCGTAGTGAGCTGACTATGGCTGCCGACAATTGCTCATCGCCCGTGCGTATGGGCTGGCGTTTCAATAGCCGGCTGGCTGCGCGCACTACCTGGGTGGATGGGTTATCCAGAGCGCTCAGCAGGGTCGCCAACACATCATCAGGGGCTATCGCCGCGATGGCTTCCAATGCTCTGCTACGCACCACGGGCGCCGTGTGCAACAAGGCAATCTGCAGAGTCGGCAGTGCCCGCGTTTCAACCAGATCCTTGGCTAGACCGATAAGTCCGAGCCAGCCGTTCTTGTCCGTAGGTTGTTCGGCCAGTCCAAGCATCAGCACGTCTGAGCTGTTTATCTGATAGCGAGGCGCCGCCCAGCAGGCTAGGCAGCGAACCGCAGGGGCGGGGTCGAGCAAACCCAGGCGCAGCAAGTTCTGTATCTGTGGCAGTTGCTCGTCCTGCGCCAGCCATTCGCGTAACGCTGTTACCCTGATTTGCGCACTTGGGCTTGCAAAGCCCAGGCGCAAAAGCACTCTGGCCTCTGCCTGGGGTAGGCGTCTGCTGGCCGTCAACGCCATGCGCCGTACGTCTGTATCGGCGTGCTTCATGGCTATTTGCAGCGTTGTCGGCAGCGCGCCTGCTTCGCTCTTCAGAAGTAGCTCGAAAAGAAAGCGTGCCCCTTTGCCTCGGCGACCGTTCAGTGCCTCTATAAGCGCGGCGTGTAATTCTGGTCGAGACAGCACTTCAGCCATTTGCTGCAGGATGGCGTCAGGATTGCAGCGGCCCTTGCCGGCTAGTGCCAGCAAGGGCTCCAAGGCGTAAAGCAGCGCGTCAGCCTGATTGGGATGCAGGTATTGCTGCACACCGCGCTCGGCCAACTGCCGTACTTGCGCTACCCAGTCGTTGAGTCGCTCGACCAGTGCGAGCAAAGCCTGCGGACTTGGCGTATCGCATAGCACGCGTACGGCAACCTCGCGTACAAAGCCGTTACTGTTGCGGCTGAGCTGCAGCCAATCGCTTTGCTCGTCGCAATCTGCAAGCACATTCAGCGCATCCTGTTGCCAGTAGTGCGTACTACTCAGCGGGTGCTGAGGCTGACGGCGTAGGCGCTCCAGCCATTCCTTCAGGTGTTTCATTGTCCTGTCCTTTTATCCTTTAACGCACACCACCTGACGCAGGGTGTGGACTACTTCCACCAGCTCGCGCTGGGCGTGCATGACTTTTTCGATGTCCTTGTAGGCCATGGTGATCTCGTCGATTACGTCGAGGTCCTTGCGGCATTCCACGTGGGCGGTGGCGCGGATCTGGTCGTCCAGGCTGAACTGTTTTTTCGCCTGGGTACGACTCATTACTCGCCCCGCGCCGTGGCTGCAGGAGCTGAACGCCTCTTCGTTACCCAGGCCGCGCACGATAAAACTCTGCGCGCCCATGGAGCCGGGGATGATGCCCAGTTCGCCCTTCTGCGCCGAGACCGCGCCCTTGCGGGTGATCAGTACGTCTTCGCCAAAGTGGCGTTCCTTCTGCACATAGTTGTGGTGGCAGTTCACCGCTTGCAGGTTGGCCTCGAAAGGCTTGCCGATTACCTGGCGCGCTGCGGCTATCACCGCCTGCATCATCAGTTCGCGGTTCTGCCGGGCGAAATCCTGGGCCCAGCCCACAGCCTCCACATAGTCCTGGTAGTGCTGGCTGCCTTCTTCGAAGTAGGCCAGATCCTTGTCCGGCAGGTTGGCGACGTGCTGGCGCATATCGGCCTTGGCCAGTTCGATATACAGGCTGCCGATGGCGTTCCCCACGCCGCGCGAACCGCTGTGCAACATAAACCAGACGCGCTGCGCCTCGTCCAGGCAGACCTCGATAAAGTGGTTACCGGTACCCAGGGTTCCCAGGTGTTTGCGGTTGTTGGTCTTCTCCAGCCGCGGCTGCTTATCGGTGATCAGCTTGAAGCGCCCAGCCAGGTTGGCCCAGGCCTGGTCGGTGGTATCGGGCACATTCTCCCAGGCACCTTTATCGCGGCCGCTGCGGGTATTGGTACGACCATGGGGTACGGCGCGTTCGATGGCATCGCGCAGCCCGCTAAGGTTGTCCGGTAGGTCGCTAGCAGTCAGCGAGGTGCGCGCGGCCATCATGCCGCAGCCGATATCCACGCCCACCGCTGCTGGGATCACCGCGCCCTGGGTGGGGATCACGCTGCCGATGGTCGACCCCTTACCCAAATGCACGTCTGGCATCACCGCCAGGTGCTTGAAGATAAACGGCAGCTTGGCGGTGTTGATCAGCTGTTGCTGCGCTTCGGCCTCCACCGGCACGCCCTGGGTCCAGAGCTTGATCGGCTTGCCGTTGGCGACTTCCAGCAGGTTGTAGGTCTTGCTTTGCATTGTCATTCACTCGTATTCGGGCTGGCCGTGCCAGCGTGCTCTCATTGCGGCGACAATCCTTGGTGAAACATGCGCAGTGCTCTATCCGCTGAGCTACAGCCTTGCGGCTGGCGGGAGTTGAACCCGCGACCTTTGCGTTCTGTAGTTCCACCGGCATTCGCCGGGTCAATCAAAAAAGGGGGGAGGCCAGGCCTCCGTGCAGCGACGAGTTGATGGGCACATTTGCTCTACCAGCTGAGCTACCCGTTAACGGGGCGGGGCTCGAACCCGCGACACAATGTAGTACCCAAGGCATTCGCTGCCTGAAAAAGATGCGACGACAAGGTGTGGTGAAACGTATTTTCGTGTTCTGCCATTGAACTACGGCCCCCCAATGATGGAGCCGACGGGACTCGAACCCGCATCTCGACCGTGGAAGGGTGTAGTTCCACCGGCATTCGTCGCAAAACCGTTGAATCAGGTGGCACGACAAGGGAAGTGACTGTTCCGTGTTGCCACGGGCCGATATCGAAACCGGCATAACCTGTACAGCCACTGGCATTCGTGCCTTCGCGCGTATTCGACAAGGGCGTGGTGATACGTCTTGGATGTAGTCCCACCGGTATTCGAATACGCTCGAAATCGTTAATTTATGTGCGCTCGTCCCTTATTGGCCGAGCGCGTTCTCATAGCTCCATCTTCTCGATGGCGTCGACCCAGTGGCCGGCGCCGAAGGTGCCGCTGGCGAACTGTGCCAGCACATCGAACACTGCGTCGCTGAAACCGCCGACATTCAGGATGTCTGCACGATCCGCTGCCTGCGTGGTGCCGTAGGGTTGCAGGTCAATGCAGATCAGCCGCGCTTGCGGGTTGAACTGCTTGATCCGCTCCCACTGGCGCAGGGTTTCCGTGGCGCCATGGCGGCGGGCGTCGATCCAGGATTCGTTGTCGGAAACCAGGATCAGCGTATCCACTTTGGCCCCGGTATCCGCCAGTTGCTTTAGCGGGGCGGAGCAGCTGGTTCCGCCGCCACCGATTGCCGCCAGCTTCTGTGCGTTACTCATCACGCTGTCACGTGGGTTGAGCGACACTTTAACCACCTTGTTCTCGAACGGCAGCACCTGGGCCTGCGGTTGTTTGCGCAGGATCGCCGCCGCCACCAGTGCGGCCACATCGATGCAGCGCACCGCTGTGGTCGCACCCTGGCGGTAACCGGTCACCGGGCTCGACATCGAGCCGGACACGTCCGGGCACACCACCACCTTGCCGCTCAGCGCTGGCACGTTGACCAGCGATAGCTCCAGGGCATCCTGCAGCGCTTCACGCACTACCAGCGGTACACCATCCCCGGTCATCCTGTAGGCGGCCAGCAACTGGTATGGGTACACCCGCGCCTTGGCCACTGCCGCGCTATCGGCCAGACGCTTCGCCACCATTTCGGCACAACCCTCCACCGCGAATGCGCCGTGGCGCACCAGTGTGTTGAGATTCATGCGCAGAGCCTGCCAACTCATCCGTCCCGCCAGCTCGGCCCATTGCGCCGCGCTCAGCGTCTCGTTGCCGAGCAGCTGGAACGGCACCTCAGGCAGCTCGCTGTTTGCACCGCTGCGAAACGCCAGCAGTGCGCGGGTCAGCGCCGGCAGGGCCGCAGCATCCGCTGGTTTGCCGATCAGCCAGGCGAAAAAGGCTTCGCGCCAGGCGTCGGCCGGCTTGGGGTGAACCATCTTCACTACGTCCGCCAGCGACGGCTGGTTGCCGATGGCGGCTTGCAGCAGCTGGCGTTCGCTGGCGCTGTTCAGCCATGTCTGCACCAGACGCTTGGGCTGCGAGCCAAGGGACTTTCGCCCGGTCACGCCGCTACGCAGGATCTGCACGAAGGTGCGCAGCATCTTGCCGTTATCCACCACCTGCTCGAACAGCGCCGGCATCAAGCTCGAACGCTGCGCGGCCAGGGCTGCCAATAACAAGGCCGGCATGTCTTTCATATGGCCTTTCTTGCGGGCATAAAGCGCGGCCTTGGCCACGTAGCGAGCGTCTAGCTCGGCTACCAGCTTCAGCACTTCGGCCAGTTGGGTTTCAGCGTCGGCGTAGAAGGTCTGATTCAGGCAGCCGGTTACTGCCAGCTGGGCCAGCTTGTGCTTGGGCTGGTAGGCGTAGGCTGGTGCCTGCTGGTTGTTCAGCGCATCGCTGGTTGGTAGCTGGGCTTCCCTGGTGTTGAACAATTTGATGTTGGCCATCGTGGCATCTCGCTCTGTTTGTCCGTGCTTGCCAGGACTATTGCAGTGGCTGTGCCATGGTTGTGATAAATATGAATTTTATTTTTAAACTGTTGATTTATAAGAAAATTATTTTAATTATGATTGTTTTATGTTGGCGCGATAAGGAGCTGTAATTCAATTTTATTATCTTTATAGATTGGAAATTATCTTTAAAGATAAGATGATTTTTTATTTTTGGGGATTGAGCATGACTCGCAAGCGCACCGTTGCCATCGGCTTTGTTGGAGCGACCCTGGATCGGGTCGGCAAGGGCGCCAATCGCTGGAGCAAATGGCGGCCCAGCGTCGGCCTGTGCCAGCAGCAGGACCTACTGGTTGACCGTCTCGAACTGATCCATAGCCCCCGCGACGTAGGGTTGGCTGGGCGCATACGTGACGATATCGCCGCGGTTTCGCCGGAAACCGAGGTGTGTTTGCATGCCATGGTCCTGCACGACCCCTGGGATTTTCAGGAGGTCTACGGCGTCCTGCATGAGTTCGTCAGCAGCTACGCCTTCGATACCGAGCGTGAGGATTACCTGGTGCATATCACCACCGGCACCCACGTCGCGCAGATCTGCTGGTTTTTGCTGACCGAGGCACGCTACTTGCCGGCGCGGTTGGCGCAGACCTCGCCGGGGCGGCGCGCGGAGGAAACCACCCACAGCGGCACCTGCACCCTGATCGACCTCGACCTGTCGCGCTACGACAGCATCGCCACGCGCTTTCGCCGCGAGCAGCAGGAAACCCTGGCGTTCCTCAAATCCGGCATCGCCACGCGCAACCCGGCGTTCAACCGCAGCATCGAGCAGATCGAACGGGTGGCGGTGCGCTCGCGGGCGCCCATGCTGCTGGTCGGGCCGACGGGCTCGGGCAAGTCGTTTCTGGCCCGGCGCATCTATGAGCTCAAGCGCGCCCGGCACCTGTTGCAGGGCCGTTTCGTCGAGGTCAACTGCGCCACCCTGCGCGGCGACGGCGCCATGTCCGCGCTGTTCGGCCACAGCAAGGGCGCCTTTACCGGAGCGCAAAATGCGCGCGAAGGGCTGTTGCGCTCGGCCGATGGCGGCATGCTGTTTCTCGACGAGATCGGCGAATTGGGGCCGGACGAGCAGGCCATGTTGCTCAAGGCCATTGAGGAGAAACGCTTCTTTCCCTTGGGCAGCGACAAGGAGGTGGAGAGCGACTTTCTGCTGATCGCCGGCACCCACCGCGACTTGCGCGAGCGGGTGCAGCAGGGCCTGTTTCGCGAGGACCTGTTCGCCCGCATCAACCTCTGGACCTTCGAGCTGCCGGGCCTGGCCGGGCGCCGGGAGGATATTGAACCGAACCTGGAGTTCGAGTTGGAGCGCTATGCCCGCGAGCAGGGCCGCCAGGTACGCTTCAATTTGCAGGCGCGGCAGCGTTACCTGGCTTTCGCCAGCAGTAGGGAAGCGGCCTGGAGCGGCAACTTCCGCGAGCTGTCGGCCTCGATCACCCGTATGGCCACCCTGGCCGACAGTGGGCGGATCGACGAGGCCCAGGTTGAAGATGAAATCCTGCGCCTGCAAAGTGCCTGGAGCGGTAAAGGACTGGTCAAGACAGGCATGCAACAAGAGCTGGAGCGCCTGCTTGGCGAGCGTTGGCAGACCCTGGATCTGTTCGATCAGCTGCAGTTGCCGGGGGTGGTGGCAATCTGTCGCGAGGCTGCCAGCCTGTCGGATGCAGGCCGCCGGTTATTCGCCCAATCGCGTCAGGGCAAAAGCCAGCCCAACGATGCGGATCGGCTACGCAAATACTTGACGCGTTTTGGGTTGGATTGGCAGATGGTGCGGGCGTTGTAACAGCAATACCGCTTAGCGGTAAATGCTCGACATGCCCTTGCGCTCTTCCAGGCACTCAGGGGACGCGGTCTCGAATTCGCGGCAAATCAGCGGGCGCACTTCGTAGATGGTGCAGCGCATCGTGTTGCGGTCCAGCGCGGCGCACCAGCCGTCATCCAGGCGCAGCATGACTTCGCCGCCCCAGTCATCGGTGTCGATATAGCGACGCGGCACACCGGTGTCGGTAATCAGCATGACTTCCAGCTGGCAGCAGCACGCCGCACAGTTGGAGCAACTGACGGCTTCTGGGGTGTGCAGCTGGATGTGGGGAATGCTCTCGCTCATGCCGCGCAGTGTACGCCATGGGCGTCGCTCAGGGGCTGGGCTGACGACCTAGATGCGCTTTAGCTAGGCCGATTGCTGCGTGCGCAGGCGCTGTTCGTGCTGGTTGCGATAAAGCTTGGCGAAGCCATGCAGCACGGGCATCACTACCGCCCAGATGGCTGCGATTAGCAGCAGGCTTTGCCAGGTGCCATAGGGCAGGCTGACGCCGGCAATCTGTGCACCGCCGTAATAAGACAGGGGGGCGCCGATGGCTCCCAGCAAGCTGCCGCGCCACCAGGGTTGCGCGGTCCAGGCCAGGCAGTGATTAAGCGTGGTAGCCAGCAGCAACCACAGGCAGGCGAGCCACAGGGGGATCAGCGTGCGCGGCTCGCCAAACTCAAACACGCCGAGGTTGAGCAGGAAGCTGTCCAGGGCGCTGCCGGCAATAAACACCGTCACCAGCAACTTGCCTTCGGCAGCCCAGCTGCTGGTCCAGAGCAGGTGTACTGCCAGCACCGCGGCAACAATCAGCAGCCATAAACTGTCGCCGCCAAACACGCAGGCGAACCAGCCGAGCTGAAACAGCAGGGTGTTGACGATCAATTTAGGCATCGAGGTTTCCCAGTAATGGCGCCGGACGGGCCGACGGTTTGGCCAGCAGCAGTTGCGCGGTGCCGATGGTGCGCTCGATAAAGCCACCCTCGCAATAGCAGAGGTAAAACTCCCACAGACGGAAGAAGTAGTCGTCGTAGCCTTGTTGTTCGAGCTTGTGCCGCGCGTGGCGCAGATTGTCGTGCCAGATGCGCAAAGTGCGCGCGTAGTGCAGGCCGAAATCTTCCATGTGGTGCAGGTTCATGTCGGTCTTGGCGGTGATGATTTCCAGCATCTTGTTCACCGAGGGCAGGGCGCCGCCGGGAAAGATATAGCGCTGGATAAAGTCGACCGCGCTTTTCGCCTGCTCATAACGTTGATCGCGGATGGTAATAGCTTGCAGCAGCATCAGCCCATCGGGTTTGAGCAGGTTGGCGCATTGTTCGAAGTAGGTGGGCAGAAAACGATGGCCCACGGCTTCGATCATCTCGATCGACACCAGCTTGTCGTACTGCCCGGCCAGATCACGATAATCCTCCAGCAGCAGGGTGATCTGGCCTTGTAGGCCCAGCGTCTTGATGCGTTGCTCGGTGTAGGCAAACTGCTCGTGCGACAAGGTGGTGGTGGTGACGTTGCAGCCGTAGTGAGTGGCGGCGTAGATCGCCATGCTGCCCCAGCCGGTACCAATTTCCAGCAGGTGGTCGCTGGGCTTGAGTGCGAGCTTCTGGCAGATGCGTTCAAGCTTGTTCAGCTGCGCCTGTTCCAGGCTGTCGTTGGCGCTGCGGAACATGGCCGCCGAGTACATCATGCTCGGGTCGAGAAATTGCTCGAACAGGTCGTTGCCCAGGTCGTAATGGGCCGAGATGTTCTTGCGTGAACCCTTGCGGGTATTGCGGTTGAGCCAGTGCAGACCCTGAATCAGCGGGCGGCCGAGCTGGGCCAGGCCGTTTTCCATGGCGTCGAGCACATCGAGGTTACTGACGAACACGCGGATCACCGCGGTCAGATCAGGGCTGGTCCAGTAACCATGGATATAAGCCTCCCCCGAACCGATTGAGCCGTTACCGGCCACCAGCCCCCAGAGCGCGCCATCTTGCACCTGGATCTCGGCGCAGAGGCTGGAGTGCGGGTCGCCGAACTCCATGCGTTCGTCACCTTCGACGACCACCAACTGGCCATGACGCAGTTGCTTGAGCTGGCGCAGCACCGCCCGGCGTAGCAGGCTGGCACCGATGCCGCTGCCGGCGCGCACACTGTCTTTCGCGGAGACAAGGCTAGAGCTTTTCATGGGGGGCTTCCTTTGATACGGAGCGGGCGGCGCGGAAATCGCCTTCAGCGGCCCGATGGGTGAACAGGGGGATGCGTTTGAGCAACAGGCGCAGGGCTTGCCAGTAGATGGCCACGACGGTTTTGCCGGTCATCCAGGGAAACTGAATCAGGTAGCGGTGCAGGCTGGCGCGGGTCAGTTCGCTGCGTTGCAGGGTGAGGGTGGCGTCGAAGAGTTTTTCATCCGCTTGCCAGTCGGCCATATGAATGCCCAGGCGCTCGCCTGCCGGGCTGAAGCTCATGCGGTACTCCAGCTCACGCGGTAGAAACGGCGACACGTGAAACGCCTTGGCCACGGCAACGTGCTGATGGCCTGTGCCTTCTGCTGGCAGCACGTAGTGGTAGCGCTCGCGGAACGGCGTGTTGCTCACCTCACAGAGAATCGCCGCCAGGCTGCCATCGGCCTCATGGCAGTAAAAGAAACTGGCGGGGTTGAATGCCAGGCCCCAGCTGCGTGGCTGGGTCAGCAGGCAGATATGCCCCAGCGGCGTGCGACCTAGGGCTTCAGTAACACGCTGGCGCACTGCGTCGATCAGCATGGTGCCCGCGCAGGTGAACTCCGGCAGGTAATCGGTTTCACGAAAGGCGAAGGGCGCAAAACGGCCACGCCCGGCCAGTGGCGACAAGGCGAGTACCGCCTCCTGCTCGCTCAGGTCCAGGTAAAGCAGGCCCATGCGGTAGCGGAAGTTGTGCACGCGCGGCGCAAAACGCCGGTGCTGCACCCAGCCGCTGTACAGGGCGCTGTTCATCGCCGCAGGGCTGTTCATTACAGTTGCTCGCCGAATTCACGGGCCACGCGCAGTGCGCTGACCACGCCATCTTCGTGAAAACCGTTGGCCCAGTACGCCCCACAGAAGTAGCTGCGGTTGGCGCCCAGCAGTTCTTCCCAACGTGCTTGCGCCTGGGTGCCGGCCAGGCTGTATTGCGGGTGAGCGTAGGTGTAGCGTGCCAGAATTTTGCTCGGGTCGATGGTGGCGGTCTGGTTCAGGCTGACGCAAAAAGTCGTGTCGCTCTGGATGCCCTGCAAAATATTCATGTCATAAGTCACGGCCGCCGGTTGATCCGCTGGCCCGCCCAGGCGGTAGTTCCAACTGGCCCAAGCCAGTGGCCGTTTTGGCAGCAGGCGTGTATCGGTATGCAGCACCACATCGTTATCGGCATAAGGCAATGCGCCGAGGATTTCTTGCTCAATTCGCGTGGGCTCGGCCAGCAGCGCCAGGGCCTGATCGCTGTGGCAGGCGAAAATCACTCTGTCGAAACGCTCACTGCCGGCGGCGCTGTGCAGGGTGACGCCGTCTACATCGCGTTCTACGCGGCTAACCGGGCAGTTCAGGCGGATGTGCTGTTTGAAGGATTCGGTCAGCGGCGCGATGTAGCTGCTGGAGCCGCCTTCCACCACACACCACTGCGGCCGATCGCTGACCGAGAGCAAGCCGTGGTTCTTGAAGAAACGCACAAAGAATTGCAGCGGAAAGCCCAACATGTCGTTCAGCGACATCGACCAGATCGCCGCACCCATGGGCACGATGTAATGCTGGATAAATCGCTCGCTGTAGGCATTGGCCTTGAGGTAGTCACCCAGGGTCATATCGCTGGCGATACGTTGCAGGTTCAGGTCAATCAGCGCCTCACGGTTAAACCGCAGAATGTCGCGCACCATGCCCCAGAATTTCGCTGAAATCAGGTTGCTGCGCTGAGCAAACAGACTGTTGAGGTTGTGCCCGTTGTATTCAACGCCGCTCACCGGATCGCTGACCGAGAAACTCATTTCGGTATCTTTGAAGCCAACACCGATCTGGCTGAGCAGACGGATAAAGTTGGGGTAGGTCCAGTTGTTAAACACAATAAAACCGGTGTCCACCGCATAGGGCTGGCCATCCACCTGCACATTTACGGTGTGGGTATGGCCGCCGATCCAGTCGCCCGCCTCGAACACCGTAATGTCGTGGTTACGATTAAGCAGGTAGGCACTGGTTAAACCGGCGATGCCGCTGCCGATAATGGCGATTTTCATGGCGTGTCCTTAGTCTTAGCTTCGGTGCGGGCCATGCGCGCGCCGATGGCCACTTGTAAGCGTTTGGGCAGGCAGCCAAGTAGCTTGAGAATGGCAATAAAAGGGCCGGGGAAGGCGATTTCAAAAGGCTGCCCGGCCAGGCGCTCGGCGATATAGCGTGCGGCTTTGTCGACCGGCCAGCGCATGGGCATGGCAAAGTCATTTTTCTGCGTCAGCGGCGTGTCGACAAAGCCGGGGCTGACCAGGGTCACGGCAATGTTCTCGGCGCGCAGATCAATGCGTAGGGTTTCCATCAGGTAGCGCATTGCCGCTTTCGATGCGCCGTAAGCCTCGGCCCGTGGTAGCGGCATAAAGGTCACCGAGCTGCCGACCCCGACCAGGTGCGGGCGGTTACCCAGACGCAATAAGGGCAAAGCGGCCTCGATGCAGTAGCTGGCGGTAAACAGGTTGGCTCGCATCACCCGCTCAATCATCGCGGCCTCAAACGTGCTGACCTCGACATACTCGCAGGTGCCCGCATTGAGGATGGCGCAATCCAGCGCGCCCCATACCTGGGTGATGTGCTCGCCAATCGTGCGTACTTCGTCGGCATCACTGAGATCGCCGGCGACCACCAATACCTGGTGGGGGTAGCGTTTGGCCAGGGCCTGCAAGGGCTCCAGCGTGCGTGCGCTGAGTGCCAGGCGGTGGCCTTGCTGCAGCAACTGTTCGGCGAGTGCGGCGCCGATGCCACTGCTGGCGCCGGTGAGCCAGATACGTCGTGCGTTGACGTTCATGCCAACCTCCTTTTTAGCCAGCGAATCGCCGAGCCGAGTAAGGGCAGGTGCTCATAGAGCAGGCTGCCGGCGTCGAAATAGTCGCGGTGGCGATAGACTTTGCTGTGCCACAGCAGGTGCGAGCAGCCTTCCACACGGATCAACTGGCCAGCCGCCAGGCGTGGGTGGCGATAGCTCATGGTCCAGCGCAGGTAGCCTTCACCTTCGCGCACCTGGTCAAAGCCGTAGAAGTCAAAGCGCAGCTCGCTGACGTTAGCGTACAGCTCGGCAAAGTAGCGCTGCATATTGGCCAGCCCGCGTATCTCATGCAGGGGGTCGCAGAACAGCGCATCGTCGCTGTAAAGCTGGTCCAAACGGTCTAGGTTGTTCTTGTTCAGTCCGGCAAAATCCTGGGCGAACTGACGTAGAAAATCGCTCATAGCGCCTCCTTGGCAGCAAAGTGCGGCAGGCTTTTGAAGGCTGCCAGGGCACGCGCACGGCTCTTGCTCAAATCGACAATGGGCGCGGGGTAATCGGCAACGCCGAACAGCCCGCCGATGGCCGCCGGGTTATGAATGTTGGTTTTGTTGAGGCCAACCAGTTCTGGTAGCCACTGGCGGATAAAACGGCCATCCGGGTCGAATTTCTGCGACTGGCTGAGCGGGTTGAAGATGCGGAAGTAGGGCGCCGAATCGGTGCCGGTGGAGGAGCTCCACTGCCAACCGCCGTTGTTTGCCGCCAGGTCACCGTCGATCAGGTGGCGCATGAAGAAACGCTCGCCTTCGCGCCAGTCGATCAGCAAGTTCTTGGTCAAAAACATCGCCACAACCATACGCAAGCGGTTGTGCATCCAGCCGGTGGCCAGCAGTTGACGCATCGCCGCATCAATAATCGGCAAGCCGGTGCGGCCTTCCTGCCAGGCTTTGAGTTCCAACGGCGCATCACGCCAGGCCACGGCTTCAGTTTCCGCGCGAAACGCGCGGTGCATGGATACGCGCGGGTAACCGACCAGAATATGTTTGTAGAACTCACGCCAGAGCAGCTCGTTAATCCAAGTCACCACGCCGACATTGCCGCTGTCGAACTCACCCTGATTGGCGGCCAGCGCCGCATGCAGGCACTGGCGCGGCGAAATCACCCCAGCAGCCAGGTAAGCAGACAGTTGACTGGTGCCGGGTTTCGCCGGGAAATCGCGAGCGCCCTGGTAGCACTCAATGTGCTCGGCGGCGAAGTCATCCATCCGTCGTTGCGCTTCGGCTTCGCCGGCAGGCCACAGCTGACGCAGCGTGTCAGTGGGTGGCGCAAAACCGCTGACCTGATCGGGCAGGCTATCACTGCTGATCGCCAGCTTTTCTTGCGCCTTGGGGGTGACGATCCGGACGGGCAGGGCGGTGTGCAGACGCTGATAGCAGACCTTGCGAAATTGGCTGTAGACCTGGAAGTAGGTGCCTGATTGAGTCAGCACGCTACCGGGCTTGAACAGAACCTGATCCAGGTGGCGGCGCAAGCTGATGCCTTGCGCGTCTAGTGCATCGGCCACGGCCTCATCGCGGCGGCTTTCATGCACGCCATATTCTTCGTTGACCTGTACCTGGCCGATCTGCAGTTGCTGGCACAGCTCGCTGATGACCTTTGGCGCAGCGCTCCAGTCATCGGCGTGTCGCACCAGCAACGGCACGTTAAGTTTGCCCAGCTCAATGGCCAGCTCTTTGAGGTTGCGCAACCAGAAGTCGACCTTACTCGGCGCATCATCGTGCGCCAGCCATTGGCCGGGGCTGATCAGGTACAAGGCAACCGTCGGGCCGGTGGTCATGGCCGCGGCCAGCGCGCTGTTGTCCTGTACCCGCAGGTCAGTGCGAAACCAGATGAGTTGCAGCATGGTATTTTCCATTAGCTGTGCAGCAAGTTGAGGTCGGTGAGGCAGTGCAGCGCAGCCAGCGGATCGACTGCCAGGCTCAGTTCGGGGTTTTGCTGCGCGATGACCTTGAGCTCATCGGCGTGGATCTGCACCACCTGGCCAACCAGCAAGCACGGGCAGTCATAGCCGCCCAGCAGACGTTGCAGGTGGGTGCTGTTGAGCGCCTGACTGGAATACAGCAGCAGCGCGCGCGGTTGAATATGTTCAACCGCCAGGGCGAGTTCAGGCGGTGGCAACGGCCAGTCGAACACCTCAACCGCCACTCCTGCATTGCTCGCCAGCCAAGCGGTCAGCCACATGCCAGCCGCCATGGGCAGGTCAGATACATTGATCAGCAGCAGTGGCGCACCATTGTGTTGGCGGTTGTTGTGGTAGAGGCGAGCACCGAGCTTGCTGCGCAGCCACGAATAGAAAAATACCCGCTCAGCCTGTGCACCAAATTGATTGCGCCAACGTAACTCCAGCTCCTCAAGCAGCGGCAAAAGCAGTTGCTCGCACAGGGTATTAGGCGGGTAGAGCGCCAGTTCTCTGTTGAAGCAGTCGTCCAGACGGCGTTCGCTGAGGTTGCAGATGGCTTCCTGCAGTTGCTGGCGCTTGGTTTCCCACTGTGAGCTGGCTTCGGCAAACGCAGGCTGGTTGCTGCGCAACAGGCCTTTGACTTGGCTGACCGACACGCCACGATTGAGCCACGTGAGAATGGCCTGAATGTGCGCGACATGCTCATCTGAATACAGGCGATGCCCTTTGGGCGTGCGGTGCGGCACGATCAGGCCATAACGGCGCTCCCACGCGCGTAGCGTGACGGCGTTGACCCCAGTGATGCGCGCGACATCGCGGATCGGCATAAAACCTTGAGCAATGGCGGCTTGGTAGTCGTCCGCACTCTGGCCGTCGGTGGTCGGCTCAAGGCTCATAGGGCATTACGCAAGCTGAGGCTTTCTGGATGCGGCTGCAGGTACACCTGCTGCGCGATATAGGTGTCAGGGTGGCGGCGCAAGTGATGTTTGAGCAAGGTCATGGGCACCACCAATGGCACGACGCCATGGCGATACTGGCCAATCAATTGCTGCATTTCCTGCTTATCTTCGCTGCTCAGCGCTCGCTTGAGGTAACCGCTGATGTGCTGCAACACGTTGCTGTGGGTGCGGCGGGTGGCGCAGCTTTTTAGCGCGCTCATCAGCTCGCTGAAGTAGCGTGGGGCCAGCTCGTTCAAATCCTGCTGGCCGAGCTCACCGAGCATGCGCCCGAGCTGTTTGTATTGCTGCGGATTGGTGGCCATCAACAGGTATTTGTAACGCGAGTGGAAGGCAATCAAGCTTTGCCGGGTCAGGCCATCACGCAGCAGCTGTTGCCATTCAGAGTAGGCAAATACGCGGGTGATGAAATTCTCGCGCAGGATCGGGTCGTTAAGGCGGCCGTCTTCTTCTACCGGTAGGTTGGGGTGCCGCGCGCAGAACGCCTCGGCAAAAATACCGCGCCCTGGCTCGCTGGGGCGGCCGTTGTCCTGGTACACCTTGACCCGGTGTAAGCCGCAGGAAGGCGACTGCTGCATAAAAATGTAGCCGCAGATATCGGTCAGCTCGCCCGCCATGCGCTCGCCGTAGGCGGCCAGGGGCTGGGTGACATCCATTTCGCGGTTGACGGTGCCCAGGGCGCGGGGCGCTTGTGGGTCGCCGACCAAACGGATCGGTTCACGCGGGGTGCCCATGCCAATCGCCACTTCCGGGCATAAGGGGGCGAAGTCGAAATACTCGCTGAGTACTCGGTTGCACAGCCGTGACTCTTTGTGACCGCCGTTGTAGCGCACCTCGGAGCCCAGCAGGCAAGCGCTGATGCCCAGTTTGGGTTTGGCGACGGCGTTTTCGGATGGGCTCATGGGGTAACCTCTGATGGCGACTTGTACAGATCCTGCTGGATGTACAACTTAACTTCATCATAGGCTCGCAGTTGTACAAGTCAATATATTTGTACAACTACTGTATGGCTTTGTCTGTGCTGATTACTTCCAGCCCATGCACCACTGTTCGGGATTTTCCAGTGCGCGCCAGTCCATGCGTTGGCAGCGCTGGTTGAGCACCGCTTGCAGCTCGATCTGTAACACCGTGCCGTCCTCATCACAGAACAGTTCGGTGACGAGGAAATGTTTTTCACGGTTTTGCGGCTGCGCGGCTGTCCATTTCGACAGCAGCAGCTTGTGTGGGTTGATGCGGTGCTTATTGGGTGTGGCGTGCCTGTGCGTGTTCATTGCTGGTGTTCGAGCAAACGCCGCGCCGCCTCCTGACCGCTGAGCCAAGCGCCTTCAACCCGGCCGGACAAGCACCAGTCGCCACAGGCATAAATACCCAGATCGGCATCGGCCAATACCCCCCACTGATGCGCGCTGGCTGGGCGTGCGTAGAGCCAGCGGTGCGCCAGGCTGAAAGCCGGAGCGGGCACGGCGCAACCGATCAGCTCGGCGAATGCGCCGAGTAAATGCTCGATCACGTCTTCTTTGGGCAGATCCAGGTGTTGTTTGGTCCACTGGCTGGTGGCATGCAGCACCCAGGTATCAAGGTGGGTGTCGCGGCCGGGTTTGCTGCGGTTGCGCGCCAGCCAATCGAGCGGGCTGTCTTTCACAAAGCAGCCTTCGACGTTGCTCTGCAATGGGGCGTCGAACGCCAGGGCGATTGCCCAGGTCGGGTCCATGGTCACGCTGGCGGCGGCCCCCGCGAGTTTTGGCACGCTGGACAGCAGCGCTGTGGCCTGCGGCGCCGGGGTGGCGACAATCACGTGGCTGAACGGGCCGTGGCTGTTGCCCTCGGCATCTTGTAAGTGCCAGTGCTGTTCGCCGCGGAATACTTCGGTGATGCGGCAAGAGAAACTCACCGGCAGGGCACCGAGCATGGCGCGGGTAATTGCACTCATGCGCGGACTGCCGACCCAGCGAACCTGCTCATCCGGCGAGGCGCTGAGTTGCCCATTGTTGAAGTTGTAGAGGCTGGGGCTCCATTCGGCGACCCAGCCGCGGGCTTGCCATTGCTGCACCACCTCGACAAAACGGCGGTCGCGGGCGGTGAAATATTGTGCACCCAGATCCAGCGCGCCGGCATCACTGCGCTTGCTGGCCATGCGCCCGCCACTGCCACGGCTCTTGTCGAACAGCTGCACCGAGTGACCGGCGGCATGCAGCGCCTGGGCCGCTGACAGCCCGGCAATACCGGTACCGATAATGGCGATGGGATTAAGAATGGTCATGGTCTACCTCGTGTTTTCAAGCGTTAGGCTACGCTTTAGACAAAAGCTATACAATATTGATTTTGTGTATAAGCTAGTCCGAAGTCGATTCGGCTTTCCTATAGTTAAGACAACCTGCGGACGGATTGAAGCCACAACCAGGCATAAATCAGCCGACTGTTATTGATGGACGAACCAGCGAGGGCATTCTGATGCACATACTTCTGACTGGCGGCACCGGTTTAATCGGCCAGGCGCTGTGCCGCTACTGGTTGCAACAAGGCCATCAGTTAACGGTATGGAGCCGTCGCCCCGAACAGGTGGCGGCACTGTGCGGTGAGGCCGTGCGCGGTATTGGCCAGCTCGATGAGTTGGCCGAGGAACCGCTGGATGCGGTGGTCAACCTGGCCGGCGCGCCCATTGCTGATCGGCCCTGGACGCGCAAGCGCAAGGCGTTGTTGTGGGCCAGCCGAATCGGCCTGACCGAACAGCTGTTGGCGTGGTTGCGCCGCCGCGAACACAAGCCGGCCGTGCTGCTGTCCGGTTCGGCAGTGGGTTGGTACGGCGATGGCGGCGAGCGCGAGCTGCATGAGGATTCGCCGCCAGTCAGTGAGGATTTTGCCGCGCAGTTGTGTGGTGCCTGGGAGGAAACCGCCTTGCGTGCTGAGGCACTGGGCATCCGCGTGGTGCTGCTACGCACCGGGCTGGTATTGGCCACTGAGGGTGGGTTTCTCAAGCGCTTGCTGCTGCCATTCAAGCTGTGCCTAGGCGGCCCGCTGGGCAATGGTCGGCAATGGATGCCATGGATTCATATTGCCGATCAAATCGCCCTGATTGATTTTCTCCTGCAGCAAGAGCAGGCCCGCGGTCCTTATAATGCTTGCGCGCCGACGCCTGAGCGTAACCGCGCCTTCAGTCAGGCACTGGGCCGTGAGTTGCATCGGCCAGCCTTTATGCCGGCCCCAGCCTTTGCTCTGCGCCTGGCTTTAGGTGAGTTGTCTGGGCTATTGCTGGGCGGCCAGCGCGCGTTGCCGATTCGGTTGCAGGAAGCCGGTTTCAGTTTTCGTTTCACTCATTTGGATGTGGCCCTGGCAGACTTGCTCGGCCAACCGAACTAGGACTTTGCATGACCGATCACGCCTTGTTACTGGTAAATCTGGGTTCGCCAGCCTCCACCTCGGTGGCGGATGTGCGCAGCTACCTCAACCAGTTCTTGATGGACCCCTATGTTATCGATGTGCCTTGGCCACTGCGCCGCCTGATTGTGTCGCTGATTCTGATTAGGCGCCCAGCGGCTTCGGCGCATGCCTATGCCTCAATCTGGTGGGATGAAGGTTCACCGCTGGTGGTGTTGAGCAAGCGCCTGCAGGAAGCGATGAAGGCATCCTGGACGCACGGGCCGGTGGAGTTGGCCATGCGTTACGGTGAACCATCGCTGCAAACCGTGCTGACCCGTCTGGCCAGCCAGGGCATCAAACAGGTCACCCTGGCGCCGCTGTACCCGCAATTTGCCGACAGCACCACCACCACGGTGATCGAAGAGGCCAAGCGGGTGGTGCGTGAACATCAGCTTGCGATGCGCTTCTCGCTGCTGCCGCCGTTCTATGATCAGCCTGAATACCTCGATGCGTTGGTCGACAGCGCCAAGCCGTACTTGGAGCAAGACTTCGACCACCTGCTGCTGAGTTTCCACGGCCTGCCGGAGCGCCACCTGCACAAGCTCGACCCCAGCGGTCATTGCCTGAAAGGCGTCGATTGCTGCCGCACGGCCGCGCCTGAAGTGCTGGCCACCTGTTACCGCGCCCAATGCCTGCGCAGCGCCGAGTTGTTCGCCCAGCGTATGGGGCTCAAGCCTGAGCAGTGGTCGGTGTCGTTTCAGTCGCGCCTGGGCCGGGCCAAGTGGATCGAACCCTACACCGAAGCGCGCCTGGATGAGCTGGGTAAGCAGGGTGTGAAAAAACTGCTGGTCATGTGCCCGGCGTTTGTCGCCGATTGCATCGAAACACTGGAAGAGATCGGCGATCGCGGTCGCGAACAGTTTATCGAAGCCGGGGGGGAGAGCCTGCAACTAGTTCCTTGCCTGAATGATCATCCAAGCTGGGTGGCGGCGCTGAAGACCCTTAGCGAGCGTGCCCCGCTGATGCTCTAGCAGACCGTTGAAAGCTACCTGCGTTGGCAATACTGCGTTAAAAACGGCCCGCTAACCGAATGCGGCGCGGTTGTCATTCGCTCGAAGGGATGCTGCGCATTCGCCGCACTGATAACACCTTAGGGCGATACTCTTCGCCCGTCCTCTCAGCCTAAGCTGGCAGTTCTTTCCACCCGTCGTGCACCGCACCAACGGTGCCGAGGAGACTGCCAGTGCCCCACAACAATAACGGCTATCCCTCTTCCACCCGCGCCTGGGTGACTGTTGCCATCTTGATGGTGGCGTACGTGCTGTCCTTTATCGATCGGCAGATTCTCAACCTGCTGGTCGGGCCGATTCGTCGCGATCTGATGATCAGTGACACGCAAATGAGCCTGCTGATGGGCTTGTCGTTCGCCCTGTTTTACACCGTGTGCGGCATCCCTTTGGGTCGTCTGGCCGATACCAAGAGCCGTCGCGGCCTGATCGCCATCGGCGTGCTGTTCTGGAGTGCGGCCACTGCGGCGTGCGGCATGGCCAAGCTGTATTGGCAATTTCTGATTTGCCGCATCGGCGTCGGTGTAGGCGAGGCGGCGTTATCGCCTGCAGCCTACTCATTGATTGCTGACAGCTTTCCAGCCGAGCGCCGCGCCACGGCGATCAGCGTGTACTCGATGGGGGTCTATCTCGGCTCCGGTATCGCGTTTTTGCTCGGTGGGTTGGTGATTCAGTTTGCCTCGGCGCAGGGCGATGTGGTGCTGCCCGTGATCGGTGAAGTGCGTCCCTGGCAGCTGATCTTTTTGATTCTCGGCGCGGCCGGGGTGCTGTTTACCTTGCTCATGCTCGCGGTCAGAGAGCCCGCACGGCGTGGCGTCGGTGCCGGTGTTGCCGTGCCCTTGGCGGAGGTGGGGCGCTATATTCGCGCCAATCGGCGCACGGTGCTGTGCCACAACTTCGGTTTTGCTGGGCTGGCCTTTGCCGGTTACGGCAGTGCAGCCTGGGTGCCAACCTTCTTTATTCGGACCTATGGCTGGGATGCCGGCCAGGTGGGCGTCGTGTACGGCAGCATCGTCGCGGTGTTTGGTTGTTTGGGGATTGTTTTCGGCGGCCGTCTGGCCGACTGGATGGCCAAGCGCGGCAGCAGTGACGCCAACATGCGCGTCGGTCTGTATGCAGCGCTGGGTGCGGTGCCCTTTGTGCTGTCGTTCCCGCTGATGGACAACGCGATGTGGGCGGCGGTATTGATGGCGCCCACGGTGTTTTGCCTAAGCATGCCGTTCGGTGTGGCGCCGGCGGCGATCCAGGAAATCATGCCTAATTCGATGCGCGGCCAAGCCTCGGCCATCTACCTGTTTGTGATTACCCTGATCGGCTTGGGCATCGGCCCGACAGCGGTGGCGCTGGTGACCGACTATGTATTCGTCGATGACAACGCGCTGCGTTATTCACTGCTGATTGTCACTGCGCTGGCGGTGTTCAGCTCCATAGTGCTGCTGAGCATGGGGCTTAAACCGTATCGCGACAGCGTGGTGCGATTGCAGGGGTGGTCGGCCAGCCCTGCCTAGAGCCAGTCTACGATCTGCTGCGCGTCGGCCTGCTGCGTCGAAACAGGCTCTAGATAATTAACGGTATAAAAAAGCCCCGCAGATGCGGGGCTTTTTAGTGGACGCGATTTACAGGTCTGGCTCTTCCAGCACGGTTTTGCTGCGCCAGCCATGACCACCTGGCAGTACCAGATTGAGCACCAGAGCACTGATGGCGCACAGCGAGATGCCGGACAGGGCAAAGTCACTGTTGCCCATGACCATGCCGCCGATGCCGAATACCAGCGTCACCGAAACGATGATCAGGTTACGCGCTTCCGACAGATCGACCTGATGGCGGATCAGGGTGTTCAAACCGACCACCGCGATGGAGCCGAACAGCAGGCAGAGAATGCCGCCCATGACCGGTACGGGGATGCTTTGCAATGCGGTGCCGAACTTGCCGACAAAGGCCAGGCCGATGGCGAAGCAGGCCGCCCAGGTCATGATCTTTGGGTTGTAGTTCTTGGTGAGCATCACCGCGCCAGTGACTTCGGCATAGGTGGTGTTGGGCGGGCCGCCGAGCAGGCCAGCGGCAGAGGTAGCCAAGCCATCGCCAAGCAGGGTGCGGTGCAGGCCGGGCTTCTTGATGAAGTCCTTGCCGGTTACGCTGCCGATGGCTACCACGCCGCCAATGTGTTCAATGGCCGGAGCCAGTGCGACCGGCACGATGTACAGAATCGCGCCCCAATGCAGCTCGGGCGCGACGAATGCCGGCAGTGCCAACCAGGGCGCAGCGGCAACCTGGCTGGTATCGATCACCCCGCAGAAGGCCGCGACGATGCAGCCGACGCTAATCCCGGCGAGAATCGGCAACAGGCGCAGCAGGCCACGGCCCATGGCGGCGACTAGCACGGTGGTGACCAACGCCGACATGGAGATCAGCATGGCGATTTCATACGGCACCAATTGCGCGCTGCCATCACCGGCCTTGCCCATGGCCATGTTCACCGCCACGGGCGAGAGTGCCAGGCCGATGGAAATGATCACCGGCGCAATCACCACCGGCGGCAACAAGCGGTCGATAAAGCCGGCGCCTTTTACTCGCACCACAGCGCTGAGCAGGATGTACACCAAGCCGGAAGCGACGATGCCGCCCAGCACAGCGGGTAAACCAAACTCACCTTTGGCAGCGAGAATGGGTGCGATAAAGGCAAAGCTGGAGGCGAGGAATACCGGGACCTGACGGCCGGTGACCAGTTGGAACAGCAGGGTGCCAATACCGGCGGTGAACAGTGCAACGTTGGGGTCCATACCGGTGATCAGTGGCATCAACACCAGTGCGCCGAACGCCACAAACAGCATCTGCGCGCCGGAAATGCCCTGGCGCCAGATCGGATCATTAAATTCATCGTGCATTAATCAGGCGTCCTTCTGCTTGGTGCCGAAAATCTTGTCGCCGGCATCACCGAGGCCGGGAATGATGTAGCCATGCTCGTTCAGGCATTGGTCGATGGACGCGGTATAAATGGCGACATCCGGGTGGGCGTCGTTAACCACCTTGATGCCTTCCGGTGCGGCGACCAGCACCATGGCGCGGATCTCCTTGCAGCCGGCTTTCTTCAGCAGGTCGATGGTGGCGACCATCGAGCCGCCGGTGGCGAGCATCGGGTCGATAATCATCGCCAGGCGCTCGTTGATTTCCGGCACCAGTTTTTCCAGGTAGGTGTGCGCCTGCAGCGTTTCCTCGTTGCGTGCCACACCCACGGCGCTGACCTTGGCCCCCGGAATCAGGCTCAGCACGCCTTCGAGCATGCCGATGCCGGCACGCAGGATGGGTACCACGGTGATTTTCTTGCCGGAGATTTTTTCCACTTGCACGGTGCCGCACCAGCCTTCGATCTCGTAGTTTTCCAGCGGCAGGTCCTTGGTCGCCTCGTAGGTCAGCAGCGCGCCCACTTCCTGGGCGAGCTCGCGAAAGTTCTTCGTGCTGATATCGGCGCGGCGCATCAGGCCAAGTTTGTGGCGGATCAGCGGGTGGCGAATCTCAAGGACGGGCATGGGCAGGGGTCTCCGGCAGGACGGGCGAAAAGTGGCTTAGATTAAAGCATTGGCTATGCCAAGTGCTTAGCCAAGATGGCCCAATGTCGCTAAAAAGCGGCTAACGTGTCGCTGCTTGCGGGTAATTGCCGCAGTTGGTCTGCAGGGGCTTGCTCTGTTTGGTGCAGATGCGTACCTTTGCCGGCTTTTATTTTGACGCATTGATCAGTTTTATGATCGCCGCCGTCCCGCTCCCAAGAGGAAACAGCATGTCCGTCGATCTCGTGCATATTCGCCAAGTCATGGCCGAAGCCGATTGCCTGTACAGCAATGCCGAGGTCGAGGTGGCCATCGACACCATGGCGGCGGCCATCAACAGCGAGATGGCCGACAGTAACCCCGTGGTGTTCTGCGTGATGAACGGTGGGCTGATTTTCTCCGGCAAGCTGCTGCCCAAGCTCAACTTCCCGCTGGAGTTGTCCTACCTGCATGCCACCCGTTATCGCAATGAAACCAGCGGTGGCGAACTGTTCTGGAAGGCCAAGCCGGAAATCTCCTTTATCGACCGCGACGTGCTGATCATCGACGACATCCTTGATGAAGGGCACACTCTCGGTGCAATCATCGATTTTTGCCGTCATGCCGGTGCCAAGAACGTGCGCATCGCTGTGTTGGTAGACAAGACGCACGACCGCAAGGCACGCCCCGACCTCAAGGCTGATTACGTCGGCATGCCCTGTGTTGATCGCTATGTGTTTGGCTACGGCATGGATTACAAAGGTTACTGGCGCAATGCGCCGGGTATATACGCGGTCAAAGGCCTGTAAAACGTATGAGCGAACTGCGCTTTCTCGATCAGACACTGTTCGGCGATTTGGCCGAGCAAGCGGCGGCTAATCCACGCCAGCGCCAGCACCATAACTTTCACCAGATGGACGAGCCTTGCCATCGCATGGCGGTAGGTTTACAGCCGGCTACTTATATCCCGCCGCACCGCCACCTCTCGGCCGATAAGGCTGAAGCCTTGTTGGTTCTCAAAGGTAGTTTGGGGCTGTTGATCTTTAATGACCGCGGTGAGGTGTTGGCTAAGCGCGTGCTGGCAGCCGGTGGCGAATGTGTTGGCGTCGACGTGCCGCCAAATATTTTCCATGCCTTGGTCGTGCTCGAAGCCGACAGCATTCTGTTCGAATGCAAGGCCGGGCCCTACAAGGCAGTCGGGGCAGGCGAGCAGGCCAGTTGGGCGCCCAAAGAAGGTGAGGCCGATGCCCCGGCCTATTTAGCCTGGATGCGCGGGCAGTTCGCTTAAACCGGATTGTGCTGATTTCGTCAGTCTGGCCGGGTAAATGGCTCAAGCCGCTCCACTGCCTAGGCACCACTCTAATCATTGATTAGCAGAGGAGCCGAACCGTGATCCGATTGACCCTGGAACAAGCCCATCAACTCGCGCAGGACATACTGCGCAGCAATGGTTTTAGCGAACCCCACGTGCAAGCAGTGAGTGCCACCGTGCTCGCGGGGGAGCGCGATGGCTGTGCCTCCCATGGGCTGTATCGGGTGCTCGGCTGCGTACGCTCGCTAAAGGCCGGCAAGGTGGTTGCTGACGCCCAGCCCGAGGTGTTTGATCAAGCCCCGGCGATCGTTCGTGTTGATGCCCATGGTGGCTTCTCCCAGTTGGCTTTTCAGGCCGGGTTGCCTGTGTTGTTGGGCAAGGCGCGGGAGGCGGGTATCGCCGCGATGGCGATTAACCATTGCGTACATTTCTCGGCACTGTGGGTGGAAATCGAAGCCCTGACCGATGCCGGTTTGGTTGCCTTGGCCTTTACCCCCAGCCATGCCTGGGTTGCGCCGGCTGGTGGCAGTAAGCCGGTGTTTGGCACCAACCCAATTGCGTTCGGCTGGCCTCGGGCCGGCCATAACCCATTTATCTTTGACTTCGCCACCAGTGTGATTGCCCGGGGCGACATCGAACTGCATCGGCGTGCCGGTAAGCCACTCCCCGAAGGCTGGGGGATCGATGCCCAGGGCCAGCCCAGCACGGATGCGGCGGCGGTGCTGCAGGGGGCTATGCACACCTTTGGTGGGCATAAAGGCTCGGCGTTGGCGGCCATGGTTGAACTGATCGCCGGGCCGTTGATAGGCGACCTGACCAGCGCAGAATCCAAGGCCTACGATGACGGCGGCGACTCTTCGCCTTATCACGGCGAGTTGATCATCGCCCTGGACCCGCAACGCTTCCTCGGCGCGGCTGCCGACGAGCACTTGGCCCGCGCCGAGACCTTGTTCGAGAGTATTCAGGGGCAGGGCGCACGCTTGCCGTCACAGCGCCGGTATGAGGCGCGCAAGCGCAGTGCCGAGGAGGGCGTGCAGATCCCTCAGGCGCTGTATGACGACCTCAATGCGCTGATTGTGCGGTGAAACGGGCTGCGCCTTCCCACGGTCACGGGTGCTGCGTCTAGCGGAGCAGGCAAAAAAAGCCCCGGCAGTGTGCCGGGGCAAAACGAGAACCGCAGACCGTGCCGACAACTATCCGGTCACGGGTTCACGCGTACTTTCGCCATCCAGCAGGCGGGCAATACCGAGCGGGTTGGCGTTCTGCAGGGCTGGGGGCAGTTGTGCATCCGGGCAGTTCTGGTAGCACACCGGGCGCAGAAAACGCTCGATTGCCAAACTGCCAACGGAGGTGCCACGCGCGTCGGAAGTGGCCGGGTAGGGGCCGCCATGCACCATGGCGTCACACACCTCGACCCCGGTGGGGTAGCCGTTAAGCAACAGGCGTCCGGCCTTCTGTTCCAGCAATGGCAATAGTTCCGCGTATTGCTCAAGGTCGCTCGTTTCGGCGATCAGGGTGGCGGTGAGCTGGCCATGTAAGCCGTGCAACGCTGCGACTAACTCGGCTCGATCAGCCACCTCAATGACGATGCTGGTCGGGCCGAATACCTCCTCCTGTAGCAGCGCATCGCCTTCGCGCAGCAAACGGGCATCAGCCTTGAACAGTTGCGGCTGAGCCTGATTGCCAACCTGCGGGCGGCCGCTCAGATGCTGCAGCCCAGGATGGGCATGCAAGCGTTGCAAGCCGTGGCTGTAACTCTGCAGCGTGCCGGCATTGAGCATGCTCTGTGCCGGTTGCTCGTGCATGCACGCGGCGAAGTCGCGCACAAATGCGCTGAATTCAGCTGAGCGAATACCGATCACCAAACCTGGATTGGTACAGAACTGACCACAACCGAGCACCACCGAGGCCGTCAGTTCAGTGGCTATCTGTGCGCCGCGCTGCTTTAGTGCGGCCGGTAACAGCACCACCGGGTTGATGCTCGACATCTCGGCAAACACGGGGATGGGTTGTGGCCGCGCGGCAGCCATGTCGCACAGCGCTCGGCCACCTTTCAGTGAGCCGGTGAAGCCGACAGCCTGGATGGCTGGGTGCTTGACCAAATCGGCGCCCGCGCCGTTGCCGAAGAGCATGTTGAACACGCCCGCGGGCATCGCGGTTTTTTCCGCCGCGCGAATAATCGCATCAGCGACACACTCGGCTGTCGCCATGTGGCCGCTGTGGGCTTTGAATACCACGGGGCAACCGGCGGCCAATGCCGCAGCGGTATCGCCGCCAGCCGTCGAGAAGGCTAAAGGAAAGTTGCTGGCGCCAAACACGGCCACCGGGCCGACGCCGATCTGATACTGGCGCAGGTCGGTGCGGGGTAACGGCAGGCGTTCGGGTAGCGCCCGGTCGATGCGTGCGCCATAAAAATCGCCACGGCGCAGCACCTTGGCGAACAGGCGCATCTGCCCGCTGGTGCGGCCGCGTTCACCTTGAAGGCGCGCGGCAGGCAGGGCGGTTTCGCGGCAGACAATGCTGACAAAATCGTCGCCCAAACTGTCGATCTCGTCGGCAATGGCCTCAAGAAACTCGGCACGCCGACTGGCGGCGAGCGCGCGAAATTGTGGGTAGGCAGCAGCAGCAGCCTGGGCGGCGGCGGCCACCTCTTCTGCTGTGGCCTGGTGGAACTGATAGGGCAGCGGCTCGCCGCTGCTGGCGTCGACGCTCTGTTGGGTGGTGCTGCCAGCAAAGCTGCGGCGCCCGGCGATGTAATGGTGTCCAACGAGCTTGAGCATAAATGGCTCCTCTGGGTGACGGGTCAGAACAATTGCCCCGGTAACCAGGTGGCGAGACCTGGCAACACGAGGACAAGCAGAAACAGCAACAGTTGAATCAGGATGAACGGCACTACAGCGCGGTACATGTGGCCGTAACGGATGTCGGCGGGCGCAACGGATTTCAGGTAAAAAATCGATGACGCCAGCGGCGGGGTCAGGGCCGCTGGTGCGTTTGCTGCAGGCCGCGATCCAAGCGCAGTGCGCCGATCAGACGCTGCCCTGTTCGGCCGACCAGGTGGCGTACCACTGACGGAACAGCCTGTACTGGGTCTCGGCGTAGTTACGCTGGGCGTCGCTAAGGGCATCGGTTGCGTTGAAATGCAGGGCATATTCCTGATCGCCGTTGAGCACCATTAGGTACTTGTAATAGAGCACCAGGTCGGTGCCTTCGTCGAAGGACGACAGCACATTCAGCGCCTCGGCCAGCTCCAGAGCACGACGCCGTGCGACGGGATCACCCTTGGCGGCCTTCTTGCTCAGCTCGACCAGTTGCAGCACTTCATGCGGCAGGGCATTACCTATACCGGTAATGGCGCCGGTCGCACCGCAATTGACGAAGCCATGCACCACCTGGGTATCGACGCCGGCCATCAGGATCACGTCCTTGTCCTGCGAGGTGATGTGCTCGGCGGCGTAGCGCATGTCAGCCGCGCCGCCGAATTCCTTGAAGCCGATCAGGTTGGCGTATTTGCGGCGCAGCTTGAAGAACAGCTGAGCACGGGTGGCGAAGCCGTAATACGGGCTGTTGTAGATCACCGCAGGCAGCTTCGGCGCCGCTTCGAGAATGGCGGCGAAGTGCGCTTCCTGGGCGGCTGGCGAAGCGCCACGGGACAAAACGCGCGGGATCACCATCAGACCGTGGGCGCCGACCTTGGCCGCGTGGGCGGCGTGGGATACGGCTTCGCGGCTGTTTACCGCACCGGTGCCGACTATGGTTGGGATGCCGGCTGCGACTAGGCGTGCCACGCCTTCCTGGCGCTCGGCTTCGGTCAGCAGTGGCCAGTCACCCATGGAGCCGCAGTAGACTACCGCGCTCATGCCTGCTTCGATCAGCTCGTGGCCCTTGCGTACCAAGGCGTCGAAGTCCGGCTTGCGCTCAGCGGTGCAGGGGGTCATCAGGGCGGGAATGGTGCCGGTAAAAATGGTGCGGCTCATGGGTTTGCCTCCTGGGCAGAATTAAAGTATTTCGTATACGAAGATAAATAGCCGTAGTTAGCCATCTGTTTCCCGTGGTTGGGCGTAACGCCCGGTTCGTTGCACCGGCGAGCCGGCAGTTCTAAATCCTCAACACGCCTTAGCGCTTCAGCTCCACTGGCCAGGTATCGGACAAGCGATAGCCCTGCGGCCAGGGGTCATCAGGGTCAAGCAGGTGCTGGTGGGTGCCGGTGATCCAGGCCCGGCCAGACAGGCAGGGGATGATCGCCGGGCGCCCAGCGACTTCGCTCAGGCTGTCGATTCGGCAATGGAACTCGGAATCAATAATCGAGCGGCCGATAAAGCGTTCGCCGACCTGCAATTGACCTCTGGCATGCAATACCGCCATGCGCGCTGAGCAACCGGTGCCCGTGGGCGAGCGGTCGACTTTGCCGGGACGAATCACCACCGCGTTGGCGGCGCTCAAAATCCCCTCTTGCCGTTGCAATGGGCCGGCCAGTTGGCAAAAAGAAATATGCGCCCAGTCCGGGTTGAGTGGATGGACGAAGCCTAGCTGCTCGTTGGCTGCGCGGGTGATCTTAAGCCCACAGGCGGCCAGGTCGGCCGCTTCGTCAGCGCCGAGTGAGAAGCCCAGCGCCTGGGCGTCGGCAATGACGAAACTGTCGCCGCCATAGGCGGTGTCCACCTGTAGTGAGCCAATACCATCGACCTCAATCCAGGCATCCAGCCGATCGGCGAAAGACGGCACGTTCTTTATTTCGACCCGTTCGACTTTGCCGTTGCGGCACTGCGCCACGGCTTCGATCAGCCCGCCGGGGGCTTCCAGAATCAGATGGGTTTGCGGCTCGGTCATGGGCAGGATGCCGCTTTCCAGCAGCACCGTGGCAACGCATAACGAGTTGGAGCCCGACATCGGCGGCGTATCGGCCGGTTCCATGATGATCCAGGCCATCTGCGCGCGTGGATCTTTGGCTGGTACCAGTAAGTTGACGTGGCGGAACACCCCGCCGCGCGGTTCATTCAGCATGAAGTTGCGCAGGGTTTGATCTTCGGCGATCCAGCGCGATTGCGCCCACAGCGTATCGCCCGGTGGCGGTGCGACGCCGCCGACTATCACGTCGCCGACTTCGCCTTCGGCATGGCAACTGACCACATGTATAACTTTGCTCGAGCGCATGCTGCTCTCCTAAAGCACGGATTTCAGAAAGTCGGCCGTTTCCGCGTATTGCGGGCTGACCAGCACTTGCTCGGGGGTACCGATCTCGTGCACCAGGCCGTTGCGGAAGAACGCCACACGGTCCGAGACTTCACGGGCGAAGCTGATCTCATGGGTCACCAGCACCATGGTCATGCCGTCTTCGGCGAGCATGCGCATAGTGTCCAGCACCTCGCCCACCAACTGCGGGTCGAGAGCGCTGGTGGCCTCGTCAAACAGCATGTAATCCGGTGACATGGCCAAGGCGCGGGCGATGGCCATACGTTGCTGCTGACCGCCAGAGAGCTTGCCGGGGAACACCTTGAGCTTGTCCGCCAGGCCCACGTGGGTCAGCTGGCGCACGGCGATGTCCTCAGCCTCAGCTCGGCTTTGGCCGAGTACTTTGCGCGGTGCCAGCATGACGTTCTCCAGCACGGTCAGGTGCGGAAACGCATTCCACTGTTGGAAGACGATACCGATCTTCTGCCGCAGGCGATTGAGGTCGGTGGCTTTGTTGTGCACCTCGGTACCGTCGACGCGAATGCTGCCTTGCTGGATGACTTCCAAGCCGTTGATGCACATCAACAGGGTCGATTTGCCGGAGCCGGAGCCACCGATGATGGACACCACTTCGCCTTTGTTCACCGTCAGGCTCACGCCCTTGATGACATCGAGGTCGCCGAAGGATTTGTGTACGTTTTCGATCTCAATCATTTTCCTGCCACCTTTTCTCCAGTTGATTGCCCAAGCGGGCCACCACCAGGCTGATGAAGTAGTAGATAAGCCCGGCGATGCACAGCACCAGCAGAGGCTCTTGGATGCGTGTAACGATGATTTGCGAGGCGCGTAGCAGCTCGACAATGCCGATCCACATGACCAGGGCGGTGTCTTTCATTACCGACAAGGCCAGGTTGAGCCAGCCAGGGAAGGCGATGCGGGTGGCCATCGGCATGACGATGTAGCGCAGGTCTTGCCAGTAATTCAGGCCCAGTGAGCGTCCTGCCCGGCGCACGTTGGGTGATACCGCCAGCACGCCGCTACGCACGATCTCGGTGCAGTAGGCGGCGGCATACACGCCGAGTACGGCGCAGGCGACTGAGAACGCGCTCCAGTCCAAACCGGCAATGCTTTTCAGTGAGTTGAACAAGACAAACTGGATCAGCAACGGCACGCTGCGAAAGGCATCCAGCACCCAGGCCAGCGGCAATGTGGCGCGTGGCAAGGTAGCGCGCAGCAGGCCGCAGATAACCCCGCCGGCGGTGCCCAGCAGCATGGCCCACAAGGTCAGCAGGATGGTGGTCCAGGCCCCTTGCAGCAGAAACAGCAGGTCGGTCGAGGTGATGCTGGTAGTCAACATGGCCATTACCCTCCTAGTAGCGGAACAGGCGCCAGCCGAGTAGGCGGGCGACCAGTACGATGGCTTTGGCGATCAGGTAGTAAAGAACCGCCGCGAGTGCGAAGTACTCGAAGGTGCGGAAGGTCTTCACGTTGTAACCCTGGGTGACCCCGGTAAGGTCGTTGTTGAGGCCGACAATGACGCCCAGTGAGGTCATCAATACCGCCCAGACCATCTGATTGGTCAGTGGGTAGAACACGATGCGCAGCAACTGCGGGATGATCACCAGCTGGTAGGTCTTGAATGCGCTCATGCCCAACGAGCGGGCCGCACGCATTTGCGTCTCCGGCACGGCCTTGAGCCCGCCGCGAAAGTTCTCCGCCAGATAGCCCGCATTGTTGAAGGTGATCCCTGCGAGCAATGCCGCCCAGGAACTGATGTGAATGCCGAACGAGCCGAGGCCGAAGTACAGCAAGTAGATCTGAAACAGCGACGGCGTGTTGCGCGCCACTGATACCCAGGCGTTGCCGAAGCCGCGGGCTAAAGGGTTTTTTGTTTGCCGCATCAGGGTCAGACATAGGGCGATTAACACGCCGAAGATCATCGACAGGGCGGCGGTTTCGAAGGTGACCCACGCGCCGCCGAGCATATCGGGCAGCGCCTTGAAGGCCGAGCGCCAGTGGAAGCTGTAATCGAACATTGCTCAATAACCTCCTTGGCGGGATGTTTGGCTCAACCAATTCGGCAGATCGCCGCTGGCTTGGCCGTTACAGGCTGCATCGACGCACGCGGCCAGGCCTGCGAAGTGCACGCGGCGGCCGACCAGGCCCGGTGCGTAGTGGGCGTATTTGCCAGAGTTGGTCATCAGGTTTTTGGCGCTGATCGGGAGTACCGGCTCACCGAGCATGCACCAGCAGGTGTCCGTGACAAATTGCACGCCGAAAGCCTCCAGCGCAGCGACATGGCCGGCGTCTCGCGCTTGCTCAAGCACGTGGCGGCCGCAGGTGATCACCACTGCTACATCTGGGTGTTTATCTTTGCCCACGCAGAGCCGGGCTAACGCCGCACATTCACTTAACGAGAAATGCGGATTGCCCAGCGACACCAGGCCGAGGTCTGGGCTGCTGGCGCTGTTCAGTTCGTGCCAGCTGGCAAGCAGGTCTTGCGCGCTAATATCGAGCTGGCGCTGCGCTGCCATGCCGCCCAGAGCCTGTTCGCAGGTGGCGGCTTCCGGGGTCACGCCGACGATATGGAACATCGGCGCGCCTGAGGTGGTGGCGAAGGCCGCACCGAAGGCTTTGAGATCATCGCGGCTCGGCTGCGCCTGCTGCAAACCGCAGATCACGGGGATCTGGCTGCCGGCCAGGGCGCCGATGTGGTAACCGAGCAGCGGGTAGAAGGCGTCGTCCACTTCGCCCAGCGCCGGCACGTTGATCTGTAACGTGGCCAGCCGTCCTGTGGCCAGGTGACAGCCGATCAGCGGCGCCCGGCCAGTCAGGGCAATGCAGATGTCGAGAAAGTCGGGGTATTTCTGGGTGCGGGCCGCCAGCACGCTATTGGCAAATACCACGGCGTTGGACTCGGCCCAGACCACCTGATCACCGGCTTCTGGTGCGCTGTCGAGCAGGTAGGGCGCGCAGGTAAAGCTCAGTTGGGCGCCCATCGCCATATAGGCATCACCCAAGGCGCTGGCCGGCTCGCCAAAGGCCGGGTCAATGCCTTGGGCGCGCCAGCGTCGTTGGTCTACAGAGATGGCGTTGAGCGTCGTCGGCACCCGCACCTTCGCGCCCCACGCAACCAATTGCTCGGCAAAGCGCAGGCTCGCCGGGCCGGTATAGATGCAGCCATCGATATGCGCCTGGCTGATGTCGATCAATTCGCGAGCACCTTGCAGTTCCGCCATGCGCAAAACGATCTGCATGGCGACTTGTGCGGCTTTACCGTGGTCGCCTGCGAGCACGGCGTGGTCGTAGTCGGTCAGCATCAGGTCGCTGTGCTGAGGTGATGTTTCAGCTGTCAGTGACGACGCGGGTTGGTCGTCTCTAGGTGCTGTGACGTAGGCGTTGATCTGGCTGCCGTCGACGCGCACAAAGGTGCAGTCGTGCAGGCGTTCGAATGCCGCTTGGCCGATACAGATAACCGGCAGGCTGCGCTCGAACAGCGCCTGAGCAATCAGAACGCCCAGGCTGAGAATTTCTTCGGGATGCGCCACCACTAGAGCGGCGGGTGCGTGCCCGTTAAGAATCAGTTCCAGCAATACACTGCTGCCGGTGCAGGAGCCACGGCCGCTGGGAATGGCCAGCACACACCCGCTGATGACGTTACCGTTTAAAGGGTGATGGCGGTCGATCACCTCACCGCTGAAGGGGTCGACCCCGCCCCAGAAACTCAGGCCAACATCGGCATACAGCAAATCGCCTTGCGCGCGGCCACTGACCAGGCTGCGTGCTTGCATAGAAAAATCAGGCATCTGTAGCTCCCGTACGACCCGCAAGCAGGCCGCACGTTGATGGATGGATTATTAGCTACGGCTCAGTAGTAGACGCCGGGTACCGACAGGTTGGCCGGGGCGATTTCCTTGCCGACCCACTTGTCCCACAGTTCCTGATAACGGCCGGTACGCACCTGCTGGTTAACGAACAGGTTCATGTAATTGAGTAAGCCGTATTCGTTACGCTTGGCCGCCAGCGACACGTAATCGATGGTGTAGGGCGCGTCACCGGCGATCTTCAGGCCTTTGTATTTGCCCGACTTGAGCGTTGCGGCAGCGACGGTGTTGGTCACGACTGTTGCGTCGATGTGCCCTTGGGTGACGGCGAGGATGGTGTCGTTGAGGCTCTGGTAGGCGCGGAAGCTACCACCGCCCCAAGCCTTCACGTCTTTCTCCAGGGCGATGGCCTCATAGGTGCCGCTGGTATTGCCGACCGGGTGGCTTTTGAGGTCGGCGTAACTGTTAATGCCGCTGTCTGCACGGGTCAGCACAACCATTTGGAAGGCAAAGTAGGGCACGGTCATGCCCACGGTCTTGGCGCGCTCCAGGGTGTCGGAGGTGGACGCGACGATGACGTCGGCGCGCCCGGAAATGAGCGCAGGGATGCGATCAGGAAAAGGCGTTTCGACCACTTCTGGGGTGACGCCAAGCACCTTGGCCAGGTCGCCGCAATAGTCGACGTCGAAACCTACGGGGTTATTCGCTTCATCGCGAAAGCCCATCGGTGGAAAGTCCAGGGTGACGGCGCAGCGCAGCTTGCCCGACTCAATAATGTCATCGAGCTTGTCGGCCTGGGCCACGTTGATAAAGGAGGTGCTCAGAACAGCTGTGAGGGCTACGGCGAGTGTGGGGTTTTTCATAGGGGCCTCTAGGTCTGGTTGGGTCGAGCATTGGTGTGGATTGAATTTGGTATTGCGGATTTCGTATACGATATTAAATATGCATCGGTCATGCCAGAACGCCCTTAGATGGTTGAGAAGTGCTTTTTGAGGATCGTGTACTGGGCTACAGCGCCTGTGGGCTGGGCGCTGCGCTACAACGCCGAAGAACACGCAGGGCCGTTACGTCGCGAGCGTGGCCGCGGGCGAAAGGGCGTATCAGCCTCGCGGTGTCACAGAAGGAAGCAGGACGCGCAGGTGTGCACCGTAACGTTGCGCCGCAGGGTAACAATCGTGACGCAGAGATTTGCGCGAGGGTCAGGCGTGGCGTTGGCTGTCGCGGTACTGGCTTGGGGAGAGTCCGGTAAGGGCTTTGAACTGGCGGCTGAACGCGCTGTGGTCGGTGTAGCCGCAGCGCAGGGCAATTTCGGTGATCGGCAGTTCGCCGGCTAGCAGCTGTGAGGCCGCACCGAGGCGAGCCTGGTGGATCATCTGCCGTGGCGTGAGTTGGAAAATACGCTTGCACAGCCGTTCGAGTTGAGCGATGGACAGCCCGGCGATGCTGGCCAGGTGCTTCACCGCGATGGGGTGGGCGTAGTGCTGACGAATATGCGCGTCGACTGCAGCGAGCTTCTGATACGCCGGGTGGCTGGCCTGCGGCGCTTGTAAGTCATAAGAGATGCCGGCCATGCCGATGATCGTTCCCTGGCGATCCTGTAAGGCCAGTTTGTGAGTCAGGCACCAGCCGGGTTGGCGGCCTGGGTAGAGGTGCAGCTCAAGCTGATCGCTGAGGGGCGTTCCGACCTCTAACACGCGCCGGTCTTGTTCGGTATACAGCGGGCCGAAGCGCGAGGGGAAAACTTGCTCGGCGGTTTTGCCAAGCAGTGTTTGCCGCTCTTTCAGCGCGCAGCGTTGCACCAAGGTTTGGTTAACCAGTACGTAGCGCGCTTGGCAATCCTTGATAAAAAACACCACCCCGGGCATGGCGTCGAGTAGCGGTGCGATTACCTGCAAACTGCCGAGTAGTTCGTTCAGGTCGCAGGGCGGTGGTAGCAGTTGGCTTGGGGCGGGAAACAACATGGGCCGGGTCCAGGCAGAGCGAGTGGATGCCGCTGGTAGCGGCTAGCGGCACCACTCTATAGCTGCGCGCCGGTCATGGGGAAGTATTGCTAGCCTGCGAGAGGACGTAGGGTGGGTTAGGCGCCTGTCCATGTGACTGGCGTTACACCGATCGTTGCTGCGCCGTAACCCACCATCGGCGCAATACATGGCTACCGTCTGGTGGGTTACGCGGCGCGCCATGCTGGCGGTGTCTGATCGTATTGAGCTTGGCGCCGCTAACCCACCCTACCCATGCACTTGCGCCTCTGCGAGCTGCAGCAGGCTGTCGATACGCGTAGGCGTCAGGGGCATGCGCGGTGTCGGCGTTTGCCAGTCGAACAGATACTCACAGGCCGCGCCGCAAATACGTCCCTGGCAAGGGCCCATGCCACAGCGACTGTGCAACTTGGCATCGACCCAGCCACTGCGCTCGGCGAGGGCCGAGTAGGGCACGTCTTCACAGCGGCAGACCAGTGTGTCGGCCTCGGCCAGCTGTTTCAGCTGTGGATTGAGGGCGAAGCGCCGGTTGAGCTGCGTGGCAAAGGCTTGCCAGCGTGCGCGTTGCGGCCACAGTGCGCGGGCCTGCTGTTGCTCGCCAACTGCGGCATAGCCGGCGATGGCGCCTTCAACCAGGGCCAATTCGCTGCCGCCAAAACCGGTGCACTCGCCGGCAGCGTAATGATCGGCCCGGCTGCACGCTTGCCAGTCATCGACGGCAATTGCTTGGTCTGCCACGCGACACCCCAAGGCTTGGCCCAGCTGAGTATTGGCAATTAGGCCAAAGCCGCAGGCGAGGCGCTCGCAAGGGATTTCTATGATTTTGCCGGACTGGCTTAAGCGCACGGCTTCCAGTTTCTCGCTGCCGAGTGCGGCCACGACGAAACTGTCGCTGCGATAGTGGCTATCCAGCAGTTGCGTGGCCTGCAGCAGTTTGCCGGGCCAGCGCGCCAGCTGAAGGGTAAAAGCCGACAGGGCTGCAAGGCTGGCCTGTTCGGTAATGCGCTGGATCTGTGCGCCGGCCTTCCTGGCGCTGGCGGCACTGGCCAATAACAGCGGGCCACTGCCAGCAATCACCAGGCGTTCACCAGCCAACGGAACGCCACCTTTGACCAGCGCTTGCAGGCCGCCTGCGCCCGTGACACCGGGCAATGTCCAGCCGGGGAAGGGCAGTAATAGTTCGCGGGCGCCCGTGCAGAGGATGAGTGTGCTGTAGCGAACGTTCCAGGCGCAGTTGTCATCCTCCAGCAGCAACTGCTGTGGACCAGCGATGGCGACTACGCGGGTTGCAGCAAAAAACTGCACGTTGCTCGCTGCGGCCAACGCCGAGCGGTAGCGGCGCGCGGCGGCAGGTAGCTGCGCCTGTACGCCATCACGCCAGATTTGCCCACCGGGCGCCGGGTTGTCGTCGATGATGGCGATACGCGCACCGCTGGGGGCGGCTGCCAAGGCGGCGGCCATACCCGCAGGGCCCGCGCCGATGATCAAGAGGTCGAAGTCGCGGGTCATGGCTGAGTCTCCACCTGCATGCCGGTACGGCACAGAGTTTGGCAGGCCAGGCGACGCTGGCCATCGATGCTGACGCGGCATTCCTGACACACGCCCATGCCGCAAAATGGCGCGCGGCGCTGGCCGCTGACCGAGGTCCGGCTGTTGCCGTCACCGCCGAGGTAGAGCGCCGCTGCGACCGTTGTACCTTGGGCTACCCGCAGCAGTTGGCCATCCAGGCTGAGCTCAATCATCGGTGCTGCTCCTTGAGTTCAGGTGTGTGGAGAAAACGCTCTGGACGATAAGGCGTGGGGTCGATCGCTGAGAGTTCTCCTAAAAGTTGCTCGGCCAGTAGCTGCGCAGTGCCGGGTGCCGTGGTGACGCCCAAGCCTTCATGGCCAACGGCGAGCCATAGGCCTGGCTGCTGTGGGTGCGCACCGATCAGCGGCAGACCGTCTGGAGTGGCGGCACGAAAGCCGGTCCAGCTGCGTATCGCGTTCAGCTGGCCCAGCTCTGGCAGATAGTCGAGGGCGCGTTGCAGCATGCGTGCGAGCACGGCCCCCTCGACCTCTGGGCTGAGACTGTCGAATTGGCGCGATGAACCCAGCAGGATCTGTCCGGTCGGTCGCGGCTGGGCGTTGAAGGCGACCGTGGTGCCGCTGGTGACATGGGCGCTGGCGGCGTAACCAAGCTCAACCAACTGATGCTGAATACGGCCGGGGTAGCGGTCAGTGATCAGTATGTGGCCCTTCTTCGAGCGAATCGGCAGCTCAGGGCATAGTTCGCTGGCGTGGATGCCGTTGGCCACTATCACCACCTTGGCCTGTAACCAGCTGCCATCCGCCAGACGTACCCGGTTACCCTCGACCGCGCTGACCTGCTCACAGCGTTGGCGAATACGCGCGCCACCTTGAGTCAGCATCCAGCGTGCCGCATTGGGAGCGTAAACGATGCTGTCACCGTTCACCTTGAGTGCGCCGCTCAGGTCTCGACGCAGCATCGGTTCGGCCTGACGCAGATCTTCTGCATCCAGCAAGTGGCAGGCGACACCTTGAGCACGCAAGGTTTCGCCCTTGTGCGCGGCGGCCTGCAGTTCTTCCTGGTTCGCCGCCAGCCACAAGGTGCCGCAGTTGCGGTAGGCGCAGTCGGCGGCGAGTTGAGGCGCCCACTGCTGCCACAACTCGATGGAGAAGCGACTCAGGGCCAGCTCCGCCGGGTTGTCATCCATCGCGACCAGGTGGCCCATGCCGGCGGCCGTGGCACCGCCACGATGGTTGTCCAGCACCACAACATTCATGCCGCGCTGGGCGAGCGTTTTGGCGCAGGCGCTGCCGACTATACCTGCGCCGATAACGATGACATCCGCGTTCATCCGCGAATGCCCCAGGCGAAAGGATCGTTGTCCTCCAGCAGCAGGGTGGCGTCGGCGCTGATATGCGCGCGGCCGCGAATGGTCGGAATAACGCGACCCTCGTCTTGCCATTCATAACTGCACTCGAACTGACTGCCAATCACGCTGGCCTGGCGCCACAGGGCGCCGGGTGCCAGCTTGCCATCGGTGGCCAGGCAGGCCAGTTTGGCGCTGGTGCCGGTGCCACAGGGGGAGCGGTCGTAGGCTTTGCCGGGGCACAGCACAAAGTTGCGGCTGTCTGCTTCGGCGTCGCTGGCGAATAGCTCGATGTGGTCGATTTCCTCGCCGTCTTCGCCGTGCACAGCTTGTGCGGTCAGCGCTTGGCGCACGGCCCAGCAGTAGTCGGTGAGTGCTTCGATATTGTCCCCGGCAATGCGTTGACCATGCTCGGCAATCAGGAAGAACCAGTTACCGCCCCAGGCGATATCGCCGCTGACGCTACCCAGCCCAGGCACCTGCAGGGTGACAGCCTGGCGATAGCGATAGGCTGGTACGTTGCGCACACTGACCGAGCCATCCGCATGCAACGTGGCCTCGACCGTGCCGACGGGGGTTTCGATGCGGTGTATTCCCGGTTGAATGCGGCCCAGGTAGGCCAGTGAGGCGACCAAGCCAATGGTGCCGTGGCCGCACATGCCGAGGTAGCCGCTGTTGTTGAAGAAGATCACGCCACAGCTGGCGCTCGGGTCCAGTGGCTCGCAGAGCAGCGCGCCGACCAAGACATCGCTGCCCCGTGGTTCCAGCACGACAGCGGCGCGCCAAGCGTCGAAACGTTCGGCCAATAGCTGGCGTCGTTCGAGCATTGTGCCCTGACCTAGATCGGGGAAACCTTCGATCACCAAGCGGGTTGGCTCACCGCCAGTGTGGGAGTCGATGACGTGGATGCGTTTCATGGCTGCAGGCACCTGCGTGTAAATAAGGTGCCTGTAAGACTGGGGTTTCGCTGCCGTGGCGGCTTGATGACTTTCGTGGTGGGCTATGACGAAATCGGCACAGTGGCGTGCCGATTACTGCGTCTGAATTTTGCGGCGCGGGTAGTTGTGATCAGTTCGGTGTAAGCCGGTTTGGCAAGTGCTCGTACAGCGTGCGGCAGACACCGATGATGTGCTGCTCGATCAGCATGGCGGCCTTGTCGGCATCCCCCGCGCGACAAGCCTCAAGGATTTCCCGGTGCTCGTGGTCAGCGCGGTCTTTACCTGCGGACAGGCTCATTTGCATGCGCAGGTAACGCTCGACTTTGTCGTGGATCGAGCGGATCAGGTTGATCAAGAAGGGACGCTGGGCCGGCTCATAGAGGCAGGCGTGCAGTGCCCAGTTCAATTCTGCCCAATGGCCGATATCAGTTTCGCCAACGAACGCCTGGCAGATGCGCTCGGCTTGGGCGAATGTTGCTTCCGTCATGTTGGGCACCGCCAGACGGATGGCCTGCACTTCTAGCAGCACGCGCACCTCGAAGATCTGCGCCAGTTCAGGCTCGGAGATACGTGTGACCACCGCGCCTTTGTTGCGCTGGAACACCACCAGCCCTTCAGCTTCTAGACGCTTGAGCGCTTCGCGCACGGGGATTTTGCTGACATTGAACAGGCGGGCTACGTCGTCCTGACGAATCGGTTCGTCTTCGTCGAAGTGGCCGCCGATGATGGCCTCACGCAGGTGCTTGGTGATGACTTCCGAGGCCGTTGGGGTGACGCCTAGGTTGGGCGCATTGAAACTGGGCAGTGGCAAGAGGCAGGCCTCGCGTTGGTCAGAAGTGCAGATATTGTATACGAGGCGCGTCCTGTTGCGGCTGTAGCGCGCTCATCGCATGCGTTGCCGCACAACTCGCTGGGTTGTTCGCGCACGCCGCTCGCGTTGAGCGGCGGGGCATGTGGGGGTTACACTGCCGCCCCCCGTGTGGCCTGGTTAGCTGGAGTGAACGATGCGTAAAGACAAGAAACAGGTGATTGGCGAAGAGATTGGTGACGAGCCGATCAAGCTGTTCCTCGCCGTGGAGCCGGCAGACGCCACGCCGCCGTCGCTGCACAAGCTGGTCAAAGCCTACCGTGGCTTGCGGATTGATGATTTCGAGCGCTTTGTCGGTTTCTTCGTTGCAGCGGGTTATGACCTGAATGCTAAAGACGCCCAAGGCCATGACTTTATCGCGCTGATCCAGGATCAACGCTTTGCCGAACCCTATATCGAAGTGATTAAAGCCGCCCGCGGCTAAGAACCTACTCAACGTCTGCTGCGCGTCGGCCTTGCTGCGTTAAAAGCAGGTTCCGCGTGATTCGCTGCGCTCACCCTTCGGGCCAGCCTGCGGCTGTTACTCCGCTGCGCTGCGTTTCTCACCTGCATTGACCAGCCGAGGCTGTTACTAACGTAGCGCTTTGCATGGCTCTAGCTCGCGAAACGTTGAGCAGGTTCTGTATCTCTCTCCCTACTTGAGCCTCGTACTGATCGAGGCTCAGTCCTGCTGAGACCCACTCTGCTTCTTGTTGATAATCACGCAAATCAATAGTGCTGGGCGGCCCTAGACGACCGGTCATATCCTTGCGGCATGAACTCCAGTATCCGTGTCGACAAGCGTGACCTGATCCTCGCCAAAGGCGCCGAGGTGATGACCCGTCGTGGTTATCACGGTGCCGGCGTGCAGGAAATCGTCCAGGCCGCCGGCGTGCCCAAGGGTTCCTTCTACCACTACTTCGCCAGTAAAGAAGACTTTGCCCTGCAGGCCCTGCAGCAGGTTTACCAGCCGCGCCTGGCGCGTTATGCCGAAGCCTTAGGCAATCCGGCGGTGAGCCCGCGCGAGCGCATCCTCGGTTATTACACCGAGCTGGTGGAGCACTTCGCCCGCCAGGAGCGCCTGGAGTACCACTGCTTTATTGGCAGCCTGAGTTTTGAAATGGCCGAGTTGTCGCCAACCTTGGGCGCGCAGGTCGATGCGATTCTGCAAGCCTCGGCGGACACCCTGCAGAGCTGTCTGGAACAGGCGCAGGCGGCTGGCGAACTACCGGTCGGTGAGGACTGCCGCAACCTGGCGAGCTTTATCACCAATGCCTGGCAAGGCGCGCTGACCCGGCTCAAGGTGGCGAACAACAGCCGCGCCCTGACTGACTTTATCCAACGCCTGCAGCTGTTGTTGCAGGCCTGATCGCAACCCCTATTAACCAGTTGCGGCGCTGTGGCCGCCCCGAGGAATGATGATGACCGATCCTGTTAAAGCGCTGTTCCAACCCTTTACCCTGGGCAACCTGGAGCTGCCGACCCGTGTGGTCATGGCGCCGATGACCCGTTCCTTCTCCCCTGGCGGTGTGCCGAACAGCAAGGTCATCGAGTATTACCGTCGCCGCGCTGCTGCTGGTGTTGGCCTGATCGTTACCGAAGGCACCACGGTTGGCCACAAGGCCAGTAACGGCTACCCGAACGTGCCGCGTTTTTACGGTGAGGATGCTCTGGCCGGTTGGAAAAAGGTTGTCGACGCTGTGCATGCAGAAGGCGGCAAGATCGTTCCGCAGCTGTGGCACGTGGGCAATGTGCGCAAGCTGGGCACCGAGCCGGATGCCAGCGTTCCAGGCTACGGTCCGAGCGAGAAAATCAAGGAAGGCACTGTCGTGGTTCACGGCATGACCCAGGACGACATCAACGAGGTCATCGCGGCATTCGCCCAGGCCGCCAAAGATGCTCAGAGCATCGGCATGGACGGCGTGGAAATCCACGGCGCTCACGGTTATCTGGTCGATCAGTTTTTCTGGGAAGGCACTAACAAGCGCACCGACGAATACGGCGGCGATCTGGCCCAGCGCTCGCGCTTTGCCATCGAGCTGATCCAGGCTGTGCGCGCCGCCGTAGGCCCGGACTTCCCGATCATTTTCCGTTTCTCGCAGTGGAAGCAGCAGGATTACAGCGCACGTCTGACCCAGACCTCGGAAGAACTGGGCGCTTTCCTCAAGCCGTTGTCTGACGCCGGCGTGGACATTTTCCACTGCTCGACCCGCCGCTTCTGGGAGCCTGAATTCGAAGGTTCTGACCTTAACCTGGCAGGCTGGACACGCCAGCTGACCGGCAAGCCAACCATCACCGTCGGCAGCGTCGGCCTGGATGGCGAGTTCCTGCAGTTTATGGTCAACACCGACAAGGTGGCTCAGCCAGCCAGCCTGGAGAACCTGCTGGAGCGTTTGAACAAGCAGGAGTTTGACCTGGTTGCCGTAGGTCGTGCCCTGCTGGTTGATCCGGATTGGGCGGTGAAAGTGCGTGATGGCCGCGAGCAGGACATTCTGCCGTTCAGCCGTGATGCGCTGATGAGCCTGGTTTAAGCACCAGCCTCGAAGCGGCTGCTGATGCGTTAGTTATTCGTTTTTCGTGTGCGCCGCAAAACGGCGCAACACTCCTCAAGCCCCGGCACATAGGGGCTTTTTTTCGCCTGCTAAAAGGTTATCGGCGGCGGGCAGCCAGCGCTGCATTGACTACGCTTGCCACTGACCCACCACAAGGACTCGTCATGAAGCGGTTTGCCAAGGTTCTACTCAGTGTTGTGCTGCTGGTGTTGTTAACGGTAACGGCGGCAGTCGCCTGGTATTGGGCGCCGGATCGTCAGGTGGCGGAGCTCAAGCCACGCTGGGCGCTGGCGCCGTCGCAGTTTGTAGCCATCGACGGCATGCTGGTGCACCTGCGCGACCAAGGCCCGCGTGATGATCCTGCGCCTATCGTGTTGCTGCACGGCACCTCAGCCAGTTTGCATACGTGGGAAGGCTGGGTGGCGGTTTTGCAGGATAAACGACGGGTGATCAGCCTGGATCTGCCGGGTTTTGGTTTAACTGGGCCATTCCCTGACGGCGATTACCGCATGAGCCACTACAGCGCCTTCCTCGCCAACGTGCTGGAGCAATTACAGGTGCCGCGCGCGGTGGTCGCCGGCAACAGTTTTGGTGGGCAACTGGCCTGGCAGTTTGCCCTGGACCATCCGCAGCGGGTCGAGCGTCTGGTGCTGGTGGACGCCGCCGGTTACCCGCGCAATGCCACGTCTATGCCTATTGGCTTTCGTCTGGCGCAGATCCCCGCGCTGGCTCCAGTGATGGCCAACGTGCTGCCCCGGCCGATGATCGAGGCGAGCATCCGTAACGTCTATGGCGACCCGGGCCAGGTCAGTGATGAACTGATTGATCGCTACTATGAGCTGACCCTGCGCGCTGGTAATCGCGACGCCTTGCGTCAGCGCTTTATCCAGGTCGAAGCGGGGCAGAGTTACACCCGTATCAGCGAACTCAAAATGCCGACGTTGATTCTCTGGGGTGGCCGCGATGAGCTGATTCCGCCGGTCAACGCCGAGCGCTTCAAACGCGATATCAAGGGCAGCCGTCTGGTGTTGTTTGACGAGCTAGGCCATGTGCCCCAAGAAGAGGACCCCGCGCGCACCGTGGCGGTGCTGATGGGCTTTCTAGAAGGCTAGCAGGGTTTTACGGCAGCTTTTTGCTACGCACTAAGCTGCTGATTTTTCGAGAGAGATTACCTGCGCAAAAGAGTTGGCGTGCTTTGTGCTGGTGCTGTCAGCGCTGGTTGGCTTTGCTCAATCATGGTCTAGGCTCTCGGAATAACAATTATTCGGCGGTGCAGTATGCCCAAGGCCATCAGGCTGTTTGTGCACGCAGTGGAAACGCTTAACCGCGTAGTCGGGCGCTTCGCCATGTACCTGATCTTCGCCATTCTCGGCGTGCTGCTGTACTCCTCGATCAGCAAAACCTTCTTTCTGCCGGCAGCCTGGACGCTGGAGTCGGCGCAGTTTCTGATGGTTGCCTACTTCCTCTTGGGCGGCGCCTACTCCATGCAGCTTGATGCTCATGTGCGTATGGACCTGTTCTACAGCCGTTGGTCGCCACGGGCTCGGGCGATCATCGATGCGATCACCATCGGCTTTCTGATTTTCTATTTGGTATTCCTGCTCTACGGCGGTATTTCCTCGACCCAATACGCCCTGGAATACGGCGAAACCAGTTACTCGGCCTGGTCGCCACCCATGGCGCCGATCAAGATCATCATGTGCATCGGCATCGCCCTGATGCTGCTGCAGGCCATCGCCACCCTGTTCAAGGACATTGCCGCCGCCCGAGGGGAATCGTTGTAATGGAGTACGAGCTGATCGCCCTGCTGATGTTCTCCACGATGATGTTGCTGCTACTTACCGGCAAGCGCGTGTTTGGCGCGATCGGCTTTGTCGCGGTGGCGGCGGCGCTGTTGTTATGGGGCGATGGTGGGTCCGAAATGGCCTTCAGCGCGGCCATGAAATTGATGAAGTGGTACCCGCTGCTGACCCTGCCGTTGTTCGTGTTTATGGGCTACATGCTCTCCGAGTCGGGGCTGGCCGAAGACCTCTACAAGATGTTCCACGTGTGGATGGGCCCGCTCAATGGTGGCCTGGCCATCGGCACCATCGGCCTGATGGTGGCGATCTCGGCAATGAATGGCCTAAGCGTGGCCGGCATGGCCATCGGCGCCAGCATTGCTTTGCCAGAACTGCTGCGCCGTGGCTACGACAAGATCATGGTCACCGGGGTGATCCAGGCCGGCAGCTCCCTGGGTATCCTGATTCCGCCCAGCGTGGTGCTGGTGCTGTACGGCATGATCGCTCGCCAGCCCGTCGGCCAGCTGTGGTTGGCCGGCGTATTGCCCGGCCTGCTGATGGCGGGGCTGTTTATCCTCTATATCGCCGTGCGTTGCCGCCTGCAACCTGAGTTGGGCCCTGCTTTGTCCGAAGAAGAGCGTGGGCAGATCAGCCGGCGCGAGAAGCTGCTGTTACTCAAGGCCGGCATCGCACCGCTGTTTATCTTCTTCTGCATGACCGGGCTGTTTCTGATGGGCATTACCAGCCTGGTGGAAAGCTCGGCGGTGGGCGCGGCGGCGGCCACCCTGATGGCGCTGGTCAAGGGCCGTTTGACCCGCAGTGTGATGGAAGAAACCCTGCGCAAGACCCTCGGCATCAGCTGCATGTTTATGTGGATCATCCTCGCCGCCCTGTGCTTCGGCGCGGTATTCGACGGCCTCGGTGCGGTCAAGGCGATTGAGGCGTTCTTCCTCGAAAGCCTGGGGCTGGGGCCTTGGCAGGTGCTGATACTGATGCAGCTGTCATTCATCATCATGGGCATGTTTCTCGATGACACTGCCATGCTGGTGATCGTCGCCCCCCTCTATATTCCTTTGGTCGGCGCTCTGGGCTTTGATCTGGTTTGGTATGGCGTGCTCTACACCATCACCTGCCAGATCGCCTATATGACCCCGCCATTCGGCTACAACCTGTTCCTGATGCGCGCCATGGCTCCGCCGGAAGTCTCGCTGCGCGACATCTACGTGTCGGTTACCCCATTCGTGCTGATCATGGTGCTGGCGCTGGTGCTGGTCATGGTCTTCCCGCAGATCGCCCTGTGGTTACCGCAGTGGCATTACGGCGGGTGAGCACATGAGTTTCAGCAGTAGGCCAGCGCAGTTGTACCTATAGAAGCCAGTGAGGATTGCAGCGGCGCAGTGCCGCTTATGCCGTACGCAATCCTCAAGGGCTTTGTCGAAATCAGGTGCAGGTTGCCCCTCTGAAAACCCTGCCAGCGCCCCGTGGGCCAGGCAGTGCGGTTGTATGCCATCTGAATCGACAAGCCTGGAGATAACAGCATGAGTACGAGACGCAGTTTTCTAAAAACCGCCGCGGTGGCCACCGGGGCAGCCGGGGCAACGGCATTGGGTTCGGCGCATATCTACGCCGCCGAGCCGAAGAAAATCGTGTGGCGCTTGCAGACCTACGCCGGCGCGGCCTTGGGCGAGCATGTAATCAAACCGTCCATCGATGCCTTCAATAAGGCCGCCAATGGCGAGATGGAAATTCAGCTGTATTACGCCGACCAGCTGGTGCCTACCGGTGAGCTGTTCCGCGCCATGCAGAAGGGCACCATCGACGCGGTGCAGAGTGATGACGACTCCATTGCCGCGCCGGTGGATATCTCGGTGTTCGGCGGCTATTTCCCGTTTGCCACCCGTTACAGCCTTGATGTGCCCGTACTGTTCGAAAAATATGGCCTCAACGAGATCTGGGCCGAGGCCTACGGTGAGGTTAAAGGCGTGACTTGGCTCGGCGCCGGCGCCTGGGACCCGTGCCACTTCGCCACGGTGGAGCCGATTACCAAGCTTGAGCACCTCAAGGGCAAGCGCATCTTCACCTTCCCTACGGCCGGCAAGTTTCTCTCCCGTTTCGGTGTCATTCCGGTGACTCTGCCTTGGGAAGATGTCGAGGTGGCGATGCAAACCGGCGAGCTGGATGGCATCGCCTGGTCCGGCATCACCGAGGACTACACCGTTGGCTGGGCCAACGTGACCAAGTACTTCCTCACCAACAACATCTCCGGTGCCTGGTGCGGCTCCTACTTCGCCAACTCAGATCGCTGGGCCGAGGTGCCGGAGCACCTGAAAACCCTGTTCAAACTGTGCATGGACAGCTCCAACTATTACCGTCAGCACTGGTACTGGGGTGGCGAGGCGCAGCTGCGAGTTGAAGGCGGCAAGCTGCAACTGACCTCCATCCCGGCCGAAGAATGGGCCACGGTGGAAGCCGAGGCGCTGAAGTTCTGGGATGAGATTGCCAAAACCAGCCCACGCTGCGCCCGCGTGGTGGAGATCTTCAAGAAGTACAACGCACTCATGGCCAAAGCGGGCGCGCCTTATCGTTGATGGCGTTGAGTGACCTGTACTAACCACGCCCGCGCCGCAAGACGCGGGCGTTTTACGCTGTGCCGCGTGTTACCTGGCAATGCGCTTGCCGCATGCCGCCGCAGATATTTGCCCGATCAACCAGCCAACTCGGCAATCCTGTACCACACTAACTGGGTTTTTCCCGGCCGTTCTAACAGGCGTTGAGTGGTAGTCGGGGCGCATGATGTGGTGGTTGCGGGGCTGCGCTTAGACTCTGTTGTTGCCTGCAGGACTGACACCGGACGTCAGCCATAACAACAAGAGGCAGGTGCATTTATGCTCAATCCGCGAGACGTGAAAACCGCCCTGGATGCCAAGCGCATTGTCGAGGAGCGGGGCCTTAGCCATATCAAGGTGGGGGTGTTCGATAACGATGGGGTGATGCGCGGCAAATACCTTAGCCGCAGCAAGTTCTTCTCGGCCCTCGATAGCGGCTTTGCCTTCTGCGATGTGGTGCTCGGCTGGGATGTGAAGGACCAGCTCTACGACAACGCCCAATACACCGGCTGGCACACCGGCTACCCCGATGCCCCTGTGCGTGTGCTGCCACACACTTGCCGTGAGTTGCCCTTTGAAAACGGCATGTTGCTGTTTATCTGCGAGTTTGCCGAGGCGGCAGAAAAGGTCTGCCCACGCGCCACCCTGCGCCGCGTAGTGGAGCGCTGCAAGACCATGGGCTTTGATGCCTTTGCCGCGCTGGAATACGAATTCTTTATGTTCGATGAAACCCCGGAGTCGGCCCGCGCCAAGGGCTTTCGCGATCTAAAGCCATTTACGCCGGACTGGTTCGGTTATTCGATGATCCGCAACTCGGTGCATGCCGAGCTGTACCACGAAATTCTCGAAATGGCCGAACGCATGGACTTCCCCATCGAAGGCCTGCACACCGAAACTGGTCCCGGCGTATTGGAAGCGGCGATTGCCTATGACCGCGCCGAGGCCGCAGCGGACAAGGGCGCATTGTTTAAAACCTTTATGAAGGTGCTGGCCCAGCGCAACGGTCTGATGGCCACCTTTATGGCCAAATGGTCGGGCAAATATCCGGGGCAGAGTGGGCATATTCATGTGTCGCTGCGCGATCTGGCCAGCGGCAAGTCGGCGTTTTACGACCCAACTCAGGCGCACAACATGAGCAAGCTGCAGCGGCATTTTCTCGCCGGCCAGCAGCGTTTGATGCCGGAGTTTCTGTGCATGGTCGCGCCAACCTTGAACAGTTACCGACGGATGATTCCCGGCTTCTGGGCGCCCACCGACGCCACCTGGGGCGTGGAGAATCGCACCGCTGCATTGCGGGTGATTCCCGGTACTGACAAATCGCAGCGCCAGGAATATCGCCTCGGCGCTGCTGACGGTAATCCCTATCTAGCTCTCTCGGTGGCACTCGGCTCCGGTTTGTACGGGGTGATGCAGGAATGGGAGCCGACTGAGCCTGTGGTGGGCAACGCCTATGCCATGAAGCATCCGGAAGAGCTGGCTCTGCCACGCACGCTGTGGGATGCCGCGCAGCGCTTGAAGGCATCGACGGCGGCGCGCGAATTGTTTGGCGACGAGTTCGTCGAGCACTTTGCCGCCAGCCGCGAGTGGGAAGAGCGCGAATACCGCCGCCATGTCAGCGATTGGGAGCTGGATCGCTACTTCGAAATTATTTGATGCCCTGCCTAGCAAGGCTCACAGATAGACACAGGGGCTAGAGGCGCTGGGTAGGGTGGATGACGCTGTTTTCATCCACCCGTGTATCGGTTGATGGGTAAAGCGCCATCCGCCCTACGAGATCCAGGCTTGTAGATACACAACAGACCTACCTGTTGTTGGTGACAGGACTCTATGGTGCAAGCAATGAGCAAACTGCAATGCATATCCCCCATCGACGGCTCGGTGTATGTCGAGCGTCATCTGGCCTCAAACCCAGAGATCCAGGCGGCGTTAGTCAAGGCCGAATTGGCGCAGGTGGCCTGGAAAAATACCCCTCTGGCCGAGCGCATCGCCATCGGCCGCAAGGCGATTACCGCGTTTGCCGCCAAGGAAAACCAGTTGGCTGAAGAGCTGTGCTGGATGATGGGCCGGCCAATTCGTTATGCGGCTGGCGAGGTGCGCGGCTTTGTTGAGCGCGCCAGCTATATGGCCGACATTGCCGAGCAGGCACTGGCCGATATTCCGGTGCCGGAAAAACCCGGATTTATTCGCTTTATTCGTCGTGAGCCGCTGGGTGTGGCGCTGGTGATTGCCCCCTGGAATTACCCCTATCTGACGGCGGTGAATGCGGTGATGCCGGCGCTGTTGGCAGGCAATGCGGTGTTGCTTAAACATTCTGCGCAAACGCCGCTGTGCAGCGAGCGCATGGTTGAGGCCTTTATTGAGGCTGGCTTACCGGAGGGCGTGTTCCAGTACCTGCACCTCAGTCATGGGGAAACCGAGGCGCTGATCCAGGCGCCGACCATCGCCCACGTCGCTTTCACCGGTTCGGTGCCGGGCGGCACCATGGTCGAGCGCGTGGCGGTGGGGCGCTTCCTCAGTGTCGGCCTGGAACTGGGCGGCAAAGACCCCGCTTACGTACGTGCCGATGCCGACCTTGCGCATGCGGTGGAAACCACCATCGACGGCGCTTTTTTCAACTCCGGGCAGTCCTGTTGCGGTATCGAACGCATCTATGTGCACGAATCGCTCTTTGGGGCCTTCGTCGAGCAAGCGGTGGCGCTGGTCAAGCAATACACACTCGGTCGTTCCGATGATCCGGACACCACCCTCGGCCCATTGGTGCGTGCTGATGCAGCGGATTTCGTCCGTGGGCAAATTCACGATGCCATCGAGCAAGGCGCACAGGCGCATCTAGTGCCCGCCGACTTTGCCCTCGACCATCCCGGCTCCCAATACCTTGCACCGCAGGTACTGACCAATGTGCACCACGGCATGCGAGTGATGACCGAGGAATCCTTCGGCCCGGTGGTTGGCATCCAGCAGGTCAAGGATGACGAAGAAGCCCTGGCCCTGATGAACGACAGCGAGTTTGGTCTTACCGCCGCGATATTCAGTCGTGACGTGGATGCCGCCATGGCCCTGGCCGACCGAGTGCAAGCCGGCACGGTGTTCCTCAACCGCTGCGATTATCTCGACCCGGCGCTGGCCTGGACCGGGGTGAAAAACTCCGGGCGTGGCTGCACCCTGTCTAGCGTCGGCTTTGAGCACGTCACCCGGCCGAAATCCTTCCACTTCAAGACTCAGCTGTGAGGCGCACATGGACCTGAATCATTACCGCATGAATTGGAATTACCCGACCTCGGTGCGCGTTGGTGTCGGCCGCATCAGCGAACTACCAGCGGCCTGTCGCCAGCTGGGCATGCAGGCCCCGCTGCTGGTCACCGATCCCGGTCTGGCTGCGCTGCCGATGATTGATCGGGCGCTGTTGCAGTGCCGTGATGATGGCCTCAAGACCGGCCTGTTCCATGGCATCAAGGGCAACCCCACCGGCGATAACGTGATGGCCGGGGTGGCTGCGTTCAAAGCCGGCAAGCATGACGGCGTGATCGCTTTTGGCGGTGGTTCGGCGCTGGATGCGGGCAAGGCCATCGCCCTGATGGCTGGGCAGAATCGTCCGTTGTGGGATTTCGAAGACATTGGCGACAACTGCGAGCGCGTCAATGTAGCCGGTATGGCTCCAGTGGTGGCGGTGCCGACCACCGCCGGTACTGGCTCGGAAGTCGGTCGGGCCTCGGTGATTACCGATGATGCCGCGCATATCAAGCGCATCATCTTTCATGCGCGCATGTTGCCGGCGCTGGTGATTCTCGACCCGGAGTTGACGGTTGGCTTGCCGGCCAAGATTACCGCGGCTACGGGTATGGACGCGCTGTCGCATAACCTTGAAGCCTTTTGCTCTCCGCTGTTCCACCCCATGGCCGAAGGCATTGCTTTGGAGGGTATGCGCCTGGTGCAGGAGTATCTGCCGCGCGCGGTAGCTAAAGGCACAGATGTCGAAGCGCGCTTACAGATGTTGGTGGCGTCGAGCATGGGCGCCACCGCATTCCAACGCGGCCTGGGCGCCATGCATGCGCTGGCTCACCCGCTCGGTGCGCTGTATGACGCCCACCATGGTTTACTCAATGCGGTGCTGATGCCCTATGTGCTGGTGGCTAATCGAGAACGAATCGAGCCACAGATGGAGAAAATGGCGCGCTATCTGAACCTGCCTAAGTCAGGTTTTACGGGCGTGCTGGAGTGGGTGATGACGCTGCGTGAGCAGGTCGGCATTCCACATAGCCTGGGCGAGATCGGTATCGATGACACGCGTATCGAGCAGGTCGGGCAGATGGCCGAGGTTGACCCATCGGCCGGCACCAATCCGATTGCCTTTACCGCTGCGCAGTACAGTCAGTTGTTCGAAAAAGCCCTGCGCGGCACCCTTTAATCTGCGATCGGCCAGGCGCTGGTTGTTAAGCAGCCAGTCGTAGCCTGGATGCAATCCAGGGGGATGGATTTCCCCGGATTTTATCCGGGTTACAGGCTTAAGCGACCTTGCGTAGGGTGGGTTACGCGGCGCTCCACAATGGCGGTGCCTGATTGCTCTGCGCTAGGCACCGCTAACCCCTCCTGCGCGGTTCGCCCGTTTACTGCGTAGCGCCTGGCTGCGTTGTAGCGAACAGATACATGACTCCCCAGTTCTTCGCTTGCGCTGCCGGCGCGTGACTCCTTATAGTCCGCCGGCACTTAAGCGCCCGGCTTGCGTCAGTACCGGCTGCAAGCAGGGCCTGTTACCGCAATGGTGAGAGGCCATGATCGAAATAAAAAACCTAACCAAGCGTTTTGCCCAGCACACCGCTGTCGACGACCTGTCCTTCAGCGTTCAGGCCGGTGAAGTCCTCGGCTTTCTCGGCCCCAACGGCGCCGGTAAATCCACCACCATGAAGATGCTCACCGGCTTTTTGGCGCCGACCTCCGGCACCGCCAGCATCCTCGGTTTTGATATCCAGAAAGACACCCTCAAGGCTCAGCGGCAGATCGGTTATCTGCCCGAGGGCGCGCCGTGCTACGGCGATATGACGGTGCGCAGCTTCCTCGAATTTATCGCCGAGGTGCGCGGTTTCAAGGGCGCCGAGAAGTGCGAACGGGTAGCCAAGGCCGTGGCCCAGGTCGAGCTTGAGGCGGTGCTGGAACAGAGCATTGAAACCCTGTCCAAGGGCTTTAAGCGCCGCGTCGGTCTGGCCCAGGCGATTTTGCACGACCCCAAGGTGCTGATCCTCGACGAGCCCACCGATGGCCTCGACCCGAACCAGAAGCATCAGGTGCGCAAACTGATCCAGAGCCTGGCCTACGACAAGATCGTGATCATTTCCACCCACATCCTCGAAGAGGTCTCGGCCGTATGCACCCGCGCGGTGGTGATCGCCCACGGCAAGCTGCTGGCTGACGGCACACCGTTGGAGCTGGAAAGCCGCTCGCGCTATCACCAGGCGGTGACCTTGGTGGCTGAAGAGCCGCTGGATCAAGACGCGCTGGCGGCACTGCCGGGCGTTGCCGGGGTGGAAGAAAACGCCTTGGAACACAGCCTGAGTATTCTGGCCAAGCCGGGCGAAGTGATCTTCGCGCAGGTCAATGCGCTGATCGCTGAACGTGGTTGGAAAGTGCGTGAGCTAAATGTCGAACGCGGACGGCTGGATGAAGTGTTCCGCAGCCTGACCCGGGGGGAGGGGCTATGAGTCAGTTACCGGTAATTTTCAAACGTGAGCTGGCGAGCTACTTCGCCACGCCGCTGGCGTATGTGTTTATCCTGATTTTTCTGGTGCTGTCCGGGGTGTTCACCTTCTACCTCGGTGGCTTCTTTGAAAGCGGCCAGGCCAGCCTCGCGCCGTTTTTCAACTTCCACCCCTGGCTCTATCTGTTCCTAGTGCCGGCAATTGCCATGCGCCTGTGGGCCGAAGAGCGCAAGAGCGGCACCATCGAGTTGCTGATGACCCTGCCGATCACCCGTTTCGATGCGGTCACCGGCAAGTTTCTCGCCGCCTGGGTATTCGCCGGCCTGGCCTTGCTGCTGACCTTCCCGATGGTGATCACCGTCAACTACCTCGGTGAGCCGGATAACGGCGCGATCATCACCGGCTATATCGGCAGTTGGCTGCTGGCCGGGGCTTACCTGGCAATTGGTTCGTGCATGTCGGCGCTGGCGAAGAATCAGGTGATCGCCTTTATTCTGTCGGTCAGCGTGTGCTTTCTGTTTATCGTCAGCGGCTTCCCCATGGTGCTCGATGGCTTCAGCGCCTGGGCCCCGCAGTGGATGATCGACGCCGTGGCCTCACTGAGCTTCCTCACCCGTTTCGATGCGATCAGCAAAGGCGTGATTGACCTGCGCGATTTGCTGTATTTCCTCACCCTGATTGCCGCCTGGTTGGCGGCGACCGCGGTGGTTATCGACCTGAAAAAAGCTGATTGAGGACGCCCATGAAAAAGCTGATGGTTTCCAGCGCCGGGCTTGTACTCATTGCCCTGGCGTTTCTCGCGTTCAACCTGTTCTCCAGCCTGAGCCTTAGCGGCGCACGCCTGGACCTGACCGAGCAGAAGCTCTACACCCTCTCAAGCGGTACCGAGCAGATTTTGGCTGACTTGGACGAGCCCGTGGAGTTGAGCTTTTTTTACTCCGACACTGCCACCAAGGACCTGCCGGCCCTGCGCACCTACGCCAAACGCGTTGAGGAAATGCTCAAGGCTTACCAGCGTGAAGCGGGTGACAAGCTCAAACTGACGATTATCGACCCCGAGCCGTTCTCCGAGGAGGAAGACAAGGCGGCTGAGTTCGGCTTGCAGGGTATCCCGCTGCAGCAGGGTGGCGACTCGATCTACTTCGGTCTGGCCGGCAAAAATGCCGAAGGTCAGGTGCAGGTGATCCCGTTCTTCGCCCTGGATCAGGAAGAGTTTCTGGAGTACGAACTCAGCCGACTGGTGCAGAGCCTGGCCAAACCGGAGCGGCCGGTGGTGGGTGTGTTGGCTGGGCTGCAGGTCAATGGTGGCTTCGACATGGCCGCGCGTCAGCCGACGCCGGCCTGGATGCTGATCGAGGAAATTCGCCAGCTGTTCCAGATCGAAAGCCTCAAGCGTGACGTGGATTTGATCCCGGAAAACGTCTCCGTGCTGCTGCTGATTCACCCTAAGCAACTGCCCGAGCAGACCCTGTATGCCATCGACCAGTTCGTGCTGCGTGGCGGCAAGCTACTGACCTTCGTTGACCCCTATAGCGAAGCGGATACCCAGGCCGAGATGCCGGGTGAAGCAGTCATCGACAAAGCCTCCGATCTGCCGGCGTTGTTCAAGGCCTGGGGCCTGCGCATGGTGCCGGATCAGGTGCTCGGCGATGGTTCCTACGCCATGTCCGTGAACATGGGCCAGGGTCAGCGCCCGGTGCGCCATGCGGCTTGGCTGAGCCTGCCGAAGAATGCCCTGGATAAGGACGACATCAGCACCGCTTCGCTGGAAACCATTACGGTCGCCACGGCGGGCATCCTGGAACCGCTGGAAGGCGCGCAAACCCAGTTCACTCCGCTGATTCGCAGCTCACAGTACGCCATGCCGTTTGATGCGAAACGCTTCGGCATGCTGGCCAACCCCGAAGAGCTGATCCGCGAGCTGCAACCCACTGGTGAGCGCTACACCCTGGCGGCGCGCATCAGCGGTCCGGCGCAGTCGGCTTATCCTGACGGCATCGAAGGGCAGAAGGATGGCCTCAAGCAGGCGGACAATATCAACGTGATTGTCGTCGCTGATACCGACATGCTCACCGATCGCATGTGGGTGCAGGTGCAGGACTTCTTCGGTCAGCGCATCCCGCAGCCATGGGCCGACAACGCCGGCTTTGCGATCAACGCGCTGGATAACCTGGCCGGTTCCGAAGCGCTGATCAGCGTGCGCTCGCGCGGGCGCTTTACCCGTCCGTTCGAGGTGGTGGATGCGATCCAGCGTGACGCTGAGGTCAAGTTCCGCGAGAAGGAACAAGCCCTGCAAGCGCAACTGGCTGACACCGAGCAAAAGCTGGCGCAGCTGCAGCAGAGTGACGACCCCAGTAAAGCGTTGGAGCTGACGCCGGAACAGCAAGCGGCGGTGCAGCAGTTTGTGCAGCAGAAACTGGCGATCCGCAAAGAGCTGCGCAACGTGCGCTACCAGCTCAATGCCGATATTGAGGCGTTGGGCGGCACGCTCAAGTTCCTCAATATCGCCCTGGTGCCGCTGGTATTGACGCTGGGTGTGCTGGCGCTGTGGTTGTGGCGTCGGCGCAAGCACGGCTGATTGCACTTGTACCTACAAAGGGCCGCATGATGCGGCCCTTTGTTTTATTGGCTGTTTGCGATGAGGTATGTAGGAGGGGCTTCAGCCGCGAAAAAAGCGATTAACAGCCTGCCGCTAAATCGCCTCCCACAGGTACCTCAATGCTTCGAGCAGTGGCTCGAATGGGCTGAGCGCGGCGATACCCATGCTGTCGTTGACACGCCATAATGCGCCCGCGCCATTGCGCCAAGCGGATCGCCGTGACCGATCTAACCAGTCCTGTTTCCCTGTTTGAGGATTATTAGATGCCTACCCTTCTGGTCAAAATATTCGAAGGCCGTTCCGACGAGATCAAGCGCGAGTACGCCAAAGCCCTTACCGAAGCCTCGACTCGCGTTCTCGGCTGCGATGCCGACGCAGTGGATGTGATTTTCGAGGAGGTGAAGAAAAGCGATTGGGCCAGCGCTGGCGTGATGTGGTCTGAACGCGACTAGCGCTGAGCCGGGGATGGGTGATGCCGTTGCACGGTTAGCCCATCCGCAGGTTGCGCGATGGGGTTAAGTATCTGGCGAGGTTGTCCTTGCACGGCGTGGTATGACCGACCACGACGGAGCGGAGTTCGCTGTGGTGGCCGTGGACGGTCCGAGCGGTTGTTACACCGCCCGCTTAGCTGATGTGGTCGAGATTGACGGGCTCCCCGGAGGTGGCATGCAGCTGCTGGCGAATATCGGCGAACACTTTGTCGTATTCGTCGTGGCTGCGCATGATCGGGCTGGCACTGGGTGGTAGGCCGTGTTTAGCGGCGATCCGGGTGGCGACGCTGGCGAAGTTGAAGGCAACATCGCGATGCAGTTCGAATTCCTCCTCGAAATGTCGGTCCTGCACCTCGCCGATCAAGCGCATATGCAGCATGGGGCCTTCTTGCGGGTCTTGGCGCACCTCGTAGTAGAAGTCGATAGAGAAGGGCAGTGCCAGCCGCAGGCTTTCAGAACGGTCGAGGTTGCTGCGGTGTAGATGGCCAGGGGTGAACATGTTGAAGCGCTCCTGTAGGGCATGCAGGGCCGACGCCCTGCGGTCGGGTCAGTAGCAACGGATGCCGTTGCTTGCCAGGCTGATGCGGGTGCCGGAGGTGCCCTTGACGATGGCTTCGATGTTCTCCAACGAGCCGATGACCGCGCTGCTGCCGGTGTTACGGACGAACTCGCAAGCGGCCTGTACCTTGGGCCCCATTGAGCCAGCGGCGAAGCCGAGCTTGTCCATCTCGTCGGGGTGCGCTTCGGCGATGGATGCCTGCGTTGGTTTGCCCCAGTCGATATAGGCGCCGTCGACGTCAGTGGCGATCACCAGCAGGTCGCAATTGAGCTGTTCGGCGAGCAGCGCCGAACACAGGTCCTTGTCGATCACTGCCTCTACGCCGCGCAGTTGATTACCGTCATACATGGTGGGAATCCCGCCGCCGCCGGCACAGATCACCACGCTGCCTTTTTCCAGCAGCCATTTGATCGGGCGGATTTCGAAGATGCGCTGTGGTCTGGGGCTGGCCACTACGCGGCGGTACTTGTCGCCGTCGGGGGCGATGCTCCAGCCCTTTTCGGCGGCCAGGCGCTCGGCCTCTTCCTTGCTGTAGACCGGGCCGATGGGTTTACTCGGGTTCTTGAAGGCCGGATCGGCGCTATCCACCTCGACCTGGGTGAGGAGGGTGGCGAAGGGCACTTCGAATGGCAGCAGGTTGCCGAGTTCCTGCTCAATCATGTAGCCGATCATGCCTTCGGTCTCGGCTCCGAGCACGTCCAGCGGAAAGGGATTGCTGGGGTCGTAGGCATTGCCTTGCAACGCCAGTAGGCCGACCTGTGGGCCGTTGCCATGGGCGATCACCAGTTCGTTGCCGGGCGCCACCTTGGCGATCTGCTCGCAGGCGATGCGCACGTTCTCGCGCTGGTTCTCGGCGCTCATGGCTTCACCACGGCGGAGCAGGGCGTTGCCGCCCAGAGCGATGACTAATCGCATGGTTGGATCTCCTTGTTCGATAGTGCGTAGCCCGGATGCAATCAGGGCTACGGCTATTCAGAACCGGTTTAAAGTCTCGCGAGCTAGAGCAATGCAAGGCAAAACAGACGAGGGCGCGGAGTCTACGAGTTGTAAATGAGCAGCCCGAGCCTGTTTTTAACGCAACAGTGCCGACGCGCAGCAGACTTTCAGCCGGTTCTTAGATGTCGGCCAGAGTTGAGACCAATATCGCCTTGATGGTGTGCATGCGGTTTTCCGCCTGCTCGAAGGCAATGTTGTAGGGCGACTCGAAGACTTCCTCGGTAACTTCGATACCGCCCGCCAGATGCGGGTACTGATCGGCGATCTGCTTGCCGATCTTGGTTTCGCTGTTGTGGAAGGCTGGCAGGCAGTGCATGAACTTGGCCCGTGGGTTACCGGTGGCCTTCATGATGTCCATGTTGACCTGGTATGACAGCAGCTCTTCGATGCGTTCGCTCCAGGCTTCCACGGGCTCGCCCATGGATACCCAAACGTCGGTGTGGACGAAATCGACCCCCTTGACTGCTTCCTTCGGGTCTTCGGTGAGGCTGATGCGCGCGCCGCTTTCCTCGGCGAACTGCTTGCACGCGGCGATATGTTCATCGCTCGGCCACAGCGCCTTGGGGGCGGCGATACGCACATCCATGCCGAGCTTGGCACCGATCAGCAACAGCGAGTTACCCATGTTGTTACGCGCATCGCCCAGGTAGGCGTAGCTGATTTCGTGCAGGGGCTTGTCGCTGTGCTCGCGCATGGTCATCACGTCGGCGAGCATCTGGGTCGGGTGGTATTCGTCGGTCAGGCCGTTGAACACCGGCACTCCTGCGTACTGGGCGAGGTCTTCGACGATCTCCTGCTTGAAGCCACGGTATTCGATGGCGTCATACATGCGACCGAGCACGCGAGCGGTATCTTTCATCGATTCCTTGTGGCCGATCTGCGAGGAGTTGGGGTCGATGTAGGTGACATTGGCGCCCTGGTCGTAAGCGGCCACCTCGAAGGCGCAGCGGGTACGGGTGGAGGCCTTCTCGAAGATCAGCGCGATGTTCTTGCGCTGCAGATGCTGTTGTTCGGTGCCGGTGTATTTGGCGCGCTTGAGGTCGCGCGCAAGGTCGAGCAGGTAACGCAGCTCGCGGGCACTGTGGTGCATCAGGCTGAGCAGGTGGCGGTTGTGCATATTGAAAGCCATGGATCTTTCTCCTTATGGGCATCTGAAAGCACCCTGCGGCGGGTAGCCGTAGGGGCAAGGCTTGGTCAGTAGTCGATGGGGTCGCGGATAATCGGGCACGTCATGCAGTGGCCGCCGCCGCGGCCGCGCCCCAGCTCGCTGGCGCTGATGGTGATGACTTCCACGCCAGCCTTGCGCAGCAGAGTATTGGTGTAGGTGTTGCGGTCGTAACCGACCACCACACCCGGTTCCAGGCAGACCACGTTGTTGCCGTCGTCCCACTGTTCACGCTCGGCTTCGTAGCTGTCGCCGCCGGTTTGCACCACGCGCAGTTTCTTCAGATTGAGGGAGTCGGCGACTACTTCGAGGAAGGTTTTTTCCTCGCGGCGTACATCGATGCCGCCGGGACGACTCTCGTCCGGCCGCAGGATGAAGGGCACGATGCCGTTCACCACATCCGGGAAGATGGTCACCAGGTCGCGGTCACAGAAGCTGAACACGGTGTCCAGGTGCATGGCGGCGCGGGAGTTGCCCAGGCCAGCCACCACTACCCGTTCAGCTGCGCCCTTGGCAAACAGTGCGCGGGCCACCTGGCCGATGGCCTGGTGCGAGGTGCGCTCGCCCATGCCGATCAGTACGGTGCCGTTACCGATGGGCATCACGTCGCCGCCTTCCAGCGTCGCTGAACCATGGTCTTGGTCCGGATCGCCGTACCAGATATCGAACGCCTCGTTGGCGAAGTCCGGGTGGAATTTGTAGATGGCGGTGGTCAGCAGGGTTTCCTGCCGGCGCGCCGGCCAGTGCATGGGGTTAAGGGTTACCCCTCCGTAGATCCAGCAGGTGGTGTCGCGGGTGAACTGGGTATTGGGCAGTGGCGCGAAGATAAAGCTGGATTCGCCGAGGTAGGCGTTGAACATCTTTGCCGCGTCCGAATCCTTGTGTTTGGCCAGGTCGGCGCCGGAGACTCCGCCGATCAGGAATTCGGCGATTCTGCGTGGCTCCAGCCCTTCGATAAAGGAACGTACCTCGTCCTGCAGGCCGATGCCGACGCTGTTGGGGCTGATCTTGCGGTCGAGGATCCATTTCAGGGCCTCAGGGTGTTTGACTGTTTCCTCCAGCAGGTTGTGCATCTCCAGCACTTCGATGTCGCGTTCGCGCATCTTGGTCATAAAGTCGAAGTGGTCACGCTTGGCCTGCGACACCCAGATCACGTCATCGAACAGCAACTCGTCGCAGTTGTTCGGGGTCAGGCGTAGGTGGGCCAGGCCTGGTGAACAGACCATTACCTTGTGCAGTTTGCCGGCTTCGGAATGAACGCCGAGGGCTTTCTTGGACATACTGAACTCCTGTTCGTTAGAGGCTAAGGGTGCCGTCATACAGCCCGTAGGCGGCGATGGCGGCGCCTATCAGCACGGCGGTGAAGATGATTTTTTCGACGCCAGTGAAGATGGGTTGGCCCAGCTCGCGTTTGGCCTTGGCGAATAGCAGGGCGCCAGGGGCATAGAGCAGGGCGGAGAGCAGCAGGTACTGGATGCCTCCGGCATAGAGCAGCCAGATGGCGTAGAGCAGGGCAATGCTGCCGATCAGCAGGTCCTTGTTGCGCTGACCGCGAGCGTGCTCGTAGCTTTCGCCGCGTATCGTCAGCAGCACGGCGTAGGCGGCGGACCAGAGGTAGGGCACCAGAATCATCGAGGTGGCCAGGTACAGCAGGCTGAGGTAGGTGGAGCTGCTGAACAGGGTGATGACCAGAAACAGCTGGATCAGCCCGTTGGTTAGCCACAGTGCGTTGGCCGGCACCTGATTGGCGTTCTCCTTGCGCAGAAACGCCGGCATGGTGTGGTCACGCGCGGCGGCGAAGAGAATCTCCGCACACAGCAAGGTCCAGGACAGCAGGGCACCGGCCAGCGAAACGACCAGGCCGATGGCGATAAATACAGCGCCCCAGCGGCCGACCACATGCTCAAGCACGTAGGCCATGGAGGGGTTCTTCAGCCCAGCCAGTTCGGCCTGGTTCATGATGCCCAGCGACAACACATTGACCAGCATCAGTAGCAGAAGCACGCTGGCGAAGCCGATCACGGTGGCCTTGCCGACATCGCTGCGTTTCTCGGCGCGGGCCGAATAGACGCTGGCACCTTCGATGCCGATAAACACCCATACGGTGACCAGCATCATGTTGCGCACCTGGTTCATCACGCTGCCCAGGTCCGGGTTGCCCAAGCCCCAGATGTCCGCAGTGAACACCTCAAACTTGAAGGCGATGGCGGCGATCACGATGAATAGCACCAGCGGCACCATCTTCGCGATGGTGGTCACGAAGTTGATAAAGGCCGCTTCCTTGATCCCGCGCAGCACCAGAAAGTGCACACCCCAGAGCACCAGAGAGGCACCAATCACCGCCGGCACAGTATTGCCTTCACCGAAAACCGGGAAGAAGTAGCCGAGGGTGGAGAACAACAGAACGAAGTAACTGACGTTGCCCAGCCAGGCGCTGATCCAGTAGCCCCAGGCCGAGGAAAAGCCCATGTAGTCGCCGAAGCCGGCCTTGGCGTAGGCGTAGACACCGGAATCCAGCTCCGGCTTGCGGTTGGCTAGGGTCTGAAAGACGAAGGCCAGGGTCAGCATGCCGACCGCAGTGATGGCCCAGCCGATCAGCACGGCCCCGACCCCGGCGCTGGCTGCCATGTTCTGCGGCAGGGAGAAAATCCCGCCGCCGACCATGGAGCCGACTACCAAGGCGACTAATGCGCCTAGGCGCAATTTTTGTGTCGAATCAGGCATTTCACATACCTCCATGTCAGGGAACAGGGGGGTATTGAGCGCTCTTGCAGGGCGACCGTAGTGACTTGGGTCAATAGACCGCGATTAAGCGCACAAACGCGCTCCGATGCCGGTCAATCGCAGCCTAAAGAGAGCAATAAGAGTTGCGCGATTACTCTACGGCGGGGCTCTTGGCAAGGTCGGATTGTTGCAGGCCTAGTCAGCTTTTATGGCCATGCAAGGGCGGGGCATGAAGATTTTTTTCACACGGGAAGATGGCGAAGGCTGATCATTTGCCTCGATCCCTGAGATTTATGGGGTTCCTGACCTCACTCGGCAAATCTGCGACAATCGCCACCCTTTTGCTCTTCCCCCTGACCCCACCCCGCGATTACCTGATGACCGAAGCCACGCCCGCCGTTGACCAACTGCTGAAAAACCTCGACCAGACGCTGCTGGGTGATCGTCATCGCCTGCGCCGCCAGTTGCATGAGCTGCGTAAGCAGAATCCGGTGGATGAAGCCAAGCTGGCGCAGTGGCTGCAGCGCTTTGAGGCCTCCGTGGCCAAAGTCGAGGCGCGCCGGCTGAGTGTGCCGGCGATGCGTTATGACGATGCGCTGCCGATTGCCGCCAAGCGTGACGAGATCAAGGCTGCCATCAGTAAACACCAAGTGGTGGTGATCGCCGGCGAGACCGGCTCGGGTAAAACCACTCAGCTGCCGAAAATCTGTCTGGAGCTAGGTCGCGGCGTACATGGGCTGATTGGTCACACCCAGCCGCGGCGTCTGGCGGCGCGCAGCGTGGCGACAAGGGTGGCGGAAGAAATTGGCACGCCGCTGGGCGAGTTGGTCGGCTATCAAGTGCGCTTCGAGGATCAGAGCAACGAGCGCAGCCTGATCAAGCTGATGACCGACGGCATCCTGCTGGCCGAGACCCAGCACGACCGCTACCTGGAAAAGTACGACACGATCATTGTCGACGAAGCTCACGAACGCAGCCTGAACATCGACTTCCTCCTGGGCTTTCTGAAAACCCTGCTGGTGCGCCGGCCTGACCTGAAACTGATCATTACCTCGGCCACCATCGACCTGCAGCGTTTCTCCGAACACTTCGATGGCGCGCCGATTGTCGAGGTGTCTGGCCGCACCTTCCCGGTGGACACCTGGTACCGTCCGCTGGCCGCCGAGCAGGATGAGGAGGGCAATCGGGTCGAAGAAGACCTGTCGGTTGACCAGGCGATTCTCGCCACCCTCGATGAAATTGCCGCGTTTGAAAAGAGTGAAGGCACACGCCCAGGCGACGTCTTGGTGTTCCTGCCCGGCGAGCGTGAAATTCGCGACGCCGCCGAGGTGCTGCGCAAGGCCAACCTGCGCATGACCGAGGTGCTGCCGCTGTATGCGCGCCTGACCCCAGCCGAGCAGCAGAAGATTTTCGCGCCCATGGGTGCCCGCAAAATCGTGCTGGCCACCAACGTCGCGGAAACCTCGCTGACCGTGCCGGGCATTCGCTATGTAATCGACAGCGGTACGGCGCGTATCAGCCGCTACAGCTACCGCGCCAAGGTGCAGCGCCTGCCGATTGAAGCCATCAGCCAAGCCAGTGCCAATCAGCGCAAGGGCCGTTGCGGGCGGGTTGAGCCGGGCATCTGTATTCGCTTGTTCAGTGAGGAGGACTTCATCGGCCGGCCGGCTTTTACCGATCCGGAAATCCTCCGCACCAACCTGGCCGCGGTGATTTTGCAGATGCTGCACCTGCGCCTCGGCGAGATCGAAGCCTTCCCCTTTATCGAACCACCAGACGGCAAAGCCATCAGCGACGGCTTCAACCTGTTGCAGGAACTCTCGGCGGTGAACCGCGAGGGTCAGCTCACCCCGCTGGGCCGCCAGTTGGCCCGTTTGCCGGTGGACCCGCGCCTGGGCCGCATGGTGCTGGAAGGGGCCAAACAGGGCAGCCTGGAAGAAATCCTGATCATCGCCAGTGCGCTGTCGGTACAAGATGTGCGCGAGCGTCCGTCCGACCGTCAGCAGGCGGCCGACCAAGCCCACGCGCAGTGGAAGGATGTCGACTCTGACTTCGCCGCGCTGATCAATCTCTGGCGCGGCTTTGAAGAGCAGCGCCAGGCGTTGGGCTCAAGCGCGCTGCGTAGCTGGTGTCGGAAGAACTTCCTCAACTATTTGCGCCTGCGTGAATGGCGTGATTCCCACCGCCAGTTGGTGCTGATTACCCGTGATCTGCAGCTGCAAGCACCCAGTGGGAGCGGCTTCAGCCGCGATGCAAACTCGCAAAAAACCAGTCGCGGCCAAGGCTCCTCCCACAAGGGAGTGCCAGCCGATGCGCATCCGCAACCGACCACCGACAGCAAGGTCAATGTCATCGTCCGTGAGCAGGCCGAGGCCGGCGAGGCCGCGCAACGAGCCAAAGGCTACGCCGCCGTGCATAAGGCGATTCTCGCCGGGCTGCTTAGCCAGATCGGTCAAAAGACTGAAGACGGCGACTACCTCGGCGCCCGCCAACGGCGTTTCTGGGTGCATCCGTCTTCGGTGATCGGCCGCAAGAAACCTACGTGGCTGATGGCTGCCGAGCTGGTGGAAACCACCAAGTTGTTCGCGCGCATGGTGGCCAAGATTGAACCGGATTGGATCGAGCCCTTGGCCGGCCATCTGATCAAGAAAAACCATATGGAACCGCACTGGGAGAAGAAGCGCGGCCAGGTAGTCGCTTATGAGCAAATCAGCCTCTACGGCATGATTGTCGTGGGTCGCCGCGCCGTGCATTTCGGCCCGATTGAGCCGGTGGTCTCGCGTGAACTGTTTATCCGCGAAGGCCTGGTGGGCGGTGAAATGCACAGCCGCGCCAAGTGCCTGACCGCCAACCGTCAGCTGCTGGAAAAGCTCGACGAGCTGGAAGCCAAGGCGCGTCGGCGCGACATTCTCGCCGACGAAGAAACCCTGTTCGCTTATTACGAGGCACGCCTGCCGTCGGAGATTTACCAGAGCGCCACCTTCGACAGTTGGTACAAAACCGAAAGCGCGAAAAATCCGCAGCTGTTGATCATGCGCGAGGAGGACGTGCTCGCCCGCGATGCCAAAGAGGTCACCGCCGCGCAATACCCGGACACCTTGAGTTTGGGTGAATTGACCCTGCCACTGACCTATCACTTCGAACCCAATCACCCGCGCGACGGCGTGACCTTGCGGGTGCCCGCACCTTTGCTGCCGCAACTGCCGACTGAGCGACTGGAATGGCTGGTGCCGGGCCTGCTGGAGGCCAAGTGCATGGCTCTGGTGCGCGGCCTGCCCAAGGCGCTGCGCAAGAACTTTGTGCCGGTGCCGGACTTTGTCGGTGCGGCCTTAAGCAAAGTGCAGTTTGCCGAAGGCAGCTTGTCGCTTTCCTTGGGCCGCGAGCTGACGCGCATGACCGGTGCGCGGGTCAGCGACGAGGCATGGGCCGAGTCCGAAGCGCAGCTGGAAGGGCATCTGCGGATGAATATCGAGGTGGTCGACAACCAGGGCAAGCCCTTGGGCGAAGGCCGCGATCTGGCTGAGCTGACCGCGCGTTTCAGCGAAGCGACGCAGGCCGGTCTGGCCCTGCCGAAAACCGCCAAGAGTCAGCAGCCGGTCGAAGCCAAAGCCTTTAGTGAAGTTGCAGCCAAGACCCAGCAGCAGGTCGCGGGTCTGTCCATGACGGTTTACCCGGCGCTGGTGGAAGAGGCGGGCGTGGTCAAGGAAGGGCGCTTCCCCACCTTGGCCGAAGCCGAGTTTCAGCATCGTCGTGCGCTGCAACGCTTGCTGCTGCAGCAACTGGCCGAGCCGGCGAAGTTTCTGCGTAATAAATTACCGGGGCTGACCGAACTGGCGTTGCTCTACCGCGACATGGGCCGGGTCGATGCGTTGGTCGAAGACATCCTGCTCGCCAGCCTCGACAGCTGCATCCTCGACGGTGAGGCCAATCTGCCGCGCGACGGTGCCGGGCTGGCGGCGCTGGCCGAGCGCAAGCGTGGCGACTGGGCCGAGCATGCCGAGCGTTTAGCCAAGCTGACGCTGGAAGTGCTTAAGCTCTGGCACGGTTTGCAAAAGCGGTTCAAAGGAAAAATCGACCTGGCTCAGGCGATGGCGCTGAACGATATCAAGCAGCAACTGAGCAACCTGGTGTACCCCGGCTTCGTTCGCGAAACCCCGACCCAGTGGCTCAAGGAGATGCCGCGTTACCTCAAAGCCATCGAGCAGCGTTTTGACAAAATTGGCAGCCAGGTGCAACGCGACCGTGTGTGGAGCGGCGAGTTAGGCGGTTACTGGGAGCAGTACCAGGCGCGTTTGGCCAAGCACAGTCAGGAAGGTAAGCGCGATGCGCAGCTGGTGCTGTATCGCTGGCTGCTGGAGGAGTACCGCGTGTCGTTGTTTGCCCAACAGCTGGGTACCAAGCTACCGGTGTCGGATAAGCGTCTGAGTAAACAGTGGAGTAGTGTGGACGCCTGACCGGTATTTTTGCTGATCGCTGCCATCTGCTTCGCCAGGTGGCTAGATTCGAGAACCGCATACTAACCCTGCATGAGTTGTCCTCTTGGCTGCAGTCTTTATTGGTCTATCAGCATTGTTGCGCCAATGCCTATTCGCCGCGCCGCTACTGGTGTTACTGCCAGCCTTGGCCGTGGCGAATTGCCAGAAAACCTTACGCTGGGCCGACGATCCACCCTTTAGCATGCGGGCGGAAGACGGTTCTGTCGTAGGTATCTATGTCGATGCTAACCGCGAGGTGTTGGAGCGCCTGGGTTGCGAAGTGCGGTTGCGTAAGCTGCCTTGGGGCCGTGCGCTTAAAGAGCTTGAGATCGGTCGGCTGGATATTTTGCCGGGCGCTTTCAAGCGTCCAGAGCGTGAGGTTTATGCGCACTTCTCCGGCACCATTTTGCCGCCCTCGCGCAATATTCTGTTCATGCACCGGCTCGCCCTGGCACGCTGGCCGATTAGCCAGCTCTTAGCGCTACAGCACAGCGATTTTCGTTTGGGGGCACAGATCAACGTCTCTTACGGTGCAGACTTCGAGCATCTGATGCGGAATCAAGCATGGGCCGAGCGGGTATTTATGTCCGCCAACCGACTCAACCTGTGGCGCATGATGGGTAAAGGCCGGATTGACGGCGTGATTGCTGATGAAAATACCGGTGCCTATGAAATTCATCAGCTAGGCCTGCAGAGCGAGATAAAACCTTCCAATGTTGTGGTGTCCAGTGAGGCTGCTGAAGTGGCATTCAGCAAGAAAACCACAGACTCAGCCTTTGTCCAGGCTTATGCCGATGCGCTACGTGAGCTGGTGGCGAGCGGCAGTTATGCACGGATCGTGCAGCGCTATGTGAGGCCGTAAACGGCAGCGCTTTCCCTGACGACGTCTGTATATCCGCAGCAGTTCGCTTGCTTTATTAACGGTTGGCGCGGTTGTGTGATGTTTGGCTGATTAGAGAAACCACGCCATCGCTAAAACGGATGGTGGGAGTGCAATAGCCCCGAGAGCCGGGGCTGGTTGGGATCGAGCCGCAACGGCCGTTGGCGGCAGGCTGAAATTGGCCAGCAGTGTTTAAACGAATACCTGCCGAGCCATCCCGCGTGGGATGCGGTTTCTACCCGGCAGTTGTTCCAGGCGTTGCTGCCATTGTGCTCGGGGTTTCAGGGCAGTGGTTGGCTTTACCAACTCAGCCGTTGCGGCAGCGGCCTTCGCAGCTTTTGCCGCGGCTCTGAGTTCAGCAAGACTTGGGGTTTTACGGACAGGCTCAGCAGTACCTTTCTCAACGCTGCGCAGGCACAGCTTGCATGAAACCTGAGTTACATCCTGAGTACTGCTCAGGTTTGAGCCAGTGCGTCCACATGCGACATTTTCCGCGGACGCGGCGTAGTGAATAGCCAACGTGTTATCTCCTGCATTTTTGGGGCGCGGGATTTTACACGGTTCGCTTAGCACGCCAACGGCTTATCGTTGCGTCGTGGCAGAGTTATGGGTACGGCCGAATAGTGGCGCCATGTCCAAGCCTGCGCAGTTGTGCGTGGTAACGCTCTGGTCCTGGATTTCACTTGGCCGTGACAGTTGCTAGGCAGGTTGGTAGATAAATACACGATAGGCCGCAGTCGGCGCAGAAGCGGACAGTCGTGATAAGCAATGGGCCTATCGCTTCGCTTCACTGGTTGCCGATTTAGTGTGGTGACATCCAGCTGAGTTCACTCCCCATCTAGTGCATTAATGATAGGGCAAGCGGCACCGCCATCGCCTACATCACATTGCTGCACCAGTCCGCCAAGGACCTTCTGCATGGCTGCAAGGTCGGCCATTTTTTGCTGAATCAAGGTCATCTTCCGCACAGCCAGTGCACGTGTCTGAACACAAGTGCACCCAGCATCTAACGTCAGCAATGCGCCGACCTCATCTAGAGTGAAGCCAAGCGCCTGTGCTCGCTTGATGAATCGCACCCGTTTGATCTGCTCAGGTAGGTAGCGCCGATAGCCCCCCAGCGGTTTTGGCGGCTCATCCATAAGGCCGCGTCGCTGGTAATAGCGAATCGACTCGATGTTCACCCCGGCAGCTTCCGCCAGTTTGCCGATAGTCAGTGTCGTTGCCATCACAAACCCCTTGATTCCGTACTCAGGTACAGAGTTTAGAGTAACGCCTAGTTGGATAGGTTCAAGGAGATCGCGATGACTCAGTTCACCGGTAAAGGCTCGCTTATCGCGAGTGTATTGGCCGCCATTGGTGCGTCGCTTTGTTGTGTCGGGCCGCTCGTATTGTTGGCGCTTGGTATCAGCGGATCATGGATCGGCAGCCTGACGGCGATGGAGCCATACCGACCTTTCTTCATCGGTCTGACTTTGCTGTTTCTAGGGCTGGCTTTCCGCAAGCTTTACCTGAAACCACTGGCGTGCCCAGCAGGCACGGCCTGTGCAGATCCGCACACGACTACTCGGCAGCGACGCATATTCTGGATCGTAACGGGGCTGCTACTGGGGCTGTTGGTCGTGCCGTGGTTCGCCCCACTGTTCTATTGAAGGAGACTCACCATGCGAAAATTGCTACTGGCTGTGCTCGTCGCCTTACCCATAGTGACGCTGGCGGCTGCAGCGGAAACCATTACGCTCGAGGTGCTAAAGATGACCTGTGCGGTCTGCCCGATCACGGTCAAGAAGTCACTGGAAAAGCTGCCAGGAGTAAGTGCCGTCAAAGTCGATTTTGATGAGAAAACGGCGATCGTCACTTTTGACCCGGCTATAACAAACTCCGAGGCGCTGACTGCAGCAACTACGAACGCGGGTTATCCCTCCTCAGTGCACAAGTGAGGCGGTGATGAGCGCCATAATTCTCGAATCGGTATTAACTTGCCCGCACTGTGGTCATGCCCAGCAGGAAACCATGCCCACAGATGCATGCCAGTTCTACTACGAATGCTTGAACTGCAAGACGTTACTAAGACCGCAAGCGGGCCACTGTTGTGTTTTCTGCTCGTTCGGCTCAGTGCCATGCCCGCCAATTCAGCAGCAGCAGCGAGGGTGCTGCTGAGCGGGTTTGCACACGGTTACCATTTCCTGAGACTCACTAGCATCCTGGAGGATTCTCAGAATGGAGAATGAGTACTGATATTTTGACTAACCTGACCGTCTGCAACGGGTCGGAAACGACCTGTCACGAGAGGCTGTTAGCGGCCAGAAGCGGACAGTCAGATCCCATATTGATGCAAATCACCTGTCTGTCGCACCTATCTGTCAGGACAAACATCCTGCTCTATCGTGGCTATAAGGGGAGGAAGTGAATTATTTTTAATCGCTGGTCGCGCTGGGGTTCAAATACCAGCTTGGCTCATCAAAATTTGTTCACTCCGCCCCCCTTTGGTTTTTCGCTGGCATGCCGTCACCAGCGCTTACAACCCATACTTCAGTAACAAATCCTGGTAAGCCGACCCTGATTTGACCTTTTCTAGCGCACGCGTGAACTGACTCACCAGTGCATCCTCAGTCCCCAGAGTAAAGGCAAGATAGCCTTCGCCAGCCAACTCGGTGAGCTCAAAAAGCCTCTCAACTTGACTGAAATCCAAGCCCAAACGCTGGGTCGCGTAGAACAGCATGGTGGGATCTTCGGGCAGAAGGTCAAACCGGCCGTGGAAGAATTTGCGGATATTGGATTCATCATTGTTGGCAATATCCAGATTGGCGGCCAAACCCTGTTTACTCAGATAACGAAACCGGCTGCCTTGCGCAGCAACGCCGATTCGATACTGGCCCAGCTCGCTGACACTGCTCGCCTGCACATCCTGGCGCGACTTGAGTCGATAGACGACTATCTTAAAGGGCACCAAAGACCCGACCCAACGGTAGTCCAGTTCACTTTCTTGATTGCGGTAGACGGTAAAGATCAGGTTATTGGGCTGCTCCAGCACACAGCATTCAATTCTTGGCCAGGGTTGCAGCTTGATCGGTACCTTGCTGCCCGCCTCTTTGAGCACCAGCTGTACGACCTCGACAGCAAAGCCAGCAGCTTGCCCCGAGCTGCTATCAAGGTACTGGTAAGGTGCTTCCTCCGGAGCGTAGACCCCAATCTCCGTCGCCCATACCCTGCCACTGAGCAATGCCAGTCCAAAGCAAATCAGAACCTTAATAACCATTCAGATCAACCTGCTCCCAGTCCGCTTAAGCTGCCACCGCAGCGTCTGCCTGGTCCAACGCAAAAGAGCGGAAACGCACAATTAATTGCGTTCCTCTCCGCGGCTTCCAGGCTCATACCCATACCACTGACTTGCAGTTGTACTCTAGAGCTAATGGCCGGTGCACCGACCCGCCGGACAGCTTCTGCACCCGTTTCAACGCCTGAATCCAACACATAAGTGCAACGCTGACCCCTGAATATACGGAATCGCCCCTAGTTTCATAGCCATATCTGAGAGTCCGCTTTGGGTCGACTTCAGTCGGATCCCCTACACTGCCCGGCAGAATCGCGCGCCGATCTGGCCGTCCGTGCCGGACGCTGGTGGTGAAGGGGCTGAAATTGAACGAGTGGGCATTGTTCAAGCGTCTGGAGTGCGTAGTCGCGCATGTGCCGGCAGGTGCGCGGCTGGCCGATATTGGCTCTGATCACTGCTACCTACCTGTGGCATTGATGTGCCGCGGCGTGATCACGGTGGTGGCCGGCGAGGTGGCGTTGACGCCGTTTCACGCGGCTGAACGATCCGTGCGCGAGAGCGAGCTGGAATAACTAGGGACAGACCACAATTAATCCTCAAACCTCACCACCACCACCACCACCACCACCACCAACAGCAGCCAGCTTCCTACCGTCCCACATACCCCTCAGCCAACGCACAGAAAAATTCCACGTATTGCCTATGCCCACCACAAAAAATCACATCCAGTTTTAGCGGGTCTGCGCTGTCGCTGATGCCTGCGAAGGCTGGCCAGGGTGCCAGGCTGGGGTCGTTTGTGCAGCATTGCAGGTGCGCCAGATCGATGCCGGGGCGGGCGACTTCGCCGTTGCTGCTGTCGATATAGGCCAGGGTGTTGTTGCTGTCGAAGGCTTCGCCGAGTCGCTGCACCAGGCTAAGAAAGCCGCGGTCGCTGCCGCCGCGCAGTTGTTGCTGTTGGCCGTCTAGGGTGCGGGTGTTGGAGGTGACGGTGTCGCCGACGCCGAGGATGCGCGGCATCAGCGCCGGGTCGAAATGCTCGCGGGCCAGTTGCAGTAGCGCGCCCTGGTCGCGCGGGGCCTGGCGGGCGTTGAAGTGTTCGCCCAGCGGGTAGTGCCCGGTGCGTTGCTGGTAGTAGTGGTTGAGGATCAGCAGCACGCCGACTTCCTTGATCGCGCCCTTGAGCATGAACTGGAAGTCGGTGCTGCCGGCGTCATCGCCATCGCTGTATTTGAGCCGTTCGTGGCCCTGGGCGTCGTGCCCGAGATTGGGCGCGTAGTGGACGAAGAAGGCGTCCACCAGGTCAGCCTGGCTGGCTTGCTGTTGCAAGGCGCTCATAAAGTCGGCGACCGCTTGCTGCAATTGCCGGTAAAGCGTCGGTTGGGCACTGAAGCGTTGGTAGAGGCTATTGAGGTTGAGGGTCGGCGAGGCGAGGTTGTCCAGCACGCTGGCACCGACCAGGGCGGTGATCTCGGCCGCGGCGAGGGCGTAGGGCGGGGCGGCCAGCAGTTCGGTGAGAAAGCGCGTGGCCTTGTCCGGCACGCCTTGCAGAAAGGCCAACTCGGCTGCGCTGACGCCTGGATGGCTGACCCTGGCGAAGCGATCCTGCAACTGCACGCCACCGGCGGCCAGCCCCGGCAGGTAAAGGCCCTGTTCGCGGGCATGGTTGGGGTCGTCGAAGGCTTTGTCGATTATGTCGTTCACTCCGCGGATGCCGATATGCTCGCCGTTGGTCAGTACCTGGAAACACCCGGCCAGACGCGCCGCGGCCTGGACATAGCGGCGCTCGATGGTGCGGGTCAGTGGGTCGCGCACCAGATCCATGCAGACGCCGTCCAGGTCCTGGATGATCAGCAGTTTGTCGGTCGCGAGAAGGGATTCGAGCAGGCGCGGGTGGTCGAGGGAGAAGCGTTGGTTGTGGGTAGTCATGGGGGCATCTTACGCACAGTGTTGGGCTTGACCAATGTTGAGGCCGGGATGTTGATGGTTGATCAAAAAAATGGGACGGCCATTAGGCGGCCTGCTGTTGGCCGACAGTTGCCGGTCATGAAGGGCAGAAGTCGGCCAAAAGCCGCCATTCAACAATTCGGTGGCATATGTAGCGGAAGCCGAGAGGAAGAGAAATTATTTGATTGTCACGTCCAAGTAACGGCTCATTGCACGTGACAACACTGCACTTCAGCACTTAATCGTGAGCATGGCCGTGGCTTTCGACTTCGGACTGGGTTTCCGGCTCGTCGGCGCCACATGCCGACAGTAGGCCAAACAGGCAAACCAACAGCAGGGAGCGGGTCTGGGTAGCTGTGATTTTCATCGTCTATTCCTTTTGATTTCGATCATGAATGTAGAAGCCCCCAGTGCCTGATGACGCTGGGGGCTTTCTGCCTTAAATAACTCGTTTAACGCTCAGGTACTCGCCTTTGGTCTTGAGCGTGATGGTCACATCGCTGTTGCTGCGGTTGCGCCAGAACCAGCCATGGGTGCCGTCGAAGATGGCGGTGAATTCGCCTTTGTCGCCCTTGACCTGCTTGCCCTTGCTGTAGCTGTGGAAGTAGCCATTCGGGCCGTTGTAGGGCTCGCCATGGGTGTCGTGGTTGACCGGAGCACCATCGGTTGTCCATTCGTAGCTGACCGTGGTCTTGTCCAGCATTTCCAGTTTGATTTCACTGGCCTCGCCCGGCTTCAGTGTGACGGTCACTTCATCGGACTTCAGGGCTGGCTTAGGCTCAGCTACAGGCTCTACAGCAGGTACTGCTGCAACGGGCTCTTGAGCCACAGGCTGAACAGGCGCAGGGGCTTCTACGACTGGGGCAGTCGCGGGTTGAATAGCTGCATCCGCTACCGCTTCTTCGGTCAGGGTTTTCTTTATTTCGCCCATCTGGGTCAGGCCGAGTAAGCGACCAGCCCCCGTTGGGTCGATGGCGTACTCCGACGGCATCACCACGGTGACTAGCAAGACCGCAGCAACAACTATGGCAATAACGGTGGAGCGCAGCAGTTGGCGGCTGGTAGGCAATTCGCTTTGGGTCGGAAGCTTGGTATTGAACATGCGGAGAATTCCTTATTGAGAGACGATCAGGCCGGTGAGCTGGTAACCCATCAAGAGGAAACCGGCGCTCATCATGGCGACGTTGGCGGTGTAGGCATGACGCCAGAAGCTGGCGGTGCGTCGCCAGTAGCCCATGACAATCAGGATGGCGCTCAAGGCCAGAAGCTGGCCGATTTCGACGCCGACATTAAAGGCGATCAGGTTGGTGATCAGGCCGTCTGCCGAGATCTCATATTCCTGAATCTTGGTCGCCAGACCAAAGCCATGCAGCAAACCGAAAATCAGCGTGGCCGCTTGGGTGTTCGGCTGGTGGCCGAACCAGCGCTGAAATGCACCTAGGTTATCCAGCGCCTTGTACACCACCGAGAAACCGATGATGGCGTCGATCACATAGGAGCTGATGTTGATTTCCGCCAGTACGCCCAACAACAGCGTCACGGTGTGACCCACGGCGAACAGCGTGACGTAGAGCCCCACGTCCTTCAGGCGGTAGAGAAAGAAGATCACCCCGAAGAGGAACAGCAGGTGGTCGTAGCCGGTGATCATGTGCTTTGCGCCCATGTAGATGAACGGCAGCACCATCACCCCGGAGCTTTCCTGGATAAAGCCCTTGTCGCCCTCGGCAACGGCGTGGGCCAGTGCGTCAGGCATGCCGAGAAACAGCAATGCCGTGAACAGCAGCAACAGTAGTAACGAGCGATTCGGGCGCACGGCAGATACGTCCATTGCGCCCATAGATAGCGAATGCATGGTTGAGTCCTAAATTAAAGGGGGCTTGGGCCGCATAGCAGCCCGTTTCAGAGCACGAATGTGGGGCGTGGTGGCCGCTCGATCAGGAAGATCGGACTGGGAGGAATGGAGTAGCGAGGGGTTTCTATCGGCTGCGCACGCTCTGGCAGCGTGCTTATGCTCAGCAGCGAGGTCAGGTGTGGTGTTTCATGCAGATGGTCGGCGGTCAGCGGCGAGTGGCAGTGATCCCCGTACGCAGCACAGGCCAGCGTCTCGTCACCATGCGCATGTGAATGAGCACCGTCATTGCCGCTCAAGGAAGGCTGGCTCGATCCCATAAACAGCGCAGAGGTATGTCCAGCCCAAGCCAGCAATATGGCTAGAGCAAGGGCAAAAATCACCTTGGTACTGATGGGATTGCTGAGCATATTGTGGTTCTTTCGATGCCTAAGCGGATGGCTTTTCTGGAGGGGTGATCGGTTTGACCGTATCCCCCGGGGGGGGATAGCATGCGAGCGTAATTCATCGATGCACGAGACTCAAGGCATGAGCGATCACGAACACGGCCACCAGCACCAAAGTCATGGCGACATCATCAAAAGGTTGAAGCGTGCGGAGGGTCACCTGCGCAGCATCGTCACCATGATCGAAGACAGCCGAGCCTGCGTGGACATCGCCCAGCAGCTGCATGCCGTGGAAAAAGCCGTTTGCCAGGCCAAGCGTGTGCTTATCCAAGACCATATCGACCACTGCCTGGAACATACGGTCGAAGCACTTGCGATAGGCGAGCGCGCATCACTCGAAGATTTCAAGCAAATCACCAAGTACCTCTGAGGCGGCTCAACACTAACGGCGAGGAGATGCAGGATGGCATGGCTAATCAGCAAATATTTCCTGACCGCAGTCGTGGTCGTTGTGGTTTCGGAGATCGCGAAGCGTAGTGACAAATTTGGGGGACTTATTGCGGCGTTGCCCCTGATCACCGTATTGACGCTTATCTGGCTAAACGTTGAAAACCAGCCAGCAGAAAAGATCGCTAACCATGCGTGGTACACCTTCTGGTACGTGTTGCCCACCTTGCCGACGCTACTCGCGTTCCCCATGCTTCTGACCCGCTTCGGCTTCTGGCCAGCTCTGCTGATCTACATCGTCGCTACCGCTGCTTGTTTCGGTTTGTTTGCCTTGTGCGTCCGTCGTTTTGGCATCGAACTGCTATAGGCCAATTAAGTACATCGCCCCTTGTCTGCTTATGCGTTGAAGGGCATGTGGCGCTGTAATGTCTACTAATTGGCCGACTTCTGCCTATCCCCACCGGCAGTTATGGGTCGATAACAGCCCATTACTAAGTTTCGTTATTAGTGCTCCCCTGAAGCCTAGGCTCGGGGCGGATGCATAGCGCTGGTCGCAGAAATTTGCCATACACGGCGTTGCTCGACAAAATCGCGGCCCGATTTGGCCCAATGGCCGGACGTCGATGCTAAGAAGGGGCTGGAGTTGAATGAGCTGACATTGTCCATGCGCCTGGAACGTGTAGCGGCGCATGTGCCGGCCGGGGCGCGGCTGGCTGATATTGGTTCGGACCACGCTTATCTGCCGGTAGCATTGATGCGCCGTGGTGCCATCGAAACTGCGGTGGCGGGGGAGGTGGCTTTGACGCCGTTCCACGCGGCCGAACGCAGCGTGCGCGAGAGCGACTTGAGCCAACTCATCAGCGTGCGCCTGGCAGATGGTTTGGCGGCGATTGAGACGGGCGACGCAATCACGGCAATCAGCATTTGCGGAATGGGCGGCGAGCGGATTCGCGACATTCTGGACAGCGGCAAGGCGCACCTGAGTGGTCAGGAACGTTTGATCCTGCAGCCCAACGGCGGCGAACAGCCACTGCGCCAATGGCTGATGGACAATGGCTACCGCATCCTCTGCGAGGAAGTGCTGCGAGAGAATCGCTTTGCCTACGAAATCATCGTTGCCGAACGCTCTGGCCCGGTGCTGTACAGCGCCGAAGAGCTGTACTTTGGCCCGCTGCAGATGCAGGCACGTAGCCCTGCGTTCCTGGCCAAATGGCAACGCATGCTGCGTCTGAAGCAGCAGACCCTGGCCGACTTCGCTCACGCGCGGCAGGCTGTGCCCGAGGAGAAGGTGCAGAAGGTTGCCCAGCAAGCGCAGTGGATTATTCAGCTGCTGGCGTAAGCCTGGCTCAGACGGCGGGTGCGTTACAGGCTATGCCCGACCTTGGAGCGCACTGCGCAGGCCGAGCCTTTATTCAAGTGCGCTCCCAGGCCGCTGGCTGCCACTCGTGACAAGCGGCAGCCGTACCCAATAGTCTGGGAAACGCCGATTTTTACGGTATGGCAGGCGCTGCGGGCCCCATCAACCGACCCGCTTGTTGGGTGGGTCGAGACAGTGGCTGTAGCGCCTGCGGGTAATGTTTCAGCGCCATGCTCTATGCGTAGGCGCCTGCCGAGTACGTCAGCTCGTAGCTGTGGCTGTAAATCTCCAGGATGTTGCCGAACGGGTCTTCCATGTAAACCATGCGGTAAGGTTTTTCCCCTGGGAAGTACTCGCGTACCGGCATGCGCTGCTTACCGCCGGCAGCGACAATTTTAGCGGCCAGGCCTTCGACGTCCGGGTCCTGGACGCAGAAGTGGAAAATGCCGGTCTTCCAGTATTCGAAGTTGTTCTCTGGTTTTACCGCGTTGCGGAATTGGAAGATTTCTACGCCAATGCGATCGCCGGTGGACATGTGGGCGATGCGAAACGAGCCCCAGCCGGCACCGAAGACGTCAGTGCACATCACACCGATGGCTGAGTCGTCTTCGCTGATGGTGGTCGCCGGCATGATCAGGTACCAGCCCATGACCTCGGTGTAGAACTTCACGGCGGCGTCGAGATCGGTGACCGACAGGCCGATGTGGGAAAAACTGCGTGGGTAAACGGGAGACATAACCAATACCTCGTGTTGAGTGGGTAGTGGTCAGTTTAGGTAGGGCTGGCCATAATCAAAATAATCATCAGGTTATGGTTTTGATAAGAGATCGTTATGCTAAACCCACAATGGCTGCGCACCTTCGCCACCCTTGTTGAACAGGGTAACTTCACTCGCACTGCCGAGCAGTTGGACTTGACTCAAGCCGCCGTCAGCCAGCATGTGCAGCGGCTTGAGGAGCGTTTGGGGCCGCTGTTGATTCGTCGGCCACGGCAACTTGAGCTGACGCCTGCGGGCCACGCCTTGTTGGCTTATTGCGAGGAAGTGGGCGCCGCTGATCAGCGTTTGCAGCAACGCTTGTCCGAGTCTGATGCTGAGCAGGGCGAGGTTGGCTTGATCAGCCCGGGCAGCATTGGCCTGGCGTTGTATCCGCTTTTGCTGGAGGTTCAGCAGGCCCATCCAGGGTTGAGCATCCGCCACCGTTTTGCACCGGATCACGAGGTGCTCAATGGCGTTTTGGAAAACCGTTTCGAGTTGGGTTTGGTGACGCTTAAGCCTGACGATCCGCGTCTGGCCGTGAGTCGTTTCGCTGAGGAACCGCTGGAGCTGGTGGTGCCGGCCGGTGAGCAGGTTAAAGGCTGGAGCGACCTTGAACGGCTGGGCTTTATCGACCATCCGGATGGTCAGGCCATGGCCGGGCGCTTGCTCAGTCGGCAGTTTCCCGGTAGCCCGGGCGTGCGTAACTTACCCAGTCGAGGTTTTATCAATCAGATTGGTCTGATCCTTGAGCCCGTTTCACGTGGCTTGGGGTTTAGCGTATTGCCGCGTTATGCGCGCCTAGCGTTTGCTCGACCGGAGTCCATTCAGGTGGTTGCCGGGGCGACTCCGTTGATCGATACCCTGTGGCTGCTGCACCGCGCAGAATGGCCCTTGTCGGCGCGTGCTGAATTAACCCTAAACCGCATCAGGCCCTATTTCTTGCCAGCACAGGATCTAAGCCAGTAACGGCTTGAAAAGCTATGCCCTTATCTGCCGGCGCCTGTTACGACGCCTCATTACAGTGCTAGGCAGATCAGTCGCTAATGTGGCGCAGACCACGATTTAACAAATCGCGGCCTACCTCGCAGGAGGGGCTTGGCCGTGCGCTACTCCGGCAGTTTGGCAATCACTTTGATCTCGAAGTCGAAGCCAGACAGCCAGGTTACGCCGAGAGCGGTCACTGTTGGGTAAGGTGCTTCGCCCCAGTATTCGGCCGCTACTTCCCAGATGGTTTCGAATTTCGAGTTGGGGTCGACCATAAAGATGGTCGTGTCGACCACATCATCGAAACTGCAGCCCGCTTCGGCCAGGATCGCATTGAGGTTGGCGAAGGTAAGGCGTACCTGCGTGCCTAGGTCCGGCTCGGGCGAACCATCCTTGCGGCTGCCAACTTGACCGGATACGAACAGAAAGCCGTTAGAGCGAATCGCTGGCGAGTAGCGATGCAGTTCGTACAGTGCATGGCGGTTAGGTGGGAATACCACATCACGTTTACTGGTCATTGCATGCCTCCATCGGGGCCATTGCGGCCCTTTGTTTACGATGGAGTCACTATAAAAAGACGGTCGGTACCGATAAACCAGCAACTCTAGCCATGACTGTTTGTAGAATCCAAACAATCTAGACCTGAATGAGACGTGAAATGGACCGTTTCGATGCGATGCAGGCCTTTGCCCGAGTGGTGGAAACCGGCAGTTTCACCAAGGCGGCAGCTACCTTGCACATGAGCAAGACCAGCGTGACGCAACTCGTCCAGCAACTGGAGGCGCGATTGCGTGTGCGACTGCTTAACCGCACCACGCGCAAGGTTAACGTCACCGCCGATGGTGCGGCCTACTACGAACGTGTCAAACGCTTGCTGGCCGATATGGACGATGCCGAAACCAGCCTATCCAGTGCGTCGATGGCACCGCGCGGGCGGCTGCGGGTGGATGTGCCCAGCCCGCTTGCGCGCATGCTGCTGATCCCGGCTTTGCCAGCGTTCTATGCACGCTACCCGGAGATCCAGCTGACCATGGGCGTGAGTGATCGCATCGTTGACATCATTGGCGAGAACGTCGACTGCGTGGTACGTGGTGGCGAGATCACTGATCAGTCCCTGGTGGCGCGACATGTGGGCGATCTGCAGCTTGGGGTCTACGCGGCGCCGAGCTATCTACAGCGTTCTGGTACCCCAATACACCCACGTGAGCTGGAAGAGGATAGCCACAGTACGGTGGGTTTTCTCTGGTCACGCACAGGCAAGGCTCTACCCTACGTGATGCAACGGGGCGAGGAACGTATCGAGGCTCAGGGCCGCCCACTGCTGACAGTCGATGATGGCAACGCCTACCTCGCCGCCGGCCTCGCCGGCCTGGGTATGCTCTGGCTCCCCCAATACATGGCCAAGCCGCATCTGACTGCAGGCGAGTTACAGCCGTTGTTCGAGGACTGGAAAATGGCACCAATGCCTATGTATCTAGCCTTCCCGCCAAGCCGACATGTTAGTGCCAAACTGCGGGTATTTATCGACTGGGTGATGGTGTTGATGGACGAGCATGCGCCTGTGATTGAACGGGGTTGATTGAGGCCGCTTTTGCTAACTGTTGCCAGTCAGCTGCGTCTATGGAATCTGAGGTGATTCATGCTGTCGTTGACGCGCTCTGCGTACAGGCTCAGGACTAAGCTGCGTGCAATCGGTGGGGTTGTAGTTGTTGAAACCATTGGTTAAGTAACTTTCTACGTTAAGTCTCGAAGCTAGGCGGTGAGTGTGGATAGGTTTCAGGAGATGACGGTACTGCTGGCCGTTGCTGAGGCGCAAAGCTTTGCTGGCGGCGCCAAGCTGATGGGTATGTCGCCGCCCAGTGTGACCCGGGTGATTGCCGGCTTGGAGAAGCGCCTGGGGACGCTGTTGTTGGCGCGCAGCACGCGCAGCCTGCGCCTGACCGAGGCAGGTCGGCGCTATGTGGAGGACTGCAAGCGCATCCTCCTGGAGCTGGAAGAAGCCGAAGAGCTGGCCACCGGCAGCAGCATTCGGGCACGGGGTAACCTGACTGTGACGGCGCCGGTTATGTTTGGCGAGCTGTACCTGATTCCGCTGATTACCGAGTACCTGTCGGCGCATCCACAGGTGACGATCAATGCGTTGTTGGTGGATCGCCTGGTGAATATGGTGGAGGAGGGCGTGGATGTCGCGATCCGCATCGGTCAGTTGCCGGAAACTGGCCTGCAGGCCATCAAGGTGGGGCACATTCGCCCAGTTATTTGCGCCGCACCGGCCTTTCTTGAGCGCTTTGGCCGACCGCAAGAGCCTAAGGCGGTCATGGCCGCGCCCATCGTGATGTCCTCTGCCAGCAGTCTGCTCACCGACTGGCAGTTCAACCTGGGCACCAGCTCCCTCACGCTGCACCCCAAGCCGCGCCTGATGGTGAGCTCCAATCAGGCGGCAATCAATGCCGCGCGCCTGGGTTGGGGGCTTACGCGGGTGCTGTCATACCAGGTGGCCGAACTGGTCGCGAAGGGCGAGTTGGAAATCATCCTCGATACCTTTGAGGCAGCGGCACTGCCGGTGCATGTGCTCTATCAAGGCGGCGGACGGGTACCCGCCAAGGTGCGTACTTTTGTCGACTTTTGTGCCGGCCGGTTTCTGCAAGATCCAGCGCTGCAAAAGGTCGGGAGCGCCTAGCGCATGAGTCGCTATCGGCAGATGCAGGTGTTCGAAGCCGTGGTGCAAGCCGGCAGCCTGGCAGCGGCCGCGCGTCAGCTTGATCTGTCGCCTGCGACCATCATGCGCAGCATTGGCGCACTGGAAGCACGCCTTAATAACCCCCTGTTGCTGCGCGGGCCGCGCGGCGTCGAGCTGAGCCCGGCGGGTGAGCAGTTTGCTGTGAGTTGTCGGCAGATTCTTGAGCAAACTGCGGTTGCCGAGCGCTCCGCCGCCGGCTTGCATGCATGCCCTGCCGGGCAGTTGACCGTCGCATTACCGCTGCTGATGGATCAGCAGGTGTTTATGCCAATCGCCCTCGACTATCTGGCAGCTTTCCCCGAGGTGCAGCTGGTCACCCAGGCCAGCGAAGGCGTGCCCAAACTGCTTGAAGAAGGCATTGATATCGCCTTGGTGGTGGGCCATTTGCCGAACTCTTCCGGGTTCGCCATGCCGGTGGGCAGGGTGCGGCCAATTGTCTGCGGTGCTCCCGCTTACCTGGCCAAGTGGGGTCGCCCGCAGACGCCAGACGATCTCAAAGGGCACCGCAGCGTGTTGACCACGGCAGCCGGCCAACAAAGTGAATGGCGCTTTCGCTGCGAGCGCGCCACGCGCGTGGTTAAACCTGCGCCAGTGCTGACCTGCACCACCCAACGTGCGGCCATCCATGCCGCGACCCTGGGCTTGGGCCTGATTCGCTGCATGAGCTATGAGGCGCACCATGAACTGCAGAGCGGTTTGCTTGAGCCGGTATTGAGCGATTTTGTCAGCCAGGACCTGCCCGCGCAGTTGATCTACCGTGACGGACGCCGGGCCGAGGCGCGGGTACGTACCTTTATCGACTTCGCCACGCCAAAGCTGCGCGCTCACCCCGCATTTCTTGGCTGACAAGGCGCGGCAGCCATGCCCGTGTGGCAGCCGCATTCTTTTAGAAAACGAAATTATGCATTGCTTTGCATGGTGATTCTGCTTAACCGCAAGCGGGCGCAGCATGGACCCACCAGCGCAAGAGTCGTCGACTTGGTTTGACGCCGCGCTGACTTCCCTGACCCCCATACGGAGCCGCACCATGTCCCAGCCAGCTATCAAACTCTATCGTCACCCACTTTCCGGCCACGCCCATCGCGTCGAGTTGTTGCTGTCACTGTTAAAACTGCCCACCGAGTTGGTGTTTGTCGACCTGGCCAATGGTGCGCACAAAAAACCTGAATTCCTCGCCATCAACGCCTTTGGGCAAGTGCCCGTTATCGATGACAGTGGCATTATCCTCAGCGACTCCAACGCCATCCTCGTCTATCTGGCGAAGAAGTATGGCAACGGTAGCTGGCTGGCTGAAGATCCCCTAGCCGCTGCGCGTATTCAGCGCTGGCTGTCGGTGGCGGCTGGCCAGCTCGCCTTTGGCCCGGCATCTGCTCGGCTGATCACGGTGTTCGGTGCGCCATTGAATGCCGAGGAGGTGATCGCGCGTTCCCATGCTTTGCTCAACGTAATGGACGGCGAACTGGCCAGCACACCTTTTCTGGCGGGCGCTGCCGCCACCATCGCCGATGTTGCCAACTACACCTATATCGCCCATGCGCCGGAAGGCAATGTCTCGCTGCAGGCCTACCCGAATGTGCGCGCTTGGCTGGAAAGGGTCCAAGCCCTGCCAGGTTTTGTGCCCATGCAACCTACTGCAGCAGGCCTGCAAGCCGCCTGAGTCCGCCACAGGCTGCCGGGTACCCGGCAGCCGCTCTTGAGGAGCGCGTTCCATGGACCATCTGCCCAAACACCGCCGCTCGCCCTGGCATGCAGGGGAGAAAACGCTTCAAGAAATCTATAGCGTTTCCGAACGTATGGAGGTGATTGGGCAGAAGGTCATCCGCGATCACATGCCCGACCAGCACCGCGAGTTCTATCAGCAATTACCGTTTATGCTGGTCGGCGCGGTCGATGCAGAGCAGCGGCCCTGGGCCACTCTGCTTGAGGGGCCAGAAGGCTTCGTGACCTCAGTCGATCCGCAGCAGTTGTTACTGGCTGTTCAACCCGACGCGCAGGACCCGGCCGCCAGCGGGCTGCAACCCGGCCACGCCATTGGCCTGCTCGGCATCGAGCTGCATACACGCCGGCGCAATCGCATCAACGGGGTGATCCAGCAGGTTTCTGCCGATGGCCTGGCCGTTGCGGTCGAGCACTCCTACGGCAACTGCCCCAAGTACATCCAGGCACGCACTTATACCCGCACATCGGAGCCACTGAAGAACCGCGCCGTGCGCGAGGATTTCACAGCACTGAATACCCGCACCACCGAGCTGATCCGTGCGGCCGACACCTTCTTTATCGCCAGCTACTTCGACCATGACGCGCACAGCCGCTCGGTGGATGTATCGCATCGCGGCGGTCGCGCCGGCTTTGTCAAAGTCGAAGGCAACCGGCTGACCATTCCCGACTACGCCGGCAACCTGTTCTTCAATACCTTGGGCAACCTGCAGGCCAATCCTGTCGCCGGCTTGCTGTTTGTCGATTTTGCCAGCGGCGACATGTTGCAACTCACCGGCCGCACCGAGCTGATTCTCGATAGCCCAATGATCCAAGCATGTGAAAGCGCCGAGCGCCTGTGGACCTTCGAGGTTGAACAGGTGGTATTGCGCCCGGCTGCGACATCGCTGCGCTGGGAATTTCACGATTACGCGCCGACCAGTCTGGCCACCGGCACTTGGGCAGACGCGGACGAGAAGCGGCGGCAAAGCGAGCAACGTCGGCAATGGCAACAGTGGCGCGTGATGCAGGTACAGCAGGAGAGTAAGGACATCCGCTCGTTCGTTATCCAGCCGCTGAATAAGGTTGCGGTTGCTTTTACCCCAGGGCAGCACGTGCCGGTACGCATAGTGCCAAGTGGCGCTGAGGCGCCGCTGATTCGTACCTACAGCGTTTCCAGCGCGCCGTCCGACGGGCATATCCGCATCAGCGTCAAGGCTCAGGGCCCGGCCTCGCATCACCTGCATAACCATGTGCAGGTGGGGGATGTGCTGGAGGCTCGCCCACCCATGGGCAGCTTCACCCTGATCGAGGAAACCGAGCGCCCCGTGGTGTTGATCGCTGCCGGGGTTGGCATCACGCCCTTGCTCTCGATGCTCCGGGAGCTGGCCGCGCAAAACCATCAGCTCAAGCGGCAACGCCATGTGCATCTGTTCCACAGTGCAAGAAGCCTGGAGGACTTGCCTTTCCAGGCCGAACTCAAGGCGCTGCAGCAACGTAATGCCGAGCACCTGCATATCCATCGTGCATTAAGCAGCCCAGGCACTGAATCGGTTGCTAGCCGTGACTTTGAGATAAGCGGCCGTCTCGACTTTGCCCAGGTTAAAGCGCGGCTGCCGCTGGATGACTACGACTTTTACCTGTGCGGCCCAGCCGGTTTTTTGCAGGCCATGTACGACGGGCTGCGGGCGCTGAACATTGTTGATGAGCGCATCCACGCCGAGGCATTCGGCCCCTCGACACTGCAACGCCTGACGGTCGAACCGCTTGCCGCAGCGGTCCAGTTACCCGCTGCCAGCGCACCGGTGCCGGTCTATTTCGCCTCGTCGGCGAAGGAGGCGCGCTGGGCGCCGGGCAGTGGCAGCCTGCTGGAACTGGCCGAAAGCCGTGGTCTGAACCCCGACTTCAGCTGCCGTGGCGGCTCTTGCGGCACCTGCAAAGCGCGCCTGGTCAGCGGCAACGTGCACTACCCCAATCCTCCGGCACAACTGCCGGAGAGTGGCAACGTGCTGATCTGCTGCGCCATACCGGCGCAGCAGGACGGCGTTATCCAACCCCTGGTACTTGATCTCTAGCGAGGTGCCGCGACATGAACAGAGAACAATTCACCCGCTCGAAAAGTGACGCATTTGCAGCCTGGAGCCCCGAAGCCACAAGTGACGGCTACCAATCGTCCACACCGTCACAGCTGCACGAATCGCTTGGGGAATGGGAGGCAAATTATCTGCTTCCACAATTGCTACTCGGTGCTGAGTACCCGGCGCGCACCACGGAACTCTTGGTGCCTGGCTGGTGGCATCGCCTTTTGAGCGGCTGGCGGGCGCTATAAATGAGCGTCCACCTGCTCAATCGAAAGGCGCTGACACTCTGCAACAGCGGGGCGGTTTTCCTTCACGACAATTCTTCATCAAATAGGAGCAACCACCATGTCCACTGCTGAAATTCGCCAACCGGTTCCACCCTTTACCCAGGAGTCAGCGCTGTTAAAAGTCCGCCTCGCCGAAGATGGCTGGAACAGCCGCGATGCGGCCAAAGTGGCCTTGGCCTATACCCCGGATACCCAATGGCGCAACCGCGCGGAGTTCGTCACCAGCCGTGCCGAGGCGCAGGCGTTTTTAGAACGTAAATGGCACAAGGAACTGGAGTATCGGTTGATCAAGGAGCTGTGGGCGTTTACCGATAACCGCATCTCCGTGCGTTATGCCTACGAATGGCACGACGACTCGGGAAACTGGTTCCGTTCCTACGGCAATGAGAACTGGGAGTTCGTCGAGAACGGGCTGATGGCGCATCGATTTGCCTGCATCAATGACTTGCCCATTCAGGAGTCCGAGCGCAAATTCCGCTGGCCATTGGGGCGTCGCCCGGATGACCATCCGGGGCTGTCGCAGTTGGGGTTGTAACGGCAAGTGACCTGCACGACTAAACGGGATTGACGCCTGGCGCACCAATCCCGTTTTGCGTTAGCCCCGCGGGAGCGGCGGCGTGCGTGGCGGCACCAGGCGCTTCGAGCCGGTGGATTCAAACGCGGCGGCAAAGCGCAGCAGCGCCGAGTCGTCGTAGGCGCGGCCGGCGAAGGTCAGGCCTACTGGCATGCCGATATCGGCCATCACGCCCATCGGTACGGTGACGGTGGGCACGCCGAGGTGGCGGATGGCGAGGTTGCCGTTGGCCACCCACACACCGTTGCTCCAGGCGATGTCTGCGGACTGCGGGTTTACATCGGCATCTGCCGGGCCAACGTCGGCGACGGTGGGGAACAGCACGGCATCGAGGCCGAGGTTATCCATCCAGTCTTCCAGGTCCAGCTTGCGGGTGTGTTCCAGGCCACGCAGGCCGTCGGGCAAGGTTTCAATTTCGTCCCAGTTCTTCAGGCCGCGCTTGGCCATGTTGACGTATTCATCCATGCCGGCGGCCAGGTCGCCTTCGCGGTTGGGCAAGGTGCCAGGATCGTGGGGGAAAATCTGCGGGCCGTCGACGTCGGCCAGGCGGTTGAGTTTGGGGTCGCCGTTGGCCTGGAGGAAGTCGTCGAAGGCCCAGCCGCTGAGCTCCCACAGCTCGTCATGGAGAAACTCCGGGGTGACGATGCCGCGGTTGTACACGGTCGGCGCTCCGGGGCGGTCGCCTTCGCAATTGGACACCAGTGGGAAATCGACTTCGATGACTTCGGCACCGGCTGCTTGCAGCGCCTTGCGCGCTTGTTCCCAGAGGGCGATCACCGTGGCGCGGGTGTGAATGCGTTGGCCGGTTGGGCCGCCGATGCCTGGTGCTTCACTGCTGCCCGCGTGTTCATCCTTGTTGATAAACATGCGCGGTACGCCGAAGCGTTTGCCGGCCAGTGCTGCGGCGCTGGCGGCGAGATCGGCATAAGAAACTGGGCGTACCAAGGACGCCGCGGGAATTGGCACCCAGGGCTGCAGGCGCCACAAGTCGCCGCGTGTATCGGCATCATCCGCGACTATGACATCCAGCACGGCGAGCAGGTCGGCCATGGTGCGGGCATAGGGCACGACGACGTCCATGGTCGGCGTCAGCGGCCAGTTGCCGCGCACCGAGATCACCCCACGCGACGGTGTGTAGGCGCACAGGCCGTTGTTCGAGGCCGGGCCGCGCCCGCTGGACCAGGTTTCCTCGGCCAGGCCAAAGGCGGCAAAGCTGGCCGCTGTGGCGGTGCCGGCGCCGTTGGACGAACCTGAAGCGAAGGGTGCGGTGAGGTAATTGGCGTTATACGGGCTTTCTGCCCGCCCATAGACGCCGCGCTGCATGCCGCCGTTGGCCATGGGCGGCATATTGGTTTTGCCCAGGCAGATGGCCCCGGCGCCGCGCAGGCGTTCGATGGTGAAGGCGTCGCGATGGGCGACGAGGTTTTTGAACGCCGGGCTGCCGGACGCGGCGGTAAGCCCCTTGACCAGATAGCTGTCCTTGGCGGTGTAGGGAATGCCATCCAGCGGGCCTAGGGTCTCGCCACGGGCGCGACGTGCATCGGAGGCTTCGGCCTCCTTGAGTGCATCGGGGTTGCGTACCACCAGCGCGTTGAGCTGAGTCGGTGTGTCGGAACCGTTATAGGCGTCGATACGGGCGAGGTAGGCCTGCACCAGTTCGACCGCCGTGGTCTGGCCGGCTTCGAGCGCGGCGCGCAGTTCGGCAATGGAAACCTCAGTTACCTCGATCATGCTGTCACCGCTGGCTGTTGAAGATGGCTGTTCATATTGGTTCTCGTAGCGTTGTTGTATACGCGTGGAATGGCTTGCTGGTGTCTATTTTAGCCGCGTGCCGGCGTGGCCAGGCCTTTGATCACAGCAGGGCGAGCGACAAAAGCCTGCAGTGCACGCTGCACATTGCTAAAGCGTTCAAACTCCACCAGCTCGGCGGCTTCGTAGAAGCCGATCAGGTTTCTCACCCAGGGGAACACGGCGATGTCGGCGATGCTGTAGTGCTCGCCCATGATCCAGTCGCGGCCTTGCAGGCGCTGGTCGAGTACGCCGAGCAAGCGCTGGGATTCGGCCACGTAACGGTCGCGTGGACGTTTATCCGGGTAGTCCTTGCCGGCGAATTTGTGGAAAAAACCAAGCTGGCCGAACATCGGGCCGATGCCGCCCATCTGCCACATCAACCACTGGATGGTTTCGTAGCGGGTGGCGGCATCCTGGGCCAATAGCTGGCCGGTCTTTTCCGCCAGGTAGAGCAGAATCGCCCCGGACTCGAACAGTGCCAGCGGCTGACCGTCTGGACCGTTGGGGTCGAGGATGGCCGGGATCTTGTTGTTGGGGTTGAGCGAGAGAAACTCATCGCTGAGTTGGTCGTTGCTGTCGAAGCTGACCAGGTGCGGCTCATAGGCCAGGCCGATTTCTTCAAGCATGATCGACGCCTTGACGCCGTTGGGCGTGGGCAGCGAATACAGCTGCAGGCGCTCGGGGTGCTGGGCGGGCCATTTGTGCGTGATCGGGTAGGCGGCAAGGGCTGACATGGGCGCTCCGGATAAGCTGGCGAAAGGCGCAGGATAGCGGTGATTGATCATTTGGTCAGGTCGCAGATTTTTCCCCGCGCGCATAAATCGGTATGGTTGGGGCCATCTCAACCCCCGCGCACTGGAGAACCCCGATGAGCCTGCACGGCGAATACGACAGCCAGAATATCTTTGCCCAGATCATCCGTGGCGAAGCCCCTTGCTACAAGCTCTACGAGGATGAGGATGTGCTGGCCTTCCTCGATGTATTTCCACAGTCTTTGGGCCACACGCTGGTGATCCCCAAACGTTCGGCAGCGCGCAATATTCTGGACGTCGATGCCGACAGCCTGAGCAAGGTGATGGCCGTAGTGCAGAAACTCACGGGCGTGATCATCGACGAGCTTGAGCCTGCCGGGGTGCAGGTGGCGCAGTTCAATGGCGCGCCGGCCGGGCAGACGGTGTTTCATATTCATGTGCATATCGTGCCGCGCTACGCCGGCGAGGCGCTCAGCGTGCACGCTGGCGGCAAGGCTGAGCCCGAGCAACTGACGGCGCTACAGGCGCGTCTGCTTAAGCGCATAGCTGACTGATTTGAAGGCAGGCGTATCTGTACTTGAGGCCAACTGCGGCTGGGTCGATACTCAAGCCGTTTGTGGCATCCCCTTTGTTTTCCCCTGCGCCCATGGAGGGCTCCCATGCGATTGATTTGTGCCGTTTTACCGCTCCTGCTGTTGGCCGGCTGTTCGTCCTGGAAACCCGCTGCGGAGGACATCAAACCAGTGCCCGCTGATCGTTTGCTCGGCTACCAAGAGCCGTTGGCGCAAGGCGGGCAGTTGCAGGTCAACCGCGATGTTGGCGGTATGGGCGGTGGCTGTTATGTGGCTGTATTGGTTGACCGCAAAGTGGCCGCGCGCATTGGCGTGAGTGAGCAGGTGCAGTTTCAGGTGCCCGTCGGCACGCGGGTGTTGAGCATTGGTATTGATGAGATGGACGACACCCTATGCGGCATGGGCCGCCTGCGCCGTGAGTTGGCGGTGAAGGTTGAGCCGGGTTCGCAGCAGCAATTTCGCATCGTCAGCGATAACCGCAAAGGCTTCGACATTCTGCCGGTTACGCCGTAACACGCGGGTGCACCGGCATCTGCCTCTCAGGTGTCGGCGTACCAGTAGCCTCTTTCCTCGATTCGTCCCACCTCTCTTTTTTGTGGATGTGCACTCGCGCGCATACCCGCTGCAATCTGCTGCCATATCGCCTGCATGGGCATAGGGTAAGGGTAGAATCCGCCCGATTAATTAGTGGAGATGGATTGTGAAGGGATTGCCGATTGCCATTGTCGGGGCCGGTACGGCGGGGTTGGCTACGGCGTTGTTCCTCGCTCGCCAAGGTTTTCGCGTGCGGTTGCTGGAGCGGGTGCCCGCGTTGCAGCCGGTAGGTGCCGGGGTGTTGTTGCAACCTTCGGGGCTGGCGGTGTTGCAGCAACTGGGACTGTTTGCCGAGTGCAGCGGCCTGGGTGCTGCGGTTAGCCGCTTGTACGGCACTTCATGCAATGGCCGGGTGATTCTCGATACCCGTTACGCGCATTGGCAACCCGACAGTTTCGGTATGGGTATTCACCGCAGCGTATTGCTCACGGCTTTGCTCACTGCTGCGCGGCAAGCTGGGGTGCAGGTTGAAACCGGCGTGCATATCAGCCGTTTCAGCCAACACGGCAGCCATGTGCAGCTGTATCACCAAGACGAGCAGGGCGTGGAGCAGCCATTTGGCGAGTTCGCCGCGCTGGTATTGGCCGATGGCGTGCGTTCGGCTTTGCGCGGGCAGATGCAGGTCAAGCAGTGGCTGCAGCTTTACCCCTGGGGTGCGCTGTGGAGCATTGTGCCGACCCCGGCTTCGTCTGCAAATGCACCCGATTCGACGGATCTTCGCCAGTGGTACCGGGACTGCGCGCAGATGTTCGGCATCATGCCCACCGGGCGTACTCACCTAAACCGTGAGCAGGCGCTGAGCAGCCTGTTCTGGAGCCTGCCGGTGGCGCAGTTTGGCGCCTGGCGTGAAGCCGGCTTGGCTGCCTGGAAAGCCCAGGTGCTGCAGCTGGCCGGCAGCGCTGCCGAACCCTTTGTTGAACTGATCGAACACCCCGAGCAACTCAGCCAGGCGGTGTATGCCGATGTACGCATGCAGCGCTGGCACGATAACCGGGTGATCGCCATTGGCGATTGTGCCCACGCCATGAGCCCGCAGTTGGGGCAGGGCGCCAATATGGCGCTGGTGGATGCGGCGGCTTTATCCGCTGCGGTTGCCACACAAAGAACGCCAACTGATTGCGACTGGCAGGCGGTGTTCGCCGCATATGCCAGCAGCCGGCGTGACCACTTGCGCTACTACCGCCAGGCCTGCCGCCTGCTTACCCCTCTGTTCCAGTCCCACAGCCGCAGCCTGGCCTGGCTGCGCGACAGCGTTCTGCTGCTGGCGCGGCACAATCCACTGGGGCGAGCGCATGCGGTCAGCACTTTGGTGGGGGGGCGCAGTGGTTGGCTGCTGGCCGGCGGCTCAAGGCCCTTGCACGTTTGGGATGGCCAGCAGGTGAAAGGGCTTGATAAGGTCGCAACCGTGTCAGAGGCAGGCCCGCTACCGGTCACTTGAGCTACCCATTACATGCTGCGAGCGCCGCACTCTTTGTTAAGCTGCCCGCCAATTTCAAACTGTTGCGAGGGATCGCCGTGTCGTTCCGTGTTGTGCTGAGTGGCCGGGCATTGCCCGGGTATACGCCTGAGCAGATTGCTCAGCATCTACAGACGCAGCTGAAATTCTCCGAGGCTCAGGTGCAAGCTTTGTTGCCGCCGGCTCGCCGGGTGGTCAAAAGTGGTTTGGACCAGCCGGGCGCCCAGCGCTGGTGCAGTCGGCTGCAACAGGCCGGCCTGGCCGTCTCGGTCGAGGAAGTTGCCGCGCCTGCGGCGGTCGACCCTCTGACGGTTTTGCAGGAGCTGGCTCAAAAGGGGCTAAAGCGCGCGCGTCCCAGCCCGGCGTATGCCTTGCAGCTGTTTCTGGTCACGCTCTGCTGCCTGCTGGTGCCGACGCTTTATGCGGGCTTGGTGATCGGCCTAGGTGTGGGTTTGGCCTGGTACCTGATGCATATCCACGAGTACCTCGGCGGCTTACGCAATATTTGGCTGCTGCTCTGCATCTACGGTGTGCCGGCTATCAGTGGCGGCATTCTGCTGCTGTTTATGGCGCGACCGTTTTTTTTGCCCAATCGGCGGGGTGATGAACCGCTGGAGCTGGATCTGGCTTGCGAGCCGCGTCTGCAGTTGGTGATCAGCCAGTTATGTCAGGCAATCGGCCTGCGCCCGCCGGTGGCGGTGCAGCTGTCCAATGAGGTGAATGCCAGCGTGCATTTCGAGAACGGCTGGAGTGGGTTTTTCTCGGGTCGCAAGGTGTTGACCATCGGTATGCCGCTGGTGGCCGGCATGAGCGTGCAGCAGTTTGTCGGCGTACTGGGCCATGAGTTTGGTCACTTTGCTCAGCGTCTGGGCATGCGCTGTAACTTCCTGGTCAACTCGGTCAATGCTTGGTTGGATGTGCGCAGTTACGACCGTGATCCTTGGGATGATCGGCTGCAGGAGTGGCTGGAGGATGATCCTTGGTGGATTCTGCAGCTGGCAGTCTGGGTGGCGCAGCAAGGTATCGAGCTGTCGCGATTGTTAATGCGTGGCTGTTTCTGGTTGAGCTTTCGCTTGTCCCGCTCGCTGTCGCGGCAGATGGAGTTTGACGCTGACCGCTACGAGAGTTTGCTGGCCGGGAGTGCGGCGTTTCGTGGCAGTGCCTTGCAGCTGCGTTCGCTGTCCTGGGCCTGGCGTGAGGTGGATCAGCAAAATTCTCGTACCTGGCGCGAGCGACGTTTGCTGCGCGATATGCCGCAGGCCACAGCCGAGAAGACCTCCAGCATGAGCCAGGCCACTCTGCAGCAAATGGAGCAAAGCCTCGACGAGGGCAGTACCCGCTACTGGCACACGCATCCTGCCGATCTGGCGCGTATCCAGCACAGTGAAGCTCTGCAGGCGCCCGGCTATTTGCATGACGCCCGCCCAGCGGCAGTTCTGTTCGAGCACTTCTCCCAGCATTGTCAGAGTGTCACCGAGGCTTACTACGCCGAGCTGGGCCTGGAGTATGACGAGCAGCAGCTACAGGACAGCCAGCAGATCTTCCAGATCAGCGCCCAGCGTGAAGAGGCGCTGGATCAGCTCTGGGAGTGGACGGGCCGGCAATGGCGCAGTCTGCCCTGGCTGGCACTGCATCAGCCCGTTCAGGCGGCCCATGCCACGCTGGGTTGGCAGGCTGTGATTGACGAGTTGCGGCGTCTGTCTCCGGAAATTACTCAGGCCTGGACTCAGGCTGAAACCCAGGAAGACCAGCGCGTGGCGCTGGCCTGGTGTGGCGAGTTGCAGCGCAATGGGGTGAATTCGCGGCTCAGTGATAACGAGGCGTTTGATGCCAGCAAGCACCTGCCGTTGTATCAGCAGATTGACGGCGGTAAGACCCCGGCGCAGCTGCAACTATTACAGGCTGCATCGCTGTACCGGCGGCGCCTGGAGCTGAGTCTGGCTGGGGCGTCGACCGCTTTGCGTGACACTGCCCGATTGGCGCTGCAGCTAAGCAAGCTATATGTCGATTACGCGCGTCTGCTGGAGGCCCGTGAGCTGGCAGAGCGCTTTCTAGATTGGCATCAGCAGACTCCCGACAGCCTGACTGAGCGTTTGAGCCAGGATGCCTTGTCGCGCTATCAGGATCTGGCCCTACGTTTGCTCAAAGCGGCGGATCAGATTCCACAGACCCTGCTCGATGGCACCACGCTGGGCGGATATCTACGCCTGCGCTGCCCACGGCTGAATGCTCAGGCCGGTGAACCGGTCGAGTTCCTGCGCAACAGCGCCACGCTGATTGATAGCCTGGCTTATGCGCACCGTCGGGCCATGGCTGACCTGGCCAGCTATTCCTTGCAGCGTGAGCAAGAACGGGGTCTGCGCGGCATTCGGCTGGTGCTCAAGGTTGCGCAAGCGGTTTGAGTATTGATCCCTCGACGTTGTCGCCTTAGCGGTAACGAGCCAGCATTTGGTCAAATTCGCCAGCCTGTTTCATCTGCATCATGGCGCGCAGTAGCGCCATGGTCGGCACATCCGGGGCGTCGCGGATAATACAGGCGACGGGGTCGGCGGCTACCTCGCTGATGATGTGCAGTTTCTGTCCAGGCGCTTGGTGGCGGTTGAACCACTGCAGTGAGAGTTCGTTACTGATGGCGTAACGGTAGCGTTGGGCGCTGAGTTTGAGCAGCACTTGATCCTGGGTGCGGGCGTCTTCACGCTGGATCTGCCCGCTGGCAAACAGCGGGTCCAGGCGTGGATAGGTGAAGCCAAGCACGGTGCCCAGGCGCTGATTCAGCAGCTGTTCGGGCTCCAGTTTTTCGGGATTAACGCCTACCAGTACATCGTGCTGGGTCATAAAAGGCAGGCTCCAGATATAGCGATGGTGGCCGCTGTTGACCCAGTTCGGGCTGACGTAGCAGCGCACATCGATGTAGCCGCTATCCAGCGCGTGATGTACTCGTCGGCGTGGCATGACCACCAACTCGGCGGTGCGCCCAACCTTGGCGGCCATGCGCTGTTGCAGGTCGACCAGAATACCTTCCACTGCCTTGCCGTTCTCGATGCGCACTATGGGCATGGCCCAGCTGTCGTTGATCGAGAAGCGCAGTGCCCGTTCGCTGGCGGGTGACGCACAGCTCAGGGCAAGCAATAGCAGGGCAGGTAACAGTTTGGGCACCAGGGCAGATCCTTTGCGGTGTAGGCGGTTCAGCGGGTCATCGGCAGGGCTGCGCCCATCAACGCAAACAGGCCGCCACAGCAGCGGTTGAAGCCTTTACCGCTGCGCTGTAACCAGGGCCGAACGCGATGGGCCATACGTGCCAGCAGGTATTCGACGCTGCCTTCGACCACGGCAAAGGTCAGCGCCATGATCGCGAATTGCAGCCAGAGGTCACCGCGCGGGTCGAGAAACTGCGGCAGAAACGCGCCGAAAAACAGGATCACCTTGGGGTTGGAGAGCGCCGAGAGTAAACCCTGGCGAAACAATTTTAGGCTGCTGCGGGCGTCGGCTTTCTCGGCCATGGCCAGATGCAGCGGTGGCGCGCGCCAGAGTTGAATGCCTAGCCAGATTAGGTAAGCGCCACCGAGCCATTTGAGGATGGTCAGGGCCTGCGCCGAGGCTTGCAGCAAGGTGCCGATGCCCAGCATCGACAAGGCCATCAGTAGGGTAAAGCCGAGTACTCCGCCGCTGACGGTAAACAGGGTTTTGCGATGGCCGTACAAGGCACCATGGCTGAGCGCGAGCAGGCCATTGGGCCCTGGGGTCAACGCCAGGCCAAATACTGCCGTAAGAAAGATCAGCCAGGTATGCAGGGCCATAATGCAGGATTCCAGAAGCAGGAGAGTGCAGGGCTGTGCCTGCGTGCCTCTGTTTTTTCATGCGCTGACTGGATAGTCAAGTGGCGCGCTGAACCGCGCCGGCTAGCGAGAGTGAGGAGGTCCTGCCGACAAGGCAGGACCTGCGCTATCAGCGATTAGCTTCCTTGAAGTTATCGTCGGACGGTTCCTTGGTGTAGGCGCCCTGGTCGTGCACCAGTTTCTTGGTGCCATTCATCAGGGTGGTGATGCGGCTGTCGCTGGTTTTCGCCGAGGCAGCCTGATTGCTGGTGCCGGTAATCAGGGGCGGGTTACTGCTGAACGACCACAGGTAGTGCCAAACGGCGGCATTGTGTTTCTCGACCTGCTGGGCCGAATTGAAGTACCACGGCTTGAGTTCGCTGAAAGCTGTCATGTTCATCAGGCCCGTGTTGCTGTCACCCACAAAAACGGTGCTGGTCACGGACGAGGTGCGGTAGGCCTCAAAGGTTACGCCTTTGGTCTTTAGCTCGCTGACGTAGTTACGCGAGACCTCACCCACCCACTTGTTGCCCAAATAGCTTTTGGCGTAGTTGGAGTAGAACGGGTCGAGCAGGGCCACGCGCTTGGGCAGCAGCTTGCTGTTTAGGGTGCCGGCGGTTACCGCATCGCTGATTTTTTTGGTCAGAAGGATAGCCAGTTGGTTACCCAGGGAGTGACCGGCGATACGAATATTGCTACCGGTATAGCCGGCCAAGTTATCTTTATAGCTGTTGAAAAACAGGTCGCCGACTGACTGGCTAGGACCGTTGCTGTAAACGCCGCTGCTGTTGCGCCAGCGCATGGCACGTGGACCTGCGGCAGTCCAAATCTTGGCTTCGGCGTCTTTCACCTCACCTTCATCGGCAAATTGGTTCCAGTACATCACGCCAACGTTGTAACCCGCCGCGAGCCAGGCGTTCGCCAAGTCAAGGTCCGGGCCGCCAGCATCTTTGCGGTTGAAGGTTTCGCGGTTTTTAGCCAGCGATGAGCCATTTTGCCAGCCGTGGATATAAATCAGCGTCGGTTTGCTGGCCACGTAATAGGCATTGGTCTGGCCCGGAATTGCCTTTTGCCAGCTGTCGCCATAACCAAACCAGTACAGGCCATGGTCGAGGTTCTGGAAGGTGCTGTCGGGGAACACGCCGACCGCCGCCTGGGTCAGCGAGGCAAAACTCAGCACCAGCAATAAAAGCAGCTTGCGCATGACGGAAACCTTTTTTGTTATTAGAGGAGCGGCGAGAATCTAGGATTGTCCGACAGTCGGCTATCGCCCGGATGGGTGATGCCGTTTTAGAGCGCACGGCACGCAAGTGTTGCGCTGTGCTGGATGTGTCTTGGCGCGTGTTGTGCGCATCTTTGCCTCAATAGCCGTCAGCTTGTTGCTTGTGGCCTGACGTGCTGAGCGGGCGAAGCGCCTCTGGCTGTGGCAAACTCTGCGGCTAATTGCAGGTCGTTTCAGCGCGGCAAATGAGCTGAGCCTGCCCGCCCGGATTTTTGCCCAGGGCCCGCCCTGGACATATTGAATTAATGACCGCTGCCTGCGGCGAAGAACAAGAGGAATGACTGTGCATAACGTCGTGATCAGCGGTACCGGCCTCTATACCCCGGCAAACAGTATTTCCAACGATGAGTTGGTCGAGTCATTCAACGCCTATGTGCAGCAATTCAATGCCGACAACGCGGCCGCCATCGCCAGTGGTGAAGTCGAAGCGCTGAGTGAGTCGAGCAGCGGTTTTATCGAAAAGGCGTCTGGCATCAAGAGCCGTTTTGTCATGGACAAGGCCGGTATTCTTGATCCGCAGCGCATGACCCCAAGCATCCCCGAGCGCAGTAATGACGACTGGGGCATCCTCTGTGAAATGGCTGTGGGTGCCGCTAAGGACGCCCTCGCGCGCGCCGGTAAGACAGCTGCCGATATTGATGGCGTAATCGTCGCCTGTTCCAATCTGCAGCGCGGCTATCCGGCCGTGGCGATTGAGGTGCAGGCCGCGCTGGGCATTCAGGGTTTTGGCTACGACATGAACGTGGCGTGTTCTTCCGCCACCTTTGGTATTCAAGCGGCGGCCAATAGCGTTCAGCTGGGCCAGGCCCGTGCGATCCTGATGGTTAACCCGGAAATTTGCACCGGCCACCTCAATTTTCGCGACCGCGACAGCCATTTCATCTTCGGCGATGCGGCCACAGCCGTGATCATTGAGCGTGCCGACCAGGCCACTTCGAACTACCAGTTCGATATCGTCGGCACCAAGCTGATCACGCAGTTCAGCAATAACATCCGCAACAACTTCGGCTTCCTCAACCGCTGTGCGGAAGAAGGCGTCGGCGCCCGTGACAAGTTATTCGTGCAGGAAGGCCGCAAAGTCTTCAAGGACGTCTGCCCGATGGTTGCCGAGCTGATTGCTGCGCACCTGGCAGAAAACCAGCTCAACGTCGGTGATGTGAAGCGTTTCTGGCTGCACCAGGCCAACCTCAATATGAACCTGCTGATCGCGCGCAAGCTGCTCGGCCGCGATGCCGAGCCAGGTGAAGCACCGGTGATTCTCGATACCTACGCCAACACCAGTTCGGCCGGCTCCGTCATCGCCCTGCACAAGCATCAGGAAGACCTGCCAAGCGGTGCTCTCGGTGTGCTCAGCTCGTTCGGTGCGGGTTACTCCATCGGTAGCGTGATCCTGCGTAAGCATTAATGGACTACCCAGCTGATCAGATATTGCTTGCCCGTCTACGCGTGAGCGAGCAGAAGGCCTACCGTGAGTTGGTTGCCACCTATCAGGGGGCGATGCGCGCGGTGGCGTTTGCGATTGTCGGCAGCCGTAATGCCGATGAGGTGGTGCAGGACGCCTGGTTAGCTGTGGTGCGCAACTTGGACGGTTTTCAGGGGCGCTCCAGCCTGAAAACCTGGCTGCTGACGATCACCGCCAATACCGCAAAAACTCGCCTCAAGGGCAACCGTCGTGAAGTGCTGCTCGACGATATTCCGTCTCCCCACGGTACTGTCGGCGATGAGCGTTTCCATGGTGATGGCCATTGGCTGCTGGCGCCGCATGCCTGGCATCACGATTCTCCGGAGGCGCTGCTGACCGAAGAGGAATTGCGCGAGTGCTTGGAGCGTACCTTGGCCAGTCTGTCCGAATTGCAGGGCAGCGTTTTACACCTGCGCGAACGTGAAGGGCTGGAGTTGGACGAGATCTGTAATCTTTTACAGGTTTCTCTCTCCAATGTTCGCGTGCTGCTGCACCGCGCGCGTCTCAAGGTATTTGCCACCTTGGAGCATTTTGAGGAGACCGGCCAATGTTGAGCTGCAAGGAGCTGGTGGCTCACTCCAGTGAGTACATCGATGGCCAGATGAAGTTGCGGCGACGCTTGTCGGTACGCATGCATTTGGCCATGTGTGTCAATTGCCGACGCTTTATCAAACAGCTGCGCCTGAGTCAGGCGGTGCTGCGTCGGTTGCCGCGCGGGCAAAGTGCGGAATTGGATGAGCTGGCTGCGAAACTCGCCGAGGTACACCGCCAGCAGCACTGAGCCCTCGCGCTGGCCCCGTGATTATTCCTCGTTTTGTGCCGCTTTCAAGGCTTCATAGGCCGGCGCGGCGTAGATACCGACTTCCACTGCCAGCGCCATCACCCGAGGCAGGTCGCTGCTGTACACCAGCACGGCTTGCAGTTCGTCATCCAGCGGTTCACTGAAGTTCAGCAGCACATAGCCCTGGGTTTCCGGCGAGAGGCTTGCGAGCTGTACCTGGATGCGATTAAGCGCTTTCAGCGGCTCGACCTTGGCCAGCTGCTTGGCTTTGAGCACAAAGCTCACCTCTGGTCCGAATGATTCGACCACCTGCTGAAACAGCGCATCATAACTATCAGCTTGGAACAGCACGGTTTCCGGCAGGCTGCCGATCACCATCCACTCACCCAGTGGAATCGGGAAGCTGTCGTCGAAATTGATATCCGGGTTGGCAGCGAGAAATGCCTGCGGGTCGGAGTAGGCCTGGGCGGCCTCTTCGGCGATGCGCGCGACTTCTTCCGCCAGCATGCAGCCCGAGCTTATTTTACTGATCAATTCTTCGAGCTGGGCTTTCATTCTGGCGTTCCTGTGGCAAAAAAGGGCTGGCTAGGATAGCCGCAATCCTACGGCAAAGCGCTGCGTTTGCTGCACGCTGCCTGTTAAGCTGGACGCTTTCTCGCTAATAACCGGGAGTTTTTTGTGAGTTCGCGTATCCATGCTTTGGCCGGTCAGCCAGCACCGGCTGCCATGTTGACCGACATTTCGTGCTTATTAGCCGCCTATTTTGATCTGCACCCCGACGTCGCTGTTGCCAGCCAGCGTGTGGCTTTTGGCACGTCCGGGCACCGCGGCAGCTCTTTGACGTGCAGCTTCAATCAGGCCCATGTGTTGGCGATCAGCCAGGCCATCTGTGATTACCGCGCTGCGCAGGGCATCAACGGCCCGCTGTTTATCGGCGCTGATACTCACGCGCTGTCGCAGCCGGCGCTGGAAAGCGCGATTGAAGTGCTGGCGGCCAATGGCGTGCAGACGATGATTTCTGCTGGTGGTGAGTTCACCCCGACGCCGGCGATCAGCCAGGCCATCTTGGTGCACAACCAGGGCCGCAGTTCGGGGCTTGCCGATGGCATCGTGATTACTCCCTCGCACAACCCGCCGGACAGCGGCGGCTTCAAATACAACCCGACCAATGGCGGCCCGGCGGACAGCGACATCACCACCTGGGTGCAAAACCGCGCCAATACTCTGCTCGAAGGCGGCTTGCGTGAGGTCAAGCGCATGCCCCTGGCGCAGGCGCGGCAGGCGGCCAATGTGCAGGAATACGATTACCTCAGCGCGTACGTGAACGATCTGGGCAATGTTATCGATTTCGCCCCAATTCGTGCTGCAGGCCTGCGCCTGGGTGTTGATCCATTGGGTGGAGCCGGTGTGCATTACTGGGGGCGGATTGCCGAGCTGTACGGCATAAATCTGGACGTCGTCAGTCAGACTATTGATCCACAGTTTGCCTTTATGAGTTTGGATTGGGATGGGCAGATCCGTATGGACCCATCTTCCAGCCATGCCATGCAGCGCTTAATCGGCCTTAAGAGCGGTTATGACGTCGCCTTTGCTTGCGACACCGACTACGACCGGCACGGCATCGTCGCGCCCAGCGTGGGTCTGTTGCCGGCCAACCACTTTCTCAGTGTGGCCATCGATTACCTGTTTCAGCATCGCCCGCAGTGGAGCGCCAGCGCGGCGGTGGGCAAAACGCTGGTCAGCAGCGCGATGATCGACCGCATCGCTACACGTCTGGGCCGGCCGTTGCAGGAAGTACCCGTAGGCTTCAAGTGGTTCGCCGGTGGCTTGTTTGATGGCTCGCTGGGCTTTGGCGGCGAAGAAAGTGCCGGGGCGACCTTTTTGCGCCGTGATGGCCGGGTCTGGACCACGGACAAAGACGGTATAGCCCTCGCGCTATTGGCCGCAGAAATGACCGCTGTTAGCGGGCGCGACCCTGGTGAGCTGTATCAAGGCCTGAGTGATGAGTTCGGCGCTATTTACGCCGATCGCGTCGATGCGCCGGCCAGCACTGCGCAGAAAAAAGCCCTGGGCAAACTCACGCCAGCGCAGATCAGTCGCGATGAACTGGCGGGTGACGCGATTACCCAGGTGCTCGACAAGGCGCCGGGTAATGGCGCGGCGATCGGTGGGATCAAGGTGATCAGTGAGGGCGGCTGGTTCGCGGCGCGGCCGTCAGGCACCGAAGATATCTACAAGATCTACGCTGAAAGCTTCCGCGATGAAGCGCATTTGCAGCGCATCTTTAGTGAGGCGCAGCAGCTTGTTGATAGCGCATTGGCGGTGGAGAAGGGTTGATCCGTTTTGTTCAATAGCGCACAGACAGCGGTTCCTGCGGCATACAGGATGATGGAGCGTTCGGGTGCCATCTCGGCACCTGCTGTTGCGGCGCGCTGCAGTGACTCATCAAGGAGAACGTCATGAGCCTGGGTACCATTCTATTGATTGTGCTGATTTTGTTGCTGGTCGGCGCCATACCTGCCTGGCCGCACAGCAGAAGCTGGGGTTACGGCCCTACGGGCGGTTTGGGCGTAGTGGTGATTGTGCTGATAGTGCTGTTGTTGATGGGGCGTATCTGACCCCTGCCGGCCAATCCATCGTGCTAAGCCCGCTGCACTGCAGGCTTAGCAGCGCTTTCGCCTGAGCCAATCAGGCGTTAGTCTGCCCAGCGAATCCTCGCTGCGGCCACCTTATGTATCGTCTCGATCTGAAACTTCGCCTACATAACGGCGCAGACATTGCCATGGGCCCAGGTAAGGCTGAGCTGTTGGCGGCGATTGCTCAGCATGGCTCGATCAGCGCGGCGGCTCGCGCCTTGGGTATGTCCTATCGGCGGGCCTGGCTGTTGGTAGAAACCATGAATCGCAGTTTCAAGCAGCCGCTGGTCAGCACCTTGGCCGGTGGCAAACACGGCGGCGGTACCCAGTTGACCGAAACCGGTGAGCAAGTACTACGGCGCTACCGCGCCCTGTGTGCGCAGGCCGAGGCGGCGGTGCAGGATGGTTGTGCTGAGCTGGCGGAGTTATTGGCTGAAGGGGTTGCCAAGGATTAGTAGTGCTAGAGCAGCTGCGCTTCGGCCAGCGTCAGGCTGCGCGCAATGCGCGATGCATCCCAATGCTGGCTGGCCCAGTGCAGGAGTTCGCTCGGCGTGCCGTAATCGGCGCCCTCCGGCAATGATTGGCCAAGCGCTCGCAGGGCGCGCATCAGCAGCACAGTCGCCTGGTCGGCTGGCAGCGGTGGCGAACGGTAGGATTTGCCGAGCTTGTGGCCGTCTGGCTGGGTAATCAGGGGAACATGTAAGTAGCGCGGCTGCGGCAAACCGAGCAGTTCCTGCAAATACAGCTGGCGCGGGGTGGAGTCGAGCAGATCAGCCCCGCGTACTACATCCGTCACGCCCTGCCACGCATCATCAAGCACCACCGCCAGTTGGTAGGCATACAGGCCATCGCGGCGGCGAATCACAAAGTCACCGCCTTCGCGGCCAAGGTGCTGACGGTAATCGCCCTGCACGCGGTCGACAAAGTGGTAGTTCAGCTCCGGTACGCGCAAACGAATCGCGGCATCGGCAAAACCATGGCCGGCATTGCGGCAGGTGCCGGGGTAGATGCCTTGGCTGCCGGCCAGTTGTTTGCGCGAACAGGTGCAGGCATAGGCCAGGCCCTGGCTGAGCAGGCGTTCGACTAGCGCGGCATATTCGCCATGACGCGTGCTTTGCCGCACCAGCTCGCCATCCCACTCCAAACCGTAGCACTCTAGGGTCCTGAGAATCGCGGCTTGAGCGCCGGCAACTTCTCGCGGCGGGTCGAGGTCTTCCATGCGCAGCAGCCAGCGGCCGTTTACCGCGCGCGCGTCAAGGTACGACGCAAGGGCGGCGACCAGTGAGCCAAAGTGCAGATAACCGCTGGGGGTGGGGGCGAAGCGCCCGATGTAGGCAGGTGTGTTCATGTTCTATTGCGCACACGCAGAGACAGAAACAACAAGGGGTGCCGAAGCACCCCTTGAGTCAGATCAGGAACCGACCTGTTTTTCTTTGATTTCCGCCAGCGTCTTGCAATCGATGCAAAGGGTGGCGGTGGGGCGGGCTTCCAGTCGGCGGATGCCGATTTCGACGCCGCACGAATCGCACCAGCCGTAATCATTGTCTTCGATCAGCTGCATGGTCTGGTCGATCTTCTTGATCAGCTTACGCTCACGATCACGGGCACGCAGTTCCAGGCTGAATTCTTCTTCCTGGCTGGCACGGTCCGCTGGATCGGGGAAGTTGGCTGCTTCGTCCTGCATATGGTGCACAGTACGATCAACTTCCTGCATCAATTCCAGCTTCCATTTGTTGAGGATGCCGGTGAAGTGGGCGCGCATTGGTGCGCCCATGTACTCTTCGCCCTTTGTTTCTTTATAGGGCTCGAAACCGCGAGTCAGTTGGCTGCTTTTTGCTTTTGCTTTGGTGGGCATGGATGACCGCCTCTCACTCTTCTAATCCACTGCGCAGGACGGTGTCCCTTGCCGATCCTACGTCGAGTAGAACTGGCCCTGCGGCTGTAAAGCGGGCGAACTTACCAGAACAACTCACAACGCGCCACTCCCGGTTGTCGAAGCTGCGCTGGGTATGCTTTAGAATCGGCGGCTTATCTCCCTGGCAGGCAGTCCGATGGTCCCGTCTTACAGTGCACGCAGCCGCGCCATAGAACCCTTTCACGTAATGGCGCTGTTGGCCCGTGCCAATCAGTTACAGGCCGATGGCAATGATGTAATTCATTTGGAAATCGGTGAGCCAGACTTCACCACGGCCGCGCCGATCGTCGCGGCCGGGCAAGCGGCCTTGGCCAATGGTCATACCCGTTACACCGCCGCGCGCGGTTTGCCGGCGCTGCGTGAAGCGATTGCGGGCTTCTATGCCGAACGTTATCGCCTGAATATCGACCCGCAACGCATTCTGATTACCCCCGGTGGTTCGGGGGCCTTGCTGTTGGCCACCAGCCTGCTGGTAGACCCCGGCAAACACTGGCTGCTGGCCGACCCCGGTTACCCTTGCAATCGGCACTTTCTGCGCCTGGTAGAAGGGGCTGCGCAACTGGTGCCGGTAGGTCCTGAGGTGCGTTATCAGCTGACAGCTGATCTGGTTGAACGGTATTGGGATAAAGACAGTGTCGGTGCACTGGTGGCATCCCCCGCCAACCCGACCGGTACCTTGCTCAGTCGTGATGAGCTGGGCGGCCTGTCACAGGCGCTAAAAGCGCGCGGCGGGCATTTGGTGGTGGATGAGATCTACCACGGCCTGACTTACGGCGTAGACGCAGCCAGCGTGTTGGAAGTGGATGACGACGCCTTTGTGCTCAACAGCTTCTCCAAATACTTCGGCATGACCGGTTGGCGTCTCGGTTGGCTGGTGGCGCCGCCGGCTGCCTTTGCGGAACTGGAGAAACTGGCGCAGAACCTCTATATCAGCGCGCCGAGCATGGCCCAGTACGCCGCGCTGGCCTGCTTTGAGCCAGATACCCTGGAGATTCTTGAGCAGCGTCGCCATGCGTTTCAACAGCGTCGCGATTTCCTCCTGCCGGCCTTGCGTGAGCTGGGTTTCAAGATCGCCGTGGAGCCGGAAGGGGCCTTCTACCTATATGCCGACATCAGCGCCTTTGGCGGCGATGCCTTCGCCTTCTGTCAGCACTTTCTGGAAACCGAGCACGTGGCCTTTACCCCAGGTCTGGATTTCGGCCGCTATCTGGCCACTCAGCATGTGCGTTTTTCCTACACCCAGGACCTGCCGCGGTTGCAGCAAGCGGTCGAGCGGATTGCTCGTGGTCTGAAAACGTGGCGGCCCCATGCGCTTTGACCCGCCTTTGGAGCAGGGCCGTCTGCTGCGCCGCTACAAGCGCTTTCTCGCTGATATCGAGACGGCCAGTGGCGAGCTGTTGACCATTCACTGTGCCAACACCGGCTCGATGCTCAACTGCATGAGTGAGGGTGCAGCGATCTGGTTTAGTCGCAGCAACGACCCCAAGCGCAAGTTGCCGGGCACCTGGGAGATTGGCGAGACGCCGCATGGTCGCCTTGCCGTAATCAACACCGGGCGCGCCAATGCGTTGGTGGAGGAAGCCTTGCGTGGCGGGCTGATTGCCGAGTTGAACGGCTTCACCAACCTTAAGCGCGAAGTGCCGTATGGCCAGGAGCGCAGCCGTATCGATTTTCGCCTGGACTACTCCGAAGGCCCGGCGTTTGTTGAAGTTAAGAGCGTTACCTTGGGGTTCGCCGACAGTCGCGTCGCGGCCTTCCCGGATGCGCGCACCGAGCGCGGCAGCAAACACCTGCGCGAACTGGCGGCGTTGGCCCGTGACGGGGTGCGAGCGGTACAGCTGTACTGCGTGAACCTGAGCGATATTGATGCGGTGCGTCCGGCTGAGGAGATCGACCCAGCCTATGCCGCCGCGCTGCGTGAGGCGGTGAGTGCCGGTGTGGAAGTGTTGGCCTACGGCGCAGCGATCAGTGCGCAGGACGTGCGGCTGATCAAGCGTCTGGATGTGCTGCTGTAGGAGGGGCCGGGCGGCGTTCCGCTTTAGCCGCGAGCTTTTGCGGTTTCAAGCAATGCTTTTCCCGGGCACGGACTAGGCGTCCCCGCCGCTCCTACAGGGGCGTCAATACTGCGTTCTGCCGGCCGGCAACGCTTGCACAGGCAGCATGGCGCTGCGCAGATGCTGCTCGAACAGCTCGACAATCGCTGGCCAGCCCTGATGTGAGGCATGCTGCCGGGCATTTAAGCGCACCCGGCGCAGGCTTTCGCGGTCTGTCAGTAACCCGCTGGCGGCGTCAATAAAGCCTTGTTCATCCTCGGCCACGGCCAAGGCACCGTTATGCCCGTGGCGGATGTGCTGCGCCGCCGCAGCCTGATCGAATGCCACCACGCCAAGCCCCGAAGCCAGGGCTTCGAGTACCACATTGCCGAAGGTTTCTGACAGGCTGGGAAACAAGAACATATCCCCTGAGGCGTAATGCGCTGCCAGCGCTTCACCGCGCTGCAGGCCACAGAACACGGCCTCGGGCAGTTGCTGTTGGAGGTTGGCGCGCTGTGGGCCATCGCCGACCAGAATCAGTTTCAGCCGCCGCTGCGGATGTGCCTGCTGCAGTGCTTGAAAGCTCTTGCTGAGCAGGGCCAGGTTCTTTTCCGCCGCCAGGCGGCCGACATGCAGGACGGCAATGTCCTGTTCCGCCAGTCCCCAGCTTTCGCGCAATGCCGTGCAGCGTTTGGCCGGGTGGAACAGTTGGCTGTCGACGCCGCGCGCGAGCAGTTCAAGGTTGTCGAAGCCGCGGCGTTGTAATTCGATTTGCTGGCTGACGCTGGGCACTAGGGTCATGTTCGAGCGGTTGTGAAACCAGCGCAGGTAATTGGTCAGTGCGCGGGTCAGCATGCCGAAGCCGTAATGCCCGGTGTATTGCTGGAAGTTGGTGTGAAAGCCGCTGATCACCGGGATCTGCAAGCGTCGCGCGGCGCGCAATGCCGAGAGCCCCAGCGGCCCCTCAGTGGCGATATACAGTACATCTGGCCGTTGGCGCTGCCAGTTGCGCAGCAGTTTGTGCATGGAGCAATGGCCCCACTGCAAGCCTGGGTAGCCCGGCAGCGGCCAGCCACGGGCCAGCAGCACATCCTGCTCGGCAGCGCCGCGTGGATCGATGTTCTGGCGCGGGCGCACCAGTTGCACGCGATGGCCACGGCCGCACAGGCCGTCTACCAGGCGCCCGAGGGTATTGGCCACGCCGTTGATTTCCGGCGGGTAGGTTTCGCTGATCAGGGCAATGTACAACGCAGAAGGTGTGTTCATGGCAGCAGTGTCCGCTGCCGCTATGTAATGACTGTGACGCTTTGATTGCGTTTGCATTTCAGTCGAGCAGTTCGATCAGTTGCTGGCGCAGCCAGGTGTGCGCCGAGTCGAGATGCTGCTGGCGATGCCAGATCAGGCTGACCTGAACGGGTGGCATATCGAAGGGCAGCGCTGCAATTTCCAACGCATGTACCGGGGCAAAAGCCTCGGCCAGGCGCGCGGGCACGGTGCCGAGCAGGTCGGTCTGGGCGACGATGGCCGGGATCGGCAAGTAGTTGGGCAAATGCAGCGCCGCCTGCCGGCGCACCCTGGCCGAGCCCAGGACGATTTCCAGCGGCGAGCCACGCCCGGCGCGCGGCGTCACCGTGATATGCCGCGCCTGTTGGTAATCCTCCAGGCTCAACCCGCCGGCAAAGGCCGGGTGGCCGGCTCGGCCGATGGCCACCAGTGGCTCTTCGCGCAGCGGCGCGTAGTGCAGGTCGGGTGAATCGAAGTGCAGGTAGTCGATGGCCAAGTCCAGCGCGCCGCTTTCCAGGCGCTGCACCAGGCTGTCGGCATCATCGGCTTGCACCAGCAGCTCGACCTGTGGAGCGTTGCGCGCCAGATGCGCCTGCAACATGGGCAGCAGCGCGGCCTGGGCATAGTCGTTGAGTGACAGGCTGAAGGCGTGCGCCGTTTGCGGATCAAACGGCTCAGCAGGGCCCAGTCCTGTCTGCAGCAAGCGCAGGGCCTGGCGCACGGGTACATACAAGGAATGAGCGCGAGCGGTGGGGGTCATGCCGCGGGCGGTGCGCAGGAACAGTTCTTCACCCAGTTGCTGGCGCAGGCGGGCGAGGGCATTGCTCACCGTCGACTGGCTCAGGTGCAGGCGCTCGGCGGCGCGGGTCAAGTTGCCTTCCTGCATCAGCGCATCGAAGACCAGCAACAGGTTGAGATCGAGCTGACGTAAATTCGCTATCAAGAATAATGCTCTTTTAAAATATCCATTATCCGAATGATCTAGCCGCGCCTAGACTGCTGTCAATCCGCACAGGAGTACCACCGTGGCTTATAACAACGACAATGCCCAGGCTTTCCGCGCACGTTATCGGGATGCCATTCATCCGCTGTACAACCCCTGGCTGCATGCCGCCTTTGTGCTGGCCTACGGTCTTACCTGCGTGGGCCTGCTGTGGCGCACCCTGGATGCGGTAGCGCTCTGGCAGTGGCTGCTGGTGCCGCTGAGCTTGGTGTTCTTTAGCTGGGGCGAGTACCAGGTGCATAAGCGCCTGGGGCACAACAAGACGCGCTTCGGTCAGCTGTTCTACAAGCGCCATACCGGTGATCATCACAGCTTCTTTGTTGAAGGCCAGATGCGCTACGAGACGCTGCGCGATTGGCGGGTGATCCTTTTTCCCGCCTGGTTGATCGTGCTCTATAGCCTGCCATTGCTGGGCGTCTGGTGGTTGCTGAGCCATATCGACGGCAACCTCGCCGCGCTGTTCGCCGGCAGCATGCTGTTGGGATATATGAGCTATGAGGTGGTGCACGCCTGCGAGCATCTGCCGGCTGAGCATCCCGTTGCGCGGCTGCCGGGGATTCGCCAGATGCGCCGCCTGCATGCGCTGCACCATCGGCGTGAGCTGATGCATTCGCGCAATTTCGGCATCGTCCATCCACTGATGGACTGGTTGTACGGCACCCTGCATTGGGAGCCGGAGCCCACTTATCAGCAGAATCGTCAGCAGCACCGCATTCGACTTACCCGTCCGGCGGACGCGGTGTTGAGCTATGCCGCTGCTCCGGCGCATTGGCCCGAGTGGCATCCATCATCCTTGCGCATCTACGGTCGCGAGGGCGCGTTGCTCGCCGGCGAAGTATTTGAGGAGGACATCCACGCCGGCGGCCGCACCGGCCATCTACGCTGGAACGTGCTCGACTATCAGCCGGCCCGCCGCTGGCAGGCCAGCGCGCGTGGCGATCACGGCCTAGGGCTGTTGCTGACCTACGAGTGCATAGCGGTGGAGGGTGGTTGCGAGTTCGTGCGCACCTTGGAGTACGGCTTCGACGGCGGGCTGATGCGCCTGGCCAACCGTCTGCTGCTAAGCCGGCGCATTGAACGCGAATCCCTGGCATCCATGCAGGCGCTGCGCGCGGTACTTGAACGCAGCCAGCCTGCGGTGTGAACGCAGAGCCTGTCCACGATCTGCTGCGCGTCGGCCCTGCGGCGTTAAAATCAGGCTCGGAATGCTCATTTACAGCAGTAAACTCCGCTTCCTCGCCTGTTTTGACCAGCCGGAGGCTGTTACTAACGTAGCGCCTGTATGGCTCTAGCTCGCGAGATCGTGAACAAGCTCTTAGGAAGTGGGCGTTAGCGCCTGCTCCTGGCGCTCACGCACCCAGAACACCGTGGCACCGGCTACCGCTGCCGGCATCATCAGGATATTCAGCCCTGGCACCAGCAGTGCGGCGTAGGTAATGCCGCCAAAGCCCAGGCTCTGCCAGCGCTTTCCGCGCAGCCAGGCGAGCATGTCCTGCCAGCTCATCTTGTTGTTGTCCGCTGGGTAGTCGATGTATTGGATGGCCATCATCCACACGCCAAACAGCAGCCACAGCGGCGCGGCGACGATATTGACCACCGGAATAAACGTCAGGATCAGCAGGGCGATGGCGCGGGGCAGGAAGTAGCCCAGCTTGCGCAGCTCGCGGCCCAGGGTGCGTGGCACCATGGCCATCAGCTCAGCCCAGCTGAACGGCGGAAAATCGTCTTGGCCGCGCACCACCACTTCGACCTTCTCCGCGAGAAAGCCGTTAAACGGCGCGGCGATGATGTTGGCCAGCAGGGTGAAGGTGAAAAACACCATCAACAGCACCAGCACCACAAACAGCGGCCACAGCACGTATTCGAGAAAGCTCAGCCAGCTTGGCAAGCTGGGCATAAAGGTGTCGACCCAGCCGCCGAACTGCTGCAAGGCCAGGTAAATCAGGCCAATAAACAGGACCAGGTTGATCGTCAGGGGCAGCAGTACAAACAGACGCAGGCCGGGGCTTAGTACCAGTTTCAGGCCCTCGCTGAGGTATTGCGGGCCGGTCAGTACGGGAGCAGGCATGGGGAGAGTCTCCGCGAGGTTGAAGTCGCGCCGACCTTACCGGCTTTGTGTGGCAGGTGAAAGCCTCTGCAATGGGTGCTAACGATTGCCTGTCAGCGTTATAGCGCTTGCCTATGCAAGGCATTGGCAAAGCATATTTCCGCCGTGCACTGAGCGGGCATAGGCTGCGCGGCATCCCTTTACGGGGCTTGCGCTCTTACGGCCTTCCCCTAGGCGCTCCCGGAAGTCCCTTTTTATTATCGCCGGCCTTGCCGGGTGGAGTTGCTGATGTCGACCAATCGTCATGCCCGCGTGATCATTTTAGGCTCCGGCCCTGCCGGCTATAGCGCTGCGGTTTACGCTGCGCGGGCCAATCTCAAGCCGTTGTTGATCACCGGTATGCAGGCTGGCGGCCAATTGACCACGACCACCGAGGTGGATAACTGGCCGGGCGATGTGCATGGCCTGACCGGGCCTGCGCTGATGCAGCGTATGCAGGAGCATGCCGAGCGCTTCGAGACAGAGATCGTCTTTGACCATATCAATGCGGTGGATTTGGCCGGCAAGCCGTTCACCCTGGTCGGCGACAACGGCACCTACAGCTGCGATGCCTTGATCATCGCCACCGGCGCCAGCGCCCGTTACCTGGGCTTGCCCAGCGAAGAGCTTTTTATGGGCAAGGGCGTTTCCGCTTGCGCCACCTGCGATGGGTTCTTCTACCGCAACCGTGAAGTCGCGGTGGTCGGTGGTGGCAACACCGCGGTAGAAGAGGCGCTGTACCTGGCCAATATCGCCAGCAAGGTGACCCTGGTGCACCGCCGTGGAAGCTTCCGCGCGGAGAAGATTCTGCAGAACAAACTGCAGGCTCGGGTGGCCGAAGGCAAGATCGTGCTCAAGCTGCACGCCGAGGTGGATGAAGTGCTCGGCAACAACATGGGCGTGACCGGCGTGCGAGTGAAGAACAATGATGGCAGCGTTGACGAGCTGAGCGTCGATGGCCTGTTCGTCGCTATCGGCCATACACCGAACACCTCGTTGTTTGAGGGGCAGTTAGCGCTCAAGGATGGCTATCTGGTAGTCAGCGGTGGCCGCGAAGGCAATGCTACCGCCACCAGTGTGCCAGGCGTTTTTGCGGCGGGGGACGTGGCCGATCACGTCTACCGCCAGGCCATAACCTCGGCCGGCGCCGGCTGCATGGCGGCGCTGGATGTGGAGCGTTATCTCGACGGCCAATAGGTTTGTGCATGCAAAGAACTTGATGTGAGCCGCAATGCCGCCGACCTGGATCAGGTCGGCGGCATTTTCATCTGTCCGAGGAAAACATCTATACAGGGCGATGGGGGCTTTGTAGGAGGCGCTTTAGCGGCGAGAGTATTAGTGGTCGTGTCGCGGCTACGACTGCATGGATGCAGGAGGTAGGGTCGCACCTGCTCCTGGCGGGGCTGCGGCATTCACCACATCCCTGTGGATCGCGAAGCAGGATGCCAGAGCCGAAAGCCCTACCCACATCAGTGATGGCTTCTCAGACCCAGGTATTGAGCTTCAAATCCCGCGAGCTCAAGCGTAAAAACTGGTCGCTGGCTTTAACCAGCAGGGCATGCTCGTCGACGGTCAGTTCGCTGCTCTTTTTACCCTGCGCTTCGCTGCGGTACAGGGTTCTACCGTCTTCCTCACGCAGGCGCTGGTAGCGCTGGCCGCGCGCTTCCACCTTGAGTGTCAGCAAGTCGATATACGCCACTTGCAGTGATTCGCTCTGCCCGGTTTCCAGGGCGCAGCGTTGCAGTAGCGGGGTATGGGTGAAGGGCGAGTCGGAGAGCATCACCTGCTGGCACTCGCTGAGGTCCGGGCGCGGTTCGCCGTTATGGAACCAGTTGCCGCGTATATCGCGCTTGAGGTTGAGGCTGCGTTGACCGTGGTTGTCGACCTTCAACCACAGGCGACGAAAGCGCCAGCGAGGGTCGCAATTGAGCACATAGGTGGCGGCGATGCTGTGGCCTTGCAGGCTCTGCATCAGATGGCTGGTGGCATTGATGCCGTGCTCATCGATGCTTAGGCGCAGGTTTTCCACGCCGGGGTTGTGCCATGGTTTCCATACCAAGGTCTGCTGCATCAACGCGACTCCAAGCCAGGTAAGGGGGAAAAGCCGGGAAGGGCGGCCATAACGCGGCACGGAGCACCTTCCCTGGTGTTCTCGTTCGTTTGCTGGCGCGCAGCTTAAAGCGATTGAAACGTGATGTCTGTCAGCTTTTGCCGACAGTTGTGCAACTTTCTGCGCGCTATTGTGGTGCGTGCAATCCCCTTGGCAGTGGGGTTAAAGCACTTTGCGCTGCAATGACGGTTGCTCGAAACGCACGCCAGCCAGGCCGGTATCCAGCAGTGCGCGGATGTTGCCATGGTCGTTGCCGGTCGGGGTGGCCAGCACGCTGCGGTAGTGCTCGCCAAAGCAGTGCAGGGTTTCCTCCAGGCTTAGGCCTTCGAGTAGAGCCAGGCCAAGGGTCTTGCAGGAGCCTTCATTCTGGCCAGCGGGGTTTTCCACCGCACCATTGCGAAAGGCGCTGGGTTGGTACTGGTAGTGCGCGGCGATAAACGCCAGGGTTTCGGCGAAAGTGAACTGCACGTTGTGCAATTTGGCGCGGAAATCGTTCAAGGCACTCATGCGTCTTTACCTTTGCTGAAAGCCGCCTGCTGTTCGGTGCTGGCTTCTTTCTGGTGTTTGGCCTTCCACTCGGCATAGGGCATGCCATAAACCTCTTCGCGGGCTTCATCCAGGCTGATGGCGATGCCACTGTCATCGGCGGCGGCCTTGAACCATTTGGACAGGCAGTTTCGGCAGAAACCGGCGAGGTTCATCATGTCGATGTTCTGCACATCAGGACGTGAGCGCAGGTGGTGAACCAGGCTGCGAAAGGCGGCGGCTTCAAGTTCGAGGCGTTCTTGCTCGGTCATGGCGATGTTCTCAGAAGGCGGGCGATGCGGGCGATGATAAGAGCCTGCCCGCCCGACGGCAACGCCCCACGCAGGGTGTGCGGGGAATCGGCAACGGCCTGGGGCAGGCCGTTTTTCAACAACTTACTAGCGGTGCCCGGCGAGGGTGATCGACACCGACTCGGCAAAACGTAGGGCGTGCAGCTTGTCGACTTCTACTTCGGCGTAACGCACGTCGGGGTTAGCCATGACCAGGTCAAGAATCTCCTGGGTCATGCGTTCGAGCAGGGCGAAGCGGTTTTCTTCGACGTGACGAATCACCGCTTTAGTAATGGTGCGGTAGTTCAGCGCGTGGTCGATATCGTTGTCGCGCACTGCTTCCACGGCGGGGTAGAGGATGGTCAGGTTGATCAACACGTCCTGCTTGTTGTTGATCTCTTCTTCCTTGATGCCAATGAAGGTGCGCAGGCGCAGGTCTTTGACGCGGATGCGCGCCATCCCAGGTTCCAGTCGCGGCATTACTTGTTCCGTCCGATCAGTTGCAGGAATTCGTGGCGAGTGTTGCAGGATTCACGGAAGGCTCCAAGCATGACCGAGGAGGTCATCACCGAGTTCTGCTTCTCCACGCCGCGCATCATCATGCACATGTGTTTGGCTTCGATGACCACGGCTACGCCGGCAGCGTTGGTGACCTGCTGGATGGCATCGGCGATCTGTTTGGTGAGGTTTTCCTGGATCTGCAGGCGCCGCGCGAACATGTCGACGATGCGCGCCACTTTCGACAGCCCCAGTACCTTGCCGGTGGGGATGTAGGCCACATGAGCCTTGCCGATAAACGGCAGTATGTGGTGCTCGCACAGCGAGTACAGCTCGATGTCACGGACGATCACCATCTCGTCGTTATCCGACTCGAACAGCGCGCCATTGACCACCTCTTCCAGGCTCTTGTGGTAGCCGTTGCACAGGTATTGCATGGCTTTGGCCGCACGCTTGGGCGTGTCTAGCAGGCCTTCGCGTTCAGGGTTCTCACCAACGCCGAGGAGAATCTCGCGGTAGTGATTGGGCAGTTCTGGGTTCATTGCAAGGGTCCTCGCGGCCAGGCTCATTTGAGATGGCGGCCGCCGTTGACGGTAAGGGTGGTGCCTGTGACGTAAGGGTTGTCGAGCAGATAGCGCAAGCTTTGGTAAATCACTTGCGGCCCGGGTTCTATGCCCAGTGCCGATTTGTTCAGGGTGTTGCGGCGATACTCGGCATCGTCGTCCGGGTTGAACATGATCAGTGCCGGAGCGATACCGTTGACCTTGATCTGTGGTGCGAAGCGAGCGGCCAGTGACAGCGTCAGGCTGTCCAATCCAGCTTTACTGGCGCAGTAAGCAGGGCGTTTGGCGCTGCCCTTGCGGGCGACGTCATCGCTGAGGTGAACAATGTCGGCAGGTGTCGACCGTCGCAGCAGCGCTTCGCAATGCAGGTTGATCAGGTAAGGCGCGAGCATGTGCACATTGAACAGTTGGGTGAATGCTGCGGCTTCCTCGCCCGGCGTTTCTACCAGCCAGTCGGAGGCGTTGTGCACGATGGCGCGCAGGCTGTCGGTGTGCTGTTTGAGCTGCTCGATAAAACCCAGGATACCGGCTTCACTGGAAAAGTCGGCGGCCAGTGCCAATGCTCCACGCTGCTTAAGACGCGCAATGCTCTCGCGTTCTTGGCGGTAGGTGACAATCAGCGAATGACCATCATCGAGCAGGCGCTCGGCGCAATACAGGCCGATGCGCTGGCTGGCTCCGGTAATCAGAATGGGGGCGGCGCTGGCGCTCATGGTCGGCTCGGCAAAAGAAAGAGGTGGGTTCAGCGACGCTGCGCCGGGTTACCTGACCAGTAGGGCGCGGCCTCGACTGAACCAGAAGTAAAGTTATACCAGCATTGTGCTTTGTACAACCATGCTGGCTGTGCGGTTACTGCGCCATTTTTTAGATATTTGCCTATTTCATTGAGCTGTATCGATATTTCTTATGTGTGTTGGCTGAATAAAACTGTCTTTATGGTGTACAAGATTGGTTTTCTTGTACAGGAATTGGTGTCGTGAAGGGTTGGCAGTTGAGCATCGCCGTTCGCTGTGGCTGGGTGGCGCGCGTCGAGGTCCTGGCACTGCGCTGTTGCGGTTATCAGGTGCGGGTGATTCTTCGCACAGGCCGCGTGCGCGTATTTGGTTGTGCGCCTGGAGGGCCGCTGTGGCCTACGCTGGCGCTGCTCAAAACGCATTTACGTCGCTGCGGGGTGCACCAGGTTTTACTGCTACAGCCGGAAAATCACGATGAAATCATCGGCCGGCCCGCGCTGATTGGAAAGGATCCAGGCTTGTGGATTCACGTGGGCTGACTCAGCGCGGAGTTTTAGCCGGGGTGCACTGTGCGTCCTTGCAGCGTCGGCTAGCGTCGGGATGAGGTAGCCATTCAAGGTAGGGGCGTAAGCGACAAAACGCTCGATAACCCAGCTCCAGTAACGGTCGCAGCGCAGGCCAGGTGAGGGGGGTGGTCCAGCGGCCCAGGCCGGCAGCGCGCCAACTCCACAGTGTCGCATCCAGACCGGTAACCCATTGGCCGTCAGCAAAGCGTGCATGCAAACGGTTTTGCAGGGCGGGTTGGGTTACCCCGATGGACTCGGCATGGAAGTCGCGCAGGCTAATGTCGACCAGGCACAGGCGCTGTACATCGGCATGCTGGCGCAGCAGCTGGATCTCGCGTGCACACAAGGGGCAATCGCCATCGTAGTAAAGGGTCAGGGGCCAGCTTGGTTGTTTGTTCATAATCTAAAAACCTTTAACGATCGGCTGCGCGTCGAGCCGTCGGGGTGAAAACAGCCTCGGCAAACCGCTTTAGCGCGACTCGAAGGGCGGGCAGAGCGAGCCATGCTTATTTACAGCTCGTAAACTCCGCCTTCATGACGTTTTGATCATTGCGGGTTGTTACTGCGTAGCGTCTGCCTGGATCTAGTTCGCAATAGCGTAAACAAGTTCTGAGGTTTTGTATAAGTCTTGTACAAAGTATGCCGAAAATAGCTGAGTTACAATGCGTGCAATCTTTTTTCTGTGATATCGCCTCCCATGTCCGATCTCGTTGGTGCGCCGTCCTTCGCTTCGAGTGCCCTCAAGCAGGAAGAACTCTTTCCTATTCGTGAGGTGGCGCGCCTGACCGGCGTTAATCCGGTGACCTTGCGGGCCTGGGAACGCCGTTATGGGCTGATCCAGCCGACGCGCACTGACAGTGGTCATCGCCTGTATTCGCAGGTGGATATCGAGTCGGTACGCAGCATCCTGGCGTGGATTGAGCGCGGCGTGGCGGTGAGCAAGGTCGGCAAGATTCTCGCTAAGAGCAGCACGATCAAGTCCGCCAGTTCGCCGGGCTATGAAGAAGTCAGCGCCAGCGAGTGGGGGGAGTGGCAAGCGCAGCTGCGGCGCGCGATTAGCGCCTTCGATGAGCTGCGTCTGGATCGTCTATATGGGCAGATTTTTTCCAGCTACCCACTGCCGGTGGTGTTTCAAGAGATCCTGATGCCGCTGTGGCAGGAGCTGTTGTTGCGCCAGGATGAGTACGGCCAAACCAGTGAGTGGCTGTTTCTCGATACGTTCTTGCGTGCCCGCACGCTGCAGCGCCTGCAGGTGTTACGCGCCCAAGTTGAAGAGCGTGTGCTGCTAGCGGCGTTTCCCGGTCACTGCCGGGAGTTGGAGTTGCTGGTGGCTGGGTTGCTGCTGAGCAGTGCCGACACCGCCGTCAGTGTGCTCGGGATGGGCCAGCCACTCGAAGAGCTGACCCTGATCTGCGAAAAAATGCAGCCCCAGGCGCTGGTGTTGTTCTCCAATCAGCCGCCCAGTGATGATTTGCCTAAGGTGTTGTCGCGTCTTGCGCTGGCGCTGGATTGTCCGCTGGTGATGGCGGGTGACGGGGCCGATCTGGCTGAGGAGAGCCTCAGGGGGTCGCCGATTGCCTGTCTGGGCAATGAAGGACGTTTGATGCAGCGTCGACTGCAGCAGTTCCTCGCGGGCCATCTGGATACCTGATTCCTCTTATTAAAAACGCCTGAATGGGAGCGTGTCGCCGCATGGCGCCGCGCGCTTTGCTGCGCCTGTGATTTAGTGTGGATTGCATAAAGTTGTACAGGCTGTATAGAAAAATGCTTGCGCTTTGCCTTCTTTGCCTATACAAAAGCTGTACATTGTTAATTTGTGTATAGCTTTTATTCACTTGTACAGCTTGAGGACTCAGCAACATGACCCAATACCGCGCACCCCTTCGTGACATGCGTTTCGTTTTTGACGAGGTGCTCGACGCTTATGCCACCTTGCAGTCGCTGCCTAGTCAGCGCGAGTTCGGAGACGACCTCGGTGGCGCCATTCTGGAAGAAGCTGCCAAATTGGCAGAGAACGTGCTGGCTCCGTTGAACGGGCCAGGTGATCAGCAAGGCTGCAAGTACGACCCCGAGAGCAAATCAGTTAAAGCCCCAGACGGTTTTCGTGAGGCTTATAAGCAGTTTGCTGAAGGCGGTTGGACAGCCTTGGCCTGCACGCCTGAGTTTGGCGGCCAAGGCTTGCCCCATGTACTGAATATGATGGTTGAGGAGATGGTCTGCTCGGCCAACCTGTCGCTCGGCATGTACCCAGGCCTGACCCATGGCGCGATCAACGCATTGACTGCGCATGGTGCGCGTGAGCTGCAGGAGCGCTACTTGCCGAAACTGATCAGCGGCGAATGGACCGGCACCATGTGCCTGACCGAGCCGCAGTGCGGTACCGACCTGGGCCTGATTCGTACCCGCGCCGTGCCTCAGGCAGACGGCAGTTATGCCATCAGTGGCACCAAGATCTGGATCACCGGTGGTGAGCACGATCTGGCTGACAATATCCTGCACCTGGTTTTGGCCAAACTGCCCGATGCACCGGATAGCGTAAAAGGCATTTCCTTATTCTTGGTGCCCAAGTTCCTCGAAGATGGCAGCCGTAACCCCGCGTTTTGTGGCGGACTAGAGCACAAGATGGGCATCAAAGGTTCGGCCACCTGCGTGATGAATTTCGAAGGCGCACAGGGTTGGTTGATCGGTGAAGCCAACAAAGGCCTCAAGTGCATGTTCACCATGATGAACTCCGCGCGCCTGATGGTGGGCATGCAGGGCCTTGGTATTGCCGAGAGTGCTTATCAGGTCAGCCTGGGTTTTGCCAAAGAGCGCTTGCAGAGCCGCTCGCTGTCCGGCCCGAAAGCGGCGGATAAGCCGGCAGACCCGATTATTGTGCACCCGGATGTGCGGCGCATGCTGCTGCGCCAGAAAGTGATGATCGAAGGTTGCCGCGCCCTGGCGTATTTCACCGGCCTGCACGAAGACGTTGCCCATGATCACGAAGACCCTGCGATGCGTGAGCAGGCCGATGATCTGGTGCAGCTGCTGACCCCGGTGGTGAAGTCCTTCCTTACCGATGAAGGGTTCAACTGCGCCAACGAAGGCCTGCAGGTGCTCGGTGGCTCCGGCTTCACCGAAGACTGGGGCATCGAACAACTGGTGCGTGATTGCCGGATTACCCGCATCTACGAAGGCACCAACGGTATTCAGGCACTCGACCTGGTCGGCCGTAAGTTGGGCTTGGGCGGCGGTCGCGCGGTGCGCAACTATTTCGCCTTGATCGAAAGCTGGCTCAAGGCCAATGCCGACAGCGAGCATGCGGCTGCGGTGGCTGCAGCACTCAAGCAGCTGCAACAAGCCACCATGTGGATTGCCAGCGAAGGCATGAAAGACCCTGAGCAAGCCGGCGCAGCTGCTACGCCTTACCTGCGCTTGTTCGCACTCACCAGCCTGGCCTGGATGTGGGCGCGCATGGCGGCGGTGGCCAAGACCAAGCTGGCTGACGGCAGCACCGAAACCCTTTTTTATTGCGCCAAGTTGAAGTCTGCCGACTTCTATATGGCGCGAGTCCTGACTGAAACCGACAGCCTGTTGGCTGAGGTTAAGGCCGGCAAAGCCACGCTGATGGCCTTTAGCGAAGAGGAGTTTGCTGCCTAAAACGACTGCGCAATCCGATAGCCAGCGTGTATCGCCCTTTCGGCTATCGGTTTTTTTATCCCTGCTGCAGGGGTTTCCCCTGCACTTTAGGCCCGCGCTGATTGCGGGTCTTTTTTTGCCTACGTTTTAACCATCTAGCGGTGGTGCGTTCAGCGATGCCCGCTGGCCAGCCGCTGTTCTTGCTGGAGGTGTTGTTGGTAGATGAACTGACGCAGGTGTTCATCGCTTTGCGGGTCCAGGGTGTGCAGTTGGTAGGCCAGAAAGCCGTCCACGGTTTTGCGCACAAAAACGCCGGCAATGGCAATCGGGGTGTGCTCGTCTAGCGGTAAGACCAAGTGGAAGCGTTTCGGTGCGGCGCGCCGCGCACGATGTTCAATCAGTGCGCCATTCATCGACAGTTGGTGTACCCACAGGCCACTGGGTTGCGCGTTGGGCGTGTGCAGCGCCAACGGCTCGGATAAGGGGGAGCGCCAGGCGCGGTTGACTGCACCTTCGTCAAAAATCTGCGGCGCGCTGAGTTGCAGGCAAGGCGCGCTGTGCGCGTTCTGGCTCAGGTGCAGGTCGAAGGTCAGGTGCTGGTTGGCGATATGCGCATGCAGGCTCAGCTGTTCATGGGTGGCACAGTGCGAGAGCAGCTCACTGAATTGTTTAACAATATCAGCCTGCAGAGGAAGGTTGCTGCGTGCTTCAATATTCGTCGGCTGGTTTAGCTGGCGAATAAAGGCCAATTCAGCTTGGGTCAGGAGTGCCTGTTCTTGCATGGAAGCGGTCTATATCAAGCTCTGGAGCTGTTGTGACCGCTTCGAACGAGATTAGTTATGACCGATCGTCGCCTGTAATCGAGCCAGTTCGGCCTTGAGGGTGATCAGTTCGGCTTCCAGTTCTTTGACCCGCTCTTGCGCCTGCACCTGCTCGGTAACGTTCTTCTGGATACCGATGTAGTAGGTCAGCTGATCGGCGTCGTTGACGACGGGGGTGATCGACAGCTCATTCCAGAACGGGCTGCCGTCTTTGCGGTAGTTGCGAATAATTTGTCGGCAAGGACGGTGCTGCTTAACCGCTTCACGGATGGCGCTCAAACCAGGCTGGTCGCGATCGCCGGCCTGCAGGAAGCGGCAATCCTGATAGAGGATGTCTTCGCTGGCGTAGCCGGTGAGTTTTTCAAAGGCCGGGTTGGCATAGATCAGGATGTTGTCATCGCCTTCTTGTTCGGCAACCACGATGCCGTCGTTGGAGGCGTTGATCACCAGTTGCAACAGTTTGGCGTTGATCATGAGGCGTTTTCCCAGTCTATGTCCGCTGCATTCTAAAACATCCGGGCGAGCTGTCTACTTGCGGCATAATGCCGGGCTTATCGACTTGGTTCTGTATGTTTCGGAGTTTTGCATGAAAATCGCCATCCTTTCCGGCTCGGTGTATGGCACTGCCGAGGAAGTTGCCCGCCACGCCGAGCGCCTGTTGAACGCCGCTGGCCATCAGGCCTGGCACAACCCCAGGGCCAATCTGGCCGATATCCAAACCTTTGCCCCTGAGGCGTTTCTTGCGGTGACCTCGACCACCGGCATGGGCGAATTGCCCGATAACCTGCAGCCGCTGTATTTCGCCATTCGTGACCACTTGCCCGCTTGGAGCGGGCTATCGGGTGGGGTGATCGCCCTGGGCGACTCCAGTTATGGCGATACCTTCTGCGGTGGCGGCGAGCTAGTGCGCGAGTTATATGCCGAGCTGGGCATTCGCGAAGTGCAGCCGATGCTGCGCCTGGATAGCAGCGAAAGCGTAACCCCGGAAACCGACGCCGAGCCTTGGCTGGCCGAATTTATTACGGTGCTGCACGGCTGATGCATCCGCGCGCGCTGGAGCTGATCGAGTCGCTGCAACTGCAGGCGCACCCTGAGGGTGGCTATTACCGTCGGCTGTTCGAGTCGCGCCAGCAAACGGCGCAGGGCCGGTTGTGCAGTACGGCGATTGTCTTTTTGTTGCCGGCTGGGCTGGTCAGCCGTTGGCACCGTGTGGATGCCGACGAACTCTGGCACTTCTACGAAGGCGCGCCGCTGCAACTATTGATTGCCGAACACCCCACGGCGATTCGCAGCGAGCGCCTCGGCCCGGTGGCCACGCAGCAATTACCGCAACGCGCAGTGCCGGCGCATGCCTGGCAAAGTGCGCGCAGCCTGGGCGACTTCACCTTGGTGGGTTGCACCGTGGCCCCCGGTTTTGACTTCACCGGCTTTTGCCTGCTCGCCGATGATCCTCAGGCCCAGCGTGACTGGCCGTTGCTGCGTCAGCTGCACCCCGAAAGTTTCTGAAACGCTTACTGACCCGTAAAGCCACCACGCTGGCCGCTAGAGCGACTCACCTTTACCGCAGCCCTGGCTAGACTGCTTGGCACTTGATAACAAGAACTGCCGAGGTAAAAGCCATGACCGTTGCCCATGCACTGCCGTCCTTCAATGTCCAAACTCAGGTGTCTGCCGTCGAATGGCAGACCCGCGTCGACCTGGCGGCCTGTTACCGGTTGATCGCACTGCATGGCTGGGATGATCTGATCTTCACCCACATCTCGGCGAAGATTCCGGGCGCTGAAGAATTCCTGATTAACCCTTTCGGCCTGATGTTTCACGAAATCACCGCCTCCAGCCTGGTGAAGATTGACCTGGCCGGTAACAAGCTGATGGACAGCCCCTACGACATCAACCCGGCGGGCTACACCATTCACAGCGCCGTGCATGAGGTGCGCCACGATGTTGCGTGTGTGGCGCACATTCATACGGCGGCCGGCATTGCCGTTTCGGCGCAGAAGCAGGGGCTGTTGCCGTTGTCGCAGCAGTCGCTGTTCGTCCTCGCGAGCCTGGCTTACCACGGCTACGAAGGCGTGGCGCTGAACCATGACGAGAAAGCGCGCTTGCAAGCGGACCTGGGCGAGAAGAACTTTATGATTCTGCCCAATCACGGTCTGCTCACTGCTGGCGGCAGCATCGCCGATACCTTCCTGATGATGTTCACCCTGCAGCGCGCCTGTGAAATTCAAGTCATGGCGCAAAGCGGTGGCGCCGAGTTGATCCATATCCCTCAGCAAATTCTCGAGGGTGCTAAGGCCATGGTCGCTGGCGTTATGAAAAGCCCGCAAGGTATGGGTGGTCAGTTGGCTTGGCCGGCCTTGCTGCGCAAGCTGGACCAGCAGATGCCGGGTTACGACGCGTGACTGCGCTCCTCGGCATTGCCCTGCAGGATTGGCGCGGGCAAGGGCAGAGTTTTACCTTCAAGGGCCATGCCATACGTTACTGGACGGCAGGTGCGGCAGATGCTGAGCCGCTGTTGCTGATTCACGGCTTCCCCACCGCCAGCTGGGATTGGCATTACCTGTGGCAGCCGCTGGCGCAGAAGTACCGAGTGATCGCCTGCGACATGCTCGGCTTTGGCGATTCGGCCAAGCCGCGCGGGCATGCCTACAGCCTGCTGGAGCAGGCCGATCTGCAACAAGCACTGCTTGAACACCTGGCGATTCAGGGACCGCTGCATGTATTGGCTCATGATTATGGCGACAGCGTGGCCCAGGAGTTGATTGCCCGTGACCAGGACGGTCGTATTAAGTTGGGCAGTTGCGTGTTTCTCAATGGCGGCCTGTTCCCGGAAACCCACCACCCGGTGTTGGTGCAAAAGCTGCTGCTCAGCCCCGTGGGGCCCTTGATCAGTCGGTTGTTTAGCCGGCAAAAGCTGGCTGCCAGTTTTGCCAAGGTGTTCGGCCCGCACACCCAGCCCAGCGCTCGCGAGCTGGATGATTTCTGGAGCCTGATTGCCGCCAATGATGGCACCGCAGTGATGCACCGGTTGATTCGTTACATGCCCGAGCGTCGCGTGCAGCGTGACCGCTGGGTGGCTGCAATGCAGGCCACGACAGTGCCTATGCGGATAATAGATGGGGCGGCCGACCCGATTTCCGGCGCACACATGGTGGTGCGTTATCGCGAGCTGATTGCCAACGCCGACACCGTCCTGCTGGAGCAGATCGGCCACTATCCGCAAACTGAGGCCCCGGCAGAGGTGCTGATGCATTACTTACACTTTCGTGACCGGCTGGAGGCCGCCGCATGCAGCGACGTACTGTCTTAAAAGGAGCCGCTCTGGGTGGTGTCGCGGTCTTGGGCGTGGGTTTCTGGGCATTGCCCAGCGGGGTAGCCCCGGCTGCCGTGAGCCTGCAAGGCGCACAACAGGTGTTGGCAGGGCTGGTCGATAAACCGTTAACCAGCCTCAAAGGCTGGAGCCCGGCGCAGGTGTTTAACCATTGCGCGCAGAGCATCGAGTACTCCATTAGCGGTTATCCCGCGCTTAAGCCCGGCTGGTTTCGTAGTAGCGTCGGCCCGCTGGCCTTCAGTGTATTTGCCGCGCGCGGGGCCATGCGTCACCCGCTGGATGAAGCCATTCCGGGCGCTGCAACGCTCAGCGAGCCGTCTAGCCAAACCTTGGCGCTCAAGCGTTTGCAGCAGGCCTTCAGCGATTTTGTAGCCTACCAAGGTGAGTTGCAGCCGCACTTCGCCTATGGCGTGTTAAACCATGCTGATTACGCTCAGGCCCATGTGCTGCACCTGTACAACCATCTCACACTGCTCAAGTTGGCCTGACTATCCCGCTGCTTTATCGCGCACCATTCAGCGCTGCTCGTATCTATTGTGACTGGCGTGCGTCTGCTGGACACTCGGTGCATTGTTAATCTGCCGAGGAATGCTGCATGAGCGACGCCATCCGTTTTCAAGATCAGGTTGTAATCGTCACCGGGGCCGGTGGTGGCCTGGGCCGCGCCCATGCGCTGCTGTTCGCCCAGCACGGCGCCAAAGTGGTGGTCAATGACCTTGGCGGCAGCACCCACGGCGAAGGCGCTAACGCGTCGGCGGCAGACAAAGTGGTTGAGGAAATCCGGGCTGCCGGTGGTACCGCAGTGGCCAACCACGATTCGGTGACCGACGGCGAGAAGATCGTGCAGTGCGCACTGGATACCTTTGGCCGCATCGATGTGGTGGTGAATAACGCCGGCATCCTGCGCGACAAAACTTTCCATAAGATGGACGACGCCGACTGGGATCTGGTTTACAAGGTCCACGTCGAAGGCGCCTACAAGGTAACTCGCGCCGCGTGGCCGCACATGCGTGAGCAGGGTTATGGCCGCATCATCTTCACCGCGTCCACCTCAGGTATCTACGGTAACTTCGGCCAGTCCAACTACGGCATGGCCAAGCTTGGCCTGTACGGCTTGACCCGCACCCTGGCCATCGAAGGTCGCAAAAACAACATCCTGGTCAACGCCATCGCCCCGACTGGCGGCACGCGCATGACCGAAGGGCTGATCCCGCCACAGGTGTTCGAGCAGCTCAAGCCTGAGCTGGTCAGCCCGCTGGTGGTGTACCTGGCCAGCAACGCCTGCGAAGAAACCTCCGGCCTGTTTGAAGTCGGTGGCGGCTGGATGGGCAAAGTGCGTTGGGAGCGCAGCCTGGGTGCCGGTTTCGATCCACGGGTCGGCTACAGCCCGGAAGACGTGGCGGCCAACTTCGCGCAAATCTGCGACTTCGAGGGCGCGGCCCATCCGAAGGACAACATCGAAGCGATGAAAGAGATGATGGCCAACCTGCAGAAGTTCGCCCTCTGATTACGCCACTTTGGCGGAATATCGTTCAGTAGGCTGATGCCACTGTCGCAAGTGTTTAAGACAAAGGCCGGCATTTGCCGGCCTTTGATTTTTTAGTGAATGGGTACCTGCGGTCGTGATGATTTGACGGGCTGCAAGCGGCCAGAAGCGGACACCCTGAGACAGCTGCTGAGAATATTTAGGACCCGAGACTAATAATAACTGGGGGGATCGCCATTTTATAAATCGAGGTCGGCGGCATTTATCCGGCCGTATTGAACGATGCGACGACGTCGACAAGCTGTTGCCTGACCCAAACATGGGCGGGGTCGCCGTGAAAGCGTTCATTCCAGATCATGGCTGGTGACAGGGGCGCAACCTTTAGCGGCAGATCTAGGAGCGCAAGTGGGAGCCTTTTCGCAAGCAGGCGCGCCAAACGGCTGGGCAACGTGAGAATCATGTCGCTGTCCGCCACCAACATCGCACCAGCAACAAAGTGGGGAACTCGCAGCGCGACTTGGCGAGTGAGCCCCAGCGTCGAGAGCGCGACTTCGACCGCGCTCCCTCCCACTCCGGAAATGGTCACGGTGATGTGGCGCAAGGTCACATAACGCTCCAGGCTGAGTCCGTCTGTTACACAGGGGTGATCGGACCTCACTACGCACACCAGGCTATCAGCGTAAAGGCGGCGCCGATGGAGACTGCCGGGCAGTGTCTCGAAAATGCCCAGGGCTAGATCTACGTCCCCCTGCTCGACCAGCCGCACGTTATCCCCAACAGGTTGCGCGATATGGAGACTTAGCGCTGGCGCATGGCGCTCGAAGCGGGCGATTAAACCAGCAAGGACCGTCAGGCTCAGATGGTCGTGCGCGGCGATCGTGATTCGCCCCGTTGCAGAGGCAGGGTCGAAGACGGCAGGCGAGACGATGCCTCTGGCATCGTCCAGCAGTTTAGCCACGGGAGCTGCCAGCATTTCGCCGCGTGGCGTCAGTTCCAGCCCGAGCTTGCCGCGAACCACCAGGCGATCACCCAGCATCGTGCGCAGTCGCCCCAGCGCGCGGCTGGCGGCCGGTTGGCTCAAGCCCAGGCGGAGGCCCGCCTGCGTAACACTTCGCTCCCGAACGAGTGCTTCGAACAGCTTTAACAGATTGAGGTCGACCCTAGATAAATCCACTTGACGCATGTTGGCTATAACTTCCATATCATTTATGTACGTCGCGCAATCATCCACCATCCTGGTTCATCTAAACAGGAGATGTTGTATGACTGCTTATTCCCCCCTTCCTTATGCTGTATTCGGCGTGTCCGGTCGTACCGGTGCCGCAACCGCTGATGCTCTCTTGCGCTCCGGCCAGCCTGTGCGCGTCGTGGTGCGCGACTCGGCCAAGGCCCAGGCCTGGGCGGAACGTGGCGCAGAAGTTGCCGTGGCCGACCTGACTGATCTGGCCGCAATGACCCAGGCACTCAGTCAGGTCCAAGGCGCCTATGTCGTCAGCCCGCAACACTACAGCCGTGAAGACCTGTTCGAGAGAGCAGAGCTGATTGCCGAGATCACGGCGCGCGCCGCAATTGCGGCGGACGTGCCCAGACTTGTGGCCCTTTCCTCGGTGGGTGCCGACCGTGAAAGCGGAACAGGGTGGATCAGGATGAACCGCATGTTCGAGCAGCGTTTGACCGATGCCGGTGTGTCCACCATCTTCCTGCGCGCGGCCTATTTCATGGAAAACTGGATGCCGATGGTCGGACAGGCCATGCGCAGCGGCACTCTGCCGACGTTTCTGGCACCACCACAGCGTCTTCTCCCGATGGTGGCGACTGTGGATGTCGGTAGTGCTGCAGCTGCTTTGCTGCAAGAAAAAAGGACAGGGACCTGCGCCGTCACTCTCGCGGGGCCCAAAGACTATGCCCCGAACGATGTCGCTGCCATTGTTTCAGCCACGCTCGAGAAGCCTGTCGACGTTGCAGTTCTGCCGGAAACTGAGTGGCCAGAAGCGCTGGCGGATGCCCATTTCTCAAAGGCCGCCCTTGCTGGATTCACCGAAATGACCCGTGGCCTCAATTGCTCGCATATCGACATCAAAAGCGATCCCCGCGCGGTCGAATGGGTAGGAACAACTCCGCTCGAACGAGTTATCGTCGAACTGGTACAGGGTCAGCGATAAAGGCCAGCTGGCGTTATATGCGCAAACTTCGCCGCACTCGGTGACATGGGCTTAGCAAGCATTTCCGGATGAAGCCAAGTGCGTCGTGGTGTCCGCTAAAGCCAGTGCCAAGGCCGCTGCGACCGGCTATCGCGACACACTGCGGGCCTGACCGTCCGCTTCTGGCCGATCTCTGCCGATCATGACAGGCGAGATTTGGCCAAAAGCAGACGCTGAAGAAAGAAATGACGGTTTCAATGCTCAAGGCCATTCAACGACAACCGCTTTCGGGTCACCCTGACGCATCTGATGTAATTCAGCATCCGCCTTCGCTTGTGTCGCATGGCAAAACGAGAAGGCGTTCTGGGTTTTGCCAGTCGGCCCTTTGGCCTCGCCCATACAAACTGTTGCACCCGGTGCGCAAATGACGGGATTGAGTTTGAATTCTCCCCAAACGCCCGGCTGCTCCTGTTTTACTTTCGCGATGTAGTGTGTGAGCGAAGGTCGTATGTCGTTTGCTGCCCCGACGATCAATTTGACCGGGCTGACAGTAGCGCCGTAAGTATGCTGAGTGGAGATGACCGCGGTGCAATACATAGCACCTACAGAGGTCACTGACTGCTCGACCGGAGGCGCAGTCGTCACGCTGGTTACTGGAGCCGTTGGCATCACCGGCACTTGAGCGGCTCGCTCGGCAGGCAACCAGTCAATCACGTGCAGCAATGGGTTAGTGGCACGCAGGGAGGCCAAGCCTTTTTCAACAGCTTCCCTTGACGTGCTACAAATAACGCTCGCCAACCGAGTCCCATGAGTGAATGAGCCAGTGTCAGCTTTGCTGACGGTGCAGCTCTGGCTCTGCGCTAATGTACTGCAGGAAAGCGGACCAAGTTGTTCGCTGTTTACGCGGGACATCAAAAATGCCTGGAACTCGGTGAGCGCAACCCGCGCTGGCGCGCCAGCGATGGCGCCAGCTTGCCAGGGTTTGCTGACGACACCCGTAGTAGTGTTCGCGGGCTCCATCAGATTTCTATTTGTGTAATAGGCGAAGCAATGACTGTCGTCACCCACTGGGGTGGGAGGCGCGGCACTGGTTTGTCCAGATGCGGGACAATTGCGCAGCGCGAGAGCATTACTTAAACCCTGAAAGTTTGCCTGTAACCCCGGTATATGGAGATGTGAATCAGTAGGATGATCCACTGCGACGTTTTGCAGCAATTGCTGGTAGCCATCGCGTTTGTAGGCGAGTTCCTCGCAGCTCAATGAGGCGAACACCGAAGGATCGGGAATGGGGTAGGGCTGAGGTCGCGAGGGTTCTGTAGAAACACAGCCTGCCAGAAGTGCAACGGCAATCCACAAAAATGATCGCTGAATAATTGTCATTGTTGCCTCAGGATGTGCGTGAGTAGGGTTTTTCAGGACGCTACGGTTTTGCCATTATCGTGTCCACTTATTCGTCAGGGCCGCGTTGTATTTGATCTTGCGGAAATTTAAGAATGAATCGCTCCTGGTTTCGTAGACACCTCCAAGCCTCATATTTCGACCTATAAAGATGTGCCATGAGCAACCCGCGTTACCCGAAGATTTAAAATCGAAGCAGTCAAAAAAGTGATCGTGCGAGGTCTTTCGGTAGCTAAGGGCGTTGCTCGTTCAGGCGTGTCGACACACCGCCTTTCTGCCTTGCAGTGTGCTTATCAGGGCTGCGAACACGTTCAATAAAGCTCCTGCACCAAGAGCAAGCTGAGGTGCAGAGTCGGCGGGGAACAAGTTAAAGAGCAACGTCATGAGAACTGCGCCAGCAGTTTGCCCGAGTAAGCGCGCGGTACCCTGCATTCCTCCAGCCACACCACTTCGGCTCAGCGGCGCTGCGAGGAACATGTTGCGGTTATTGGCCACGTTAAAAAGGCCAAAACCGAGACCGCAGAGCATGGTTAGTGGCACAAACATCATGAGGTTTTCCTGCAGAGGCCAAAGCGCAACTCCGGCTAATCCTGTCGCAAGGCACATGCCTCCTATCGAACAAAACCAGGCAGTCGAGAATCGGTTTGAAAAACGACTAGCTAGCGGAGCTATTAGCGCGACGGTTAAAGGCCAGGGGATCATGTAGAGACCTGTCATCAGCACCTCTTGCCCAAGGCTGTGCTGCAGGTAGAAGGGCAGCGCGACCAAGCCTGCGGTCTGCCCAGCAAAGCAGAGCACCGAGGCAATAACTGAAATACGGAATGAGTGGACCCTGAGCAGGTCAAGCGGAATCAGTGGCGCTTCCTTCTGCCTTTCTCGCGTAATCAACAGCATCAGTTGGGTAGTGGAGATGACCAGTAACGCTGCAGCGAGTGCTGTGTGCTCAATGATGACTCCAGCGGCTATGACCAGCGATGCAAAGGTCCCGGCATTCAATGCAATGCTCAACAGATCAGCTTTGCGCGCGCTGCCGTCCACAGCGGGCAGCGCACGGGTCGCTAGCAACACCCAGAGCCCCAAGGGCAGCAGCACAGCAAATAACCATCGCCAATCTGCCACGCTGAGAATTGCTGCCCCCATTGCGGGGCCTGCGGCTGATGACAGGGCAATCGCAAGTGCATTCCAGCCGATAGCGGCACCTAGTTGTTGGCTCGATACCACTTGGCGCAGCAGTGCAATGGCGAGTGCCATGACTGCCGCGCCTCCAAGCCCCTGCAGCAACCGCGCGGCAATGAGCCAAGGCAACGTCGGCGCCAGCGCGCACATCAGGGTGGCGACCAGAAAGAGCGCCACTCCCCAGCGAAATACTCGGCGGTAGCCAAGGCTTTCACCTAGCGCTGCGCAGGGCAGCAGAGCCATCAGGAGCGCCGCCTGGTTGGCCGTGATGATCCAGATGGACAGGGCGGGGGGCACTTGCAGCGATTGGGCGATCGTTGGCAAGGCCATGTTGGCTATCGCCGTATTGAGCACCACCAGCACCATGGCTACGAGCACCGAGCCGATGGCAGTCAAGCTTCTTGGTTTTGCGCGGACTGGCAGCGCGTTAACAGGCTGCACCGATGAGGCTGCTTGTTCCGGTCGTATGCTGAGACGGCCGACTTTGGGCGCTGGGCCAAGCTTCATGACTCCAACCACTGGGGAGCGCATTGGCTCGCCGGGACCCAATCACCCTCCTGCTCTATATAGCGTGTCAGCTTGCGGGCCTCTTTGTCCTCCTTCTTCAAATCGCGCTCGGTAAAGCGAAAGAGCACAGCAGGCCCGGAGATGCAGCGCGTATCGTGAATATCACCCGGCAGGTAGACCTGCGTTTGACCGGCGCAAACCCTTGTGACACTGCGCTTTACCAGTTTCACCTGGCCATCTGGGGCCTGAACCTTGGCATAGGTGGTCATTTCTATTTCACCGTGCTGCACCGCGTAAATGACCCAGCTTCTGCCGTGATCATGAGGCGGCCGATAGAGCCCCTCAGGCTCAGTGTGTGCCAGCAACACAAAGCCGTTTACCGAGTCTCGGTACATTTCTTGTTGAGCCAATGCACGCTGGCGTAGATCTGCCAACCATGGCTCGGTGGCAGGCGCCTTCAGGAGCTCATCCAGCTGTTGCTGGCAGCCTGCGACTACCTCAGAGCTGAGCGGCCCCCAGATTGATTGGACATGCTCAACAAATCTGCTCAACGAATTCATACATCATCTCCTCATTCATTTCGGTACGAATGTGCCGATGGAGAGAACTGTATGTAGGGTAGATACATGGCGGAAGACGCACTGTTTGCAGTTTATTGTTGCGTCTGACGCCATGTGACAGACAAGTTGGGCTAACATCAGGCCATGTCGAATCCGGACCTTAATCTGCTCATTACCCTCGACGCAGTGCTCGCCGAAGGAAGTGTCACGCGTGCAGCTAAACGCCTGCGGCTCAGTCCCTCGGCGATGAGCCGGGCACTTGCGCGGCTCAGAGAAACCACGGGAGATCCGCTTTTAGTCAGGGCGGGAAGGGGGCTTGTGCCTACTCCTAGGGCGATCGAGCTTCGTGATCGCGTCAGTCAGCTTGTTCGAGATGCGCAGGAGGTTTTGTCCCCAGTCGAGCTTCTTGACCTGAAAAAGCTCGACCGGACTTTCGCGATCAGAACCAGCGAGGGTTTTGCTGAGAGCTTTGGCCCGGCTCTTATCGCACGTGTTGCGGAGCAGGCCCCTGGAGTTCGGTTGTTTTTTATGCAGAAGCCGGACAAAGACAGTAAGCCGTTACGCGATGGAGTCGTCGACCTTGAAACAGGTGTTATAGATCTGACCTCTGCCCCCGAGCTTAAGGGCCAGTCTTTGTTCAGGGATAATTACGTCGGCGTTGTACGAGCCGGGCACCCACTGAGCCGCGACGCAATCACGCGGGAACAGTATGCAGCGGGCATGCATATTTCAGTGTCGCGAGAGGGTGTAGAAAAAGGCCCCATAGATGACGCGCTGCAGTCACTTGGATTGGAGCGGAAGATAGCCACGATCGTCGCTGGCTTTTCAACCGCGCTGGGGCTGGCCCGGGGATCCGATTTGATCGCCAGTGTACCCGAGCGTCATACCGCGAGTTTGCGCGAGGGGATGTATAGCTTTCCGCTTCCGGTTCACACGCAAGCCTTCACCGTTGCTTTGCTTTGGCATCCCCGATTCAGTGCTGATCCGGCTCATCGGTGGCTTCGAAGTCTGGTTCTTGGTGTTTGTGGAAAAACTTAATACTGACTGACCTCTGATTATGTAGACGCTCGATGACCGCTACTGGCCGACTCTCGCCTTTCATGATCGGCAGAGATCGGCCAATAGCAGCCACTCAGAAGTGGCTAGGAGCATGGAGCTATTCCCGGCTTCACCACTCTAGATGCGACTGACAAACTAACTGTTGAGCCTGCTCAGTGAGTCACACAATTCAGTCCGTTGAAAATAAATCGAGTCCTTTTTCTGTGCCTGGCTGGTGCCGAGTACTGATCAGCTAGGTTATACCTGCTCGGCTATGTGCATGCTCAGATAGTCGAGAAAGCAGGTGATGCGTGAAGCCAGCGCGGTGTTGCGGTAATAAACCGCATGTATCGGTTGGCGCACCTCGACTGTATCGCGCAGCAGTAATTGCACCAGATCACCACGGGCTCTGTCTGCATCAGTCATGAAGTCGGCGAGGCAGACAATCCCACCGCCGGCCAAGGCGAGTTGCCGCAGGGTCTCCCCACTAGAAGCGCTGACACTCGGGTTGATGCTTAGCGAATCCCCAAGAGCGTGGCGCAGTGGCCATTGGTTGAGGCTGTCGGGTTGAGTAAAGCCGAGCAGACTATGGCCGCTCAGTTCCTCGACGCTTTGCGGCGTACCTCGAGCCTTGAGGTACGCCGGGCTAGCGAGGATGCGAAGACGACTGGTGCACAATGGCCGCGCATGCAGGGTTGAATCACGCAGCGTACCGATGCGAATGGCGATATCGGTACGCTGCTCAAGCAGGTCGATGATCTGCTCGCTACTGTGTAATTCCAGCTGGATCTGCGGGTATTGAGCACGAAAGCCCGATACCAGAGGCACCACCGCATGCAGCATGAATGGCGCGGCAGCGTTGACCCTTAGGCGGCCTGCAGGTTTCTGCCGGCGGACTTTCATCTGCTCTTCGGCGTCTTCCACCGCATCGACAATTCTACGCGCCTGAACGAGAAAGGCCTGACCCTCCTCGGTCAGTTCTAGGCGACGTGTTGTGCGGCGTAACAGGGTGACATCCAGCTTTTCTTCCAAACGACTGAGCGCCCGGCTAACGCCGGAAGGCGTCTGAGTCAGTTGTTCGGCCGCAGCGCTGATCGAGCCGCTGTCCACCACGTGGACGAAGGCCAGCATTTCATCAAGTGTCGTCTTCATTCGTGCACTATAGTCAAATATCTTGTGCTTTAAACACTATTTTTCTGCACGAATGATCCGGTGAAACTGCACGCCACACAGTTAACAGGTTCTGTTCAAAGCCTCGCTACATAGCTTTAAAAAGAATCTTCACCGGAGTAATACAATGCCCATCGCTCTACTGGCGCTAACCCTGAGCGCTTTTGCCATTGGTACCACCGAGTTTGTTATCGTTGGCCTGCTTCCTACCATCGCCGCCGATCTCGGTGTCAGCTTGCCCTCTGCGGGTCTGTTAATCAGCCTGTATGCCCTCGGCGTAGCCATCGGCGCGCCACTGCTTACCGCAATGACCGGCAAGGTGCCGCGTAAGGCCTTGCTGCTAGGCCTGATGGTGTTGTTCACCGCAGGAAATCTGCTGGCCTGGCAAGCACCAAGTTATGAATCTTTGATAATCGCGCGGGTCATCACTGGTTTGGCCCATGGTGTGTTCTTCTCCATCGGCTCGATCATCGCCACCAGCCTGGTTCCTAAGGAGAAAGCCGCCAGCGCGATTGCCATCATGTTCACCGGCCTGACCGTGGCGCTGGTAACCGGTGTGCCACTCGGCACTTTTATCGGCCAGCACTTCGGCTGGCGCGAAACATTCCTCGCGGTATCCGCGCTGGGCGTGATCGCCTTTATCGGCAGCCTGCTGTACGTACCGAAGAACATTCAGCACAACAAACCAGCCTCCGTACTGCAGCAACTGCAAGTACTCAAGCAACCACGCCTGCTGCTGGTGTATGCGATGACCGCCATCGGTTACGGCGGCTCATTCACCGCGTTCACTTTTCTCGCGCCGATCCTGCAAGAGATCGCCGGCTTCAGCGCTGCGAGCGTCAGCCTAGTGTTGCTGGTGTATGGCGTGTCCGTGGCGTTCGGCAATATTTGGGGCGGCAAACTTGCCGATAAACGCGGGCCGATCAGCGCGCTGAAAATCATCTTTTTGCTGCTCGCTGCCGTGCTGTTTATGCTCACCTTCACGGCACACAATCCGTGGTTGGCACTGCTTACCGTGCTGCTCTGGGGCGCGGTGGCCTTCGGGAATGTTCCGGGGCTGCAGGTGTATGTGGTGCGCCAGGCAGAGCATCACACCCCCCACGCCGTCGACGTAGCGTCGGGCCTGAACATCGCCGCATTCAATCTCGGCATTGCAGGTGGTGCTTGGGGTGGCGGGCTGATCGTGGAGAATCTGGGGCTGATCCACACAGCCTGGATTGGTGCGCTGGTGGTGCTGGTGGCCTACGCGCTGACGACCTGGAGCGGTTATCTAGATCGCAAAAGTCCACTGACACAAACAAGTGGGAACAACAGTTTAGTCGTCGGTCATTGATCAACTATGCAGAGACCAAAGTTGCTTTCAGGGCCTTATAAGCGAACTGCTGAGCCTCATCAAAGTATTACTTAGTTCGGCCTGCTGCGATTCGGTTAGCGACGGTTTAGTTTCGACTGTCGCTGCTGTTGTTTGAGTCGTTCCTGATTTTGTAGACGCTCGATGACCGCCAGTGGCCGATTTCTGCCGTTCAACTAAGTGCTGGCTAGTACTCAATGCAATGGCAGTCGTTGGCCAGTCAGCGGCCACCGGACTCACGCAAACTTCACCGATAAACCGCTATCAGTCTTTGCTTGGTATCCCGTACTTGCGCAGGCGCGTGGCGATGGCGCTGTGTGAGGTGTGCAAGCGTGTCGCCAGCAAGCGGGTCGAGGGATGGCTGGGGTAGAGTTTTACCAACAAGGCTTTTTCAAACTCGGCCACGGCGGCTTCCAGGCTGTTCACGCCGCCCTCGCTTTGCTGCGCGCCGACGGCGGTGCTGGCGATGTCCAGGTCATCCATCTGCACCAGGTTGCTCTCGCAAATAGCCGCCGCGCGGAAAATCACGTTCTGCAATTGGCGCACATTCCCGGGCCAACGGTTGCTCAGCAGCGCGGGGTAGGTGTCTGGCGTTAGCCTGCACGGCAGGCGCTGGATCTGCGCGCAGGCCTGCTGCATAAAGTGCCGCGCCAATAACAAGATGTCCTGACCGCGCTCGCGCAATGGCGGTACTTCCAGGTTGAGGACGTTGAGGCGATAGAACAGGTCTTCGCGAAACGCCCCCTCGTTGACCATCTTCTCCAGATCGCGGTGGGTGGCGCTGAGGATGCGCACATTAACCTTTACCTCACGCTCGCCACCGACTCGGCGGAACGTGCCGTCGCTGAGAAAGCGCAGCAGCTTGGCTTGCAGGTAAGGCGACATTTCCCCTATTTCATCGAGAAATACCGTGCCCTGATTGGCCAGCTCCAACAGCCCTGGTTTGCCGCCGCGCTGGGCGCCAGTGAAGGCACCAGGGGCGTAACCGAACAGTTCGCTTTCGGCGAGGTTCTCCGGCAATGCCGCGCAATTCAGTGCAAGAAAGGGGGCGCTAGAACGGGTGCTCATGGCGTGGCAGCCACGCGCTACCAGCTCCTTGCCGGTACCGGTTTCGCCCTGGATCAGCAGCGGTGCATCGAGGGTGGCGACACGCTGGGCGCGGGTTTTCAGGCTGCGGATCGGCGCGGAGTCGCCCAGCAGCGAGTCAAAGCCCTCGGCGTGATCATGGTGCAGGGCCGCCAGGCGTTCGCCGATGCGGCTTGGCGCATACAGGCTGAGTAGGCCACCGGCCAGGTGCCGTGCGCTGTCGTCGACGCCTTCGGTGATGGGTTGCGCATCCAGCAGCAACGCCTGGCCCTTGAGGGTGACCTCGCGCATCGGCAGGCGAAAGCCTTGCGTGAGCATTTCAGTCTGTAATTGTGGGTCGGCGAACAGTTCGCCAATGCCCAGCCCTTCGGGTTGTTGGCCGCACAATTCGATCAGCGCCGGGTTGGCCAGCAGCACACGGCCCTGGCTGTCGACGGCCAACACCGGATCGGTCATGGCCGCGAGCAGTGCGTCGAGCTGCAGGTGGCGGCGCTGGCCGGGGAGGATGTCAACAATGGTCACCGCCTGCACGCCACGCACCTTGAACAGGGCTTCGCGCAACTCGTCGAGCACTTCAGGGCTTAGGGTCGGCGCGTCGATATAGACGTTGGGCGGCACCATCTCCACCGCATCCAGGTTGAGGTTGCGCCCACCCAACAGGGCCAGCACTTCCTGGGTGATACCAACGCGGTCGATAAAGGTGACGTGAATGCGCATGGGCCGACTGAGCTGCCAAGGGGGAGGGGCAGAATACCCGGTCTGCCAGGCTTAGTTAACCGTGCTTTAAGGAGCGTGCCGGTTATGCGCATCGTCCAGAGGGGGATCAACCCTTATGTGTTGCATCTCAGCGCCGAGAACGCCGCCGTGCTGCTGGTAGAGCTTGGGCGACAGGCCAAACCAGCCCTTGAACGCTTTGTAAAAGGCACTCGGCTCGCTGAAGCCCAGCTCGCGGCTGAGTGCCTCGACCCGGCAACTCGGCTGTTGCAAGCGTTGCACTGCATGCTCGCGCCGCACCTGCGACAGCAGTTCGGAGAAGCAGCAGTCCTCCTCACGCAGGTGGCGATGCAAGGTTTGTCGACTGATGCCCAGGCGCCGCGCCACGCTCAAGGCTGACAGCTCGCCACTGAGCAGGCTTTGTTCGATCAATTGCAGCACCTGCAGGCGGGTACTGTGCTGCGCCGGTAATTGCGCTTGCATGGCACTGACGCGTTGCTGCATCAGCGCTTTGAGATAAGCATTGGCGCCCTGCACCGGTAGCTGCAGATCAGCCTCCAGCAGGTCCAGGTAATCAAACCGCTCGGCGAAGCGGGGCTGTACTCCGAACACCTGCCGATAGATCGCAGGTGTTGCCATTGGCGCGTGGCGAAATCCGACTGCCTGCGGCAGCAGCCGCACGTGTGTGAGCTGGCGGGCCCAGCACAGCGCGGAACTGAGGCTGTGCTCACTGGCTATGGCGTGGCCCAGCAGTGGCGCGTTAAACAGGAAATGAATGCGCACGCGGTCACCCATGGATTCGACACGCAGGTTCTCGCCCTCACTCATCACCGGGATAAAGCGGCGAAACAGCTCGATGGCCTCACCCAGCGTAGCGCTGTGTGCTGCCAGGTGAGCGACCGGCCCGCGGGTGTGGAGGCCGCGCTGCTGGCCGACCAGTAGGCCAATCTCCGGGCGCGCGCCCCGGCTGAGCGCACGCTGCCAGAGGTGCAAAGCCCAGTGCACCGGTACGCGCATTTCCAGGTTCTTCAATTGCTCCAGTTCGATACCCAGTTCCTGCAGGTCGTCTGGGCCGACCAGGGCGAAACCCTGTAACGAGAGGTATAAATCGAGCAGTTGTGAGGCGGTCGCGCTGGGCGTGTGTAGCCGTGGCATGGGCAGTCCGTTTTCCAACCAAGGAGGGCTGATTGTGCGCCCCCGGTGAGACAAATTGCCACAGTGATGCAACCCTTGGCTATTAACAGCGCGGCATTGACTGACTAGATTGAACGGCAAACAACATCGAGTACTTCGTACCGCCTGGAGTCTGCGCCATGAGTCATGCTGATCTGATCACCTTGCCCCGCCTGCTGTCTCGCTTACCCCGTTTGCTCATCGATCTGCCAAGCATTGTAAAAGGGCTGCATATCGGCAACCGCAGCCGGGGTGCTTACCCGGTCAGCTTGGCCAGTTGTGTTGAAACGGCGGCACGTGAAAATCCGAATGGCGTGGCGCTGATCCAGGGCGATGAGCAATTGACCTATGCGCAATTCGACCGCTGGGCTAACCAGCTGGCGCACTACTTGCGCGCTCAAGGTCTACGTCAGGGCGACAGCGTGGCGCTGATGTTCGAGAACCGTTTTGAACTGCTCGCCAGCGTCGTCGCCTGCGCCAAACTCGGCGCGGTCAGCGCGCTGATCAACAGCAGCCAGCGCGGCCGTGTGCTGGCCCATAGTATTGGCCTCGCGACACCGCGCATGGTGCTGGTGGGTGAGGAGCTGATGGACGCCTTCCGCGAAGTCGCCGACGAGGTGGCGCTGCCTGCCGATGCCTGCCACTACTTCGCCGATCGCCCGACGTGGCGCGATCCTGGTGAGGCGCCGGCCGGCTGTCAGCACCCGGCCGCGATGCTGCACGATTATCCCGTCGACGTGCCGTTGCTGGAGCGCGCAGTACGCGCCGATGACCCCTGTTTCTACATCTACACCTCGGGCACCACCGGGCTGCCCAAGGCCGTGGTGTTCAATCACGGGCGCTTTATGAAGGGTTACGGCGCGTTCGGTTTTGCGGCCGTGCGCCTGGGCCGCGAGGACCGCATGTACGTCAGCCTGCCGTTCTACCACGCCACCGCCATGGTGGTGTGCTGGGGCTCGGTTTTGGCCGGTCAGGCGGCGCTGATTATGGTGCGCAAGTTCAGCGCCAGCCGTTTCTGGGATGAAGTACAGCAGCATCGGGCGACCGCCTTCGGCTATGTCGGTGAGTTGTGCCGCTACTTGCTCGACCAGCCAGCGCGCGCCAGCGATGCCGATAACCCCATTCGCGTGATGGTCGGCAATGGCCTGCGCCCGAGCATCTGGCAAACGTTCAAGCAACGTTTTGCGATCGAGCGGGTGGTCGAGTTGTATGCCTCCAGCGAGGGCAATATTGGTTTTACCAACCTGCTCAATCTGGACAATACCGTGGGCTTTTCGCCCTATCCCTACGCCATCGTTCGCTACGACCAGGCGAGTGAAGCGCCGCTGCGCGAAAACGGCCATCTGCAGAGGGTGGCCAAGGGCGAGGCGGGTTTGCTGCTGGGCAAGATTACCGACAAATCCCCCTTCCACGGTTACACCAATACCCACGATACCGAGCGCTGCATTTTGCGTGACGTGTTCGAGCCGGGTGATGCCTGGTTTAACACTGGCGACTTGATGCGCGACATGGGCTTTCGCCATGCACAGTTCGTTGACCGGCTGGGCGACACCTTCCGCTGGAAGGGCGAGAACGTTTCCACCACCCAGGTCGAGGCGGTGCTCGATGGCGTTGCCGGGATCAGCGAAACCGTGGTCTATGGCGTCGAGGTGGCCAATACCAACGGTCGCGCCGGCATGGCCTGCATTCGCCTGGCTGGTGCGCCGGAGAGCTTTGACTTTCAGGCCCTGCTTGCCCATCTGCGCCAGGAGTTACCGGCCTACGCCGTGCCGCTGTTTTTGCGGCTAAGCGCACACATGGAAACCACCGGGACCTTCAAGCACAAAAAAGCGCCGTTGAAGGAGCAAGGCTACGACCTTGAACGCGGCAGCGATCCGCTGTACGCCTGGCTACCTGGCGGCGATCGCTATGTATTGCTGACTCACGAGCTGCACGCAGCCATTGCCGCCGGTAGCTACCGTTACTAAGAACCTGGCACGACGCGTTGCGTTTCAGCGATGGTTTACCCGCAACTCAGGCGGATGATCACTTCGCTTTCATCGATATCGATATTCAGGCGTTGCGGGTTGTAATCCATGGTGGCCGCGTCGCCGGGGGCGAGTACGCGCAGGGTCTTGGCACTGGCTTGCTGCTGCACCTGCCTGATGCGTTCGGCGCTGGCGTGCTGGCCGAGAACGCCTTGCACCTGCTCGACATTGCAATCACCGCTGATTTCGGCAACGGGCGGCGTTGCGGGCTGCGAGCTGCAACCGGCCAGCAGGGCAAGCAAGCTGAAGCTGGCGAGTGAGTGACGAAGAGCCATGGTCTATTCCTTGTCTGTGTAGAACTCGCTCAGCCTAGCAGCCGCATCCGTTGCAGCTCAACGCCAGTGACGGCAATTCACTGGGCCAATCCGTCCATGCGGCGTGCATCAGCGGTTCCGCAAGCGGCAGTAATGTCCCTACAATTGCGCTTTTCCCCTGAGAGGGCGGTCCTGTGCAAGCGGTGATCTCGATCCAACAACTGAGCAAGACCTACGCCAGCGGCCATCCGGCGCTACAGAACATCGACCTGGATATTCGTCAGGGCGAGATCTTTGCGCTGCTCGGCCCCAATGGCGCCGGTAAAACCACCCTGATCAGCATCATCTGCGGCATCGTTAATCCAGGCGGCGGACGCGTGCTGGTGGGCGGTAAGGACATCATCAAGGATTACCGCGCCGCCCGTGGCCAGATCGGCCTGGTGCCGCAGGAACTGGTCAGTGACGTGTTCGAAACCGTCTGGGCGACGGTGAAATTTAGCCGTGGCCTGTTCGGCAAGAAGCCCAATCCGGCTTATCTGGAACAGCTGCTCAAGGATCTGTCGCTGTGGGACAAGCGCGACGCCAAGATTTTCGAGTTGTCAGGCGGTATGAAGCGCCGGGTCATGATCGCCAAGGCGTTGAGCCACGAGCCGCAGATCCTGTTTCTCGACGAGCCCACGGCCGGCGTTGATGTGGAGCTGCGTCGTGATATGTGGAACATGGTGCGCGGCCTGCGTGAGCGCGGGGTGACCATCATCCTCACCACCCACTACATCGAAGAGGCCGAAGAAATGGCCGACCGCATCGGGGTGATCAGCAAAGGCCAGATCATCCTGGTGGAAGACAAGCAGGCGCTGATGCACAAGCTCGGCAAAAAACAGCTGACCCTGCAACTGCAACAACCGCTGGCGAGCATCCCCGCCGAGCTTACGCGCTACGCGTTGGAGCTGGCAGATGACGGCCATGCCCTGGTGTTTACCTTTGATGCACAGAGTGAGCACACCGGCATTGCCGAGCTGCTTAAGGACCTGGCGCAGCACGGCATCGACTTTAAAGATCTGCAGTCCAGTCAAAGCTCGCTGGAAGATATTTTCGTTAATCTTGTGCAGGAATCGCGTCGATGAATTTTTATGCAATCCGCGCCATCTACCTGTTCGAACTGGCGCGCACCTGGCGCACTCTGCTGCAGAGCATCGCCACTCCAGTGATCAGCACCTCGTTGTATTTCGTGGTGTTTGGTTCGGCCATCGGTTCGAGCATGACCCAGGTGCAGGGCGTCAGTTACGGCGCGTTTATCGTGCCGGGATTGATCATGTTGGCGCTGCTCACCGAGAGCATTTCCAACGCCTCCTTCGGCATCTACATGCCCAAGTATTCGGGGAGTATTTACGAGCTGCTGTCGGCACCGGTGTCTTACCTGGAAATCCTGGTTGGCTATGTCGGCGCGGCGGCTACCAAGTCGATTATTCTCGGCCTGGTAATTCTGCTGACTGCACGTTTATTCGTCGACTTCGAGATTCTCCACCCGTTCTGGATGTTGGCGTTTCTGGTGCTCACTGCGCTGACCTTCAGCCTGTTCGGCTTCATCATCGGCGTGTGGGCGGACGGCTGGGAAAAACTACAGATCGTGCCGGCGCTGATTGTCACGCCATTAACCTTCCTCGGTGGCGCGTTCTACTCGATCAGCATGCTGCCGCCCGCCTGGCAGACGGTGACCCTGTTCAACCCAGTGGTGTACCTGATCAGCGCGTTTCGCTGGAGCTTCTACGGTGTATCCGACGTTAACGTCGGCCTGAGCCTGGTGATGATTCTTGGCTTTTTGTTGCTGTGCATCCTGGCCGTGGGCTTTATCTTCAAAACCGGTTATCGGCTGAAGAGCTGACTGATAGCTGGGTGCGCTAAACCCTATGTTTATCGCATGACTTGTAACATCGTCGGGTGGATGAAACCTCACCCATCTACCAACCGCGATGGTGGATGAAAGCAGCGTCATCCACCCGACATAACGCTGTGAGCGGGAGGCGTGATGGATACGGCTTGGCAGGCTCAGCTCGCGCAGCTCTACCGCGATGAGTCGCGTCGTGTGTTGGCCACCCTGATACGTCTATTGGGCGATTTTGATCTGGCCGAGGAGGCGCTGCACGAAGCCTTTCGCGCCGCCCTGGAGCAATGGCCGCAGAGCGGTATACCGGCCAACCCGCGCGCTTGGCTGGTGTCGGCGGGGCGCTTCAAGGCCATCGATAACCTGCGTCGGCAGCGGCGCTTTCAACCCCTTGATGATCAGCATGATCTGGCCGATGACGCGCCAGTGGGCGAGGGCGAGTTGCTCGAAGACGACCGCCTGCGGCTGATCTTCACCTGCTGCCACCCGGCACTGGCCAGCGATGCCCAGGTGGCCCTGACCCTGCGTGAGGTCTGCGACTTCGGCACCGAGGACATCTCCCGCGCCTTTCTCACCACACCCGCCACCCTGGCCCAGCGCATCGTGCGCGCCAAAGCGAAGATTCGCGATGCACGCATCCCCTATGAAGTGCCCGGACGCAGCGAGCTGCCCGAGCGCTTGGACGCCGTGCTACGGGTGATCTACCTGGTGTTCAACGAAGGTTATTTCGCCAGCTCCGGCGCTTCGCTGACTCGCGCGCACCTGTCCGATGAGGCCATCCGCCTGGCGCGCCTGCTGCTGGAACTGCTGCCCGAGCCAGAAGTGCAGGGCCTGCTGGCGTTGATGCTACTGCACGAGTCACGGCGCACTGCACGCAGCTCGGCCAGCGGCGAAGTGGTGCTGCTGGAGCAGCAGGACCGCAGCCAGTGGGACCGCGCGCTGATCGCCGAAGGTGATGCCCTGGTGTTGCAGGCGCTGCATTCGCGGCGTTTCGGCCCTTACACCCTGCAAGCGGCGATTGCCGCCGTGCATGCCGAAGCCGCTTGCGCCGAGCAGACCGATTGGGCGCAGATAGTCGGCCTTTACGATGCCTTGCTGCGCCTGAGTCCGTCGCCGGTGATCGCGCTTAATCGCGCTGTGGCGGTGGCCATGCATGACGGCCCCGAGGCCGGACTGGTGCTGATTGATGCGCTGCTGGCCAGCGGCGAACTGACGGATTACCACCTGGCGCATGCCGCGAGCGCGGATCTTAATCGCCGCCTGGGGCGCGTGGCGCAGGCACGCGATGCCTACCAAAGGGCGCTTGAGCTGACCCAGCAGGGTGCGGATCGGCAGTTTCTGCAGAGGCGTTTGGACGAGCTACCGACCGGTTAAGCCGTCATCTGCCTGGCGGATAACCGCAGCTTGGCTAGCGTTGATCGGGTCTGAAAATATTTTCTGCGCTGCTGTCGATTCAGCACCGCGTCATTCGACTAGTCAGTAACCGCGCAACCGCCCCGGAGAACGCCATGAAATACCTGTGCCTGGTCTACAGCAACGAGCATGCGCTGCATCACTCACCCGACAGCCCGCGTGACGAGGAGTGCTTCGCCTATGCCGAATCGATGGCCGCCAGCGGTCGCATGCTCGCCGCCGAGGCGCTGGAGTCGGTGCAGACCGCCACCACGGTGCGCATGCGCGGCGGCAAGCTGTCGATCATCGACGGTCCCTTTGCCGAAACCAAGGAGCAGCTAGCGGGTTTCTATCTGGTCGAAGCCCGCGACCTTAACGAAGCCATCCAGCTGGCCGGGCATATTCCCGCGGCGCGAGTCGGTTGTGTGGAAGTCCGTCCGGTTCGCGAGCTGCAGGTTTAGCACCCCACCAATGCGAAGGAGAGTCGAGATGAGTCATGCCAGCCTAGAAAGGCAAATTCAACAGCAACTGGACGCCTGGGTCGCCGCTTGTCGGAGCAAGGATGTCAGCCAGATCATGAGCCACTACGCCGAAGATGTGGTGGCCTACGACGCCATTGGTCCGCTTCGGTTTCAGGGGCGCGCGGCCTACCAGGCGCATTGGCAGGCTTGCATGGAGATGTGTGGCGGCCCAGGGTTGTTTGAGATCCATCAGCCGAGCTTTCTGCTCAGTGATGGGCTGGCCGTGGTGCACTACCTGTTTCACTGTGGCGGCAGCGATGACAAGGGCGAAATGCACAGCAGCTGGATGCGTGTAAGCCAGTGTTTCCGCCAGCAGGACGGCCGTTGGCTGATCGCCCATGAGCATTTCTCCATGCCAGGTGACATGGAGAGCGGAAAAACTTTGTTTGATTTGCAGCCATAGTCTTGTAACTCACGGGGCGCAAGGCTTGCAGCGGATTAATGAGCGCGGCGATGCAAATTTGTGGTTAAGACCAACGTCTTAGGGCTTGCCTAAAGGGGGGCGCAATGGCGTAGTCTGGACTTGTCGCCTGGGTAGGCGACGCTATTCGCGAACAGTTGAAGAAGGAAAGCTTTATGCAAATCCAAGTTCACAGCGATAACCACATCGAAGGCAGTGCCCGTTTAGTTGAGTGGGTAAGTGCCAGTGTTTCCAGCAAGCTGGAGCGCTTCGATGACGAACTGACCCGCATCGTTGTTCACCTGCATGATGACAACGGCGCAAAAGCCGGCGCGCATGACAAGCGCTGCCAGATCGAAGCACGGCCTAAAGGCCTGCAACCGCTCTCCGTGACCCATAAATCCGAATCATTGGAACAGGCCATCGACGGTGCTATCGAAAAATTGCACCACGCGTTAGAGCACCAATTTGGCAAGCTGCGCAGCAAGCGTGCCACCCCACTGCAGGCCGATGATGCAGGTGATATTCCCGGCCAGGATGCATTGCTGCAAGAGGACTTCCTCGCCGAGGAGCAGTTACGCGCTGTATAACCGCCTCCGAGTAGCCGACTGGCTTGGCTGCTCACCCACTTTTTTCTCGCGCCCCCGCAGTCGTCTGCGGGGGCGCTGTCGTTTTAGCCCACTGATCGCGCTGCCTGTGAGCGGCAACCCCTTGCCCGGTGCGGCAATGTGGTTCCGTTCTGGCGTGGGCGCGCTCTGCTCAACGCCTCGGTTTTATTCGGGGCAGGCAGTTGGCCTGTATTCTGCAAAAGCCCTGCGAGCTGACCAATGCAGGGATTCGCCATGACCAGTATTTCCAACAACTCGCCGCTGGCGAGCTACTTTGCCAACACCGCTAAACCCAACAGCACTGGGGCTACGGGCAGTGGCAGCAGTACAGATAAACCGAGCACTGGTACGCCAGACCCGCTCGCGGAAATCCGCCGTTTTGCCAGCAGCATGGTGGCCAACAGCCGCGGCGGACTGCTACGCGCGATGCACGCCGAGAGCAGTGGTGCCAGCAGTGCGATTGCCAGTGACCGTTTTCGTCCGGTAGCCGAGCCGGCCAGCGACACCTCGAAAATTGCTCTGCCGGATGTTGCCGAGCTGGACCGCGAAGACGCCGCCAAGCTGCTGGCGCAGATCAACAAGCTGGTCGACGCTGGCCTGGATAAGAGCGATAGCTTTGTCGGCTACAACGGCGAGCAGCAAACGGATTCGCTGACCACCTACCGCGATTGGTTGCAGGCGAGGGGCGGCGTCAGCATCTACGTCTAAGAAGCCGTCTCGGGTCTGCTGCTTCGTTCTACCTCCTGCATCCATGCAGTCGTCCGCGCCCTCGGTCATTTCTGCCTTGCCTCGCTCTAGCTCGCGAGACCCGAAACAGCTTCTGCACATTGCTGATACTGCTTGCATCGGGCTGGTTTCAGCACGCCAGGTGCGCCAAGATCACCCCACACAGAGTTTTCACCACGCCGCATGGGCAGGGTCAGGTCGAGGGGATGTATGGCTAACAAGGGTTTTGTTCGGGCGTTCGCTGCCCTGGCCTTGGCGGGGTTGTGCGCTGCGGGCGCGCAGGCCGCCGATGAGGCGCAACTGGTCGGCTTGATCAACAGCTACCGCAGTGAGGTGCAGCGCTGCGGCGAGCAAGCCTCCGCTGAGTTGCCACCGCTAACGGCTGATCCGCGCCTGGTGCAGCCGGTGGGGCGTTCGGGGGATTTGCAGCAGGCGATGAGTGTGGCGGGCTATCCCATGGTCAATGTGCAGGCCATCAGTCTGTCCGGCCCGCGAGATGCGGCGGCGGCGCTGAAGGTGCTGCAGGAAAGCTTCTGCGCGATTGTGTTAGACCCGCAGTTTGTTGATGTCGGGGTCAATCAACAGGGCCGTGAATGGCGCATCCTGCTGGCTCGACCGCTACTGACCGCACGCCTGGGCGACTGGCAGAGCGAAGGGCAGAAGATGCTGGAACAACTCAACGCCGCGCGTGCTACCGCGCGTCAATGTGCCAACCAAAGCTTTGCCGCAACCGCACCGCTGACGTGGAATGCCACCCTGGGTAGCACTGCCGAAGCCCACAGCCGGGCCATGGCCAACGGTAACTTCTTCGACCACCAAGACCCCGACGGCCGTACCCCGGGCGATCGTGCCGAACTGGCCGGCTACAGCGGTCAGCGCGTGGGTGAGAACATCGCCGCTGGCTTGGACACCGCGCGTAAAGTGGTCGACGGCTGGCTGGCCAGCCCTGGTCATTGCGCCAATTTGATGAACCCACACTTCACTGAAATGGGCGCGGCCTACGCCAACGACCCCAAGAGTGATGCCGGGGTTTACTGGACGGCGCTGTTTGGCGCGCCGTAACCGGTCGGCCACCGATTAAGCCGCTGGTTTGGCTTTAGCCCTGGCCGTGGTGCGCGCGGCCAGGCTCATCAGCTGTTGAAACTTCGGGCATTGCAGGTGATTTTCTGCCGGGCAAGATGCTGCATGGCGCAGGCCGTCGCGGATGGCGCTGAGGTGCTTGATGCTGCGGTCCAGCTCGTCGGCTTTGGCTTGCAGCTGCGTGCGGTCAATTGCCGGCTGTGTGCCAGCGTTCAGCATGGAGGCAATTTCATCTAGGGCAAACCCCGCCCCGCGGCCGAGCGCGATCAGTGTCAGGCGCTGGATCACCGACTCGTCGAACACCCGCTTTAGACCATTGCGGCCGATGGAGCGGATCATGCCTTTCTCTTCGTAATAGCGCAGGGTCGACGCTGGCAGACCGGTCCTGCGCGAAACCTTGCCGATATCGATCTCTTTCATCCTTGACCTCAAGTTGACTTGAACTGGCAGGCTTATCAAAACAGCCTTTCAGACAAAGCAAAAGAGGTAGGTATGGACAGTCAATTGATCGTGCATGTGTTTTTAGTGGGAGTTGGCGCAACGCTGGTGATGGACGCCTGGGCGCTGGCGCGGCAGCGCTTGTTCGGCATTGCCTCGCTGGACTACGCCCTGGTCGGGCGCTGGCTGGGGCATATGCGCCATGGTCGTTTGCGCCATACGGCTATCGCTAAGGTAACGCCGGTACGCGGCGAACGGCTGCTGGGCTGGTGCTGCCATTACCTGATCGGGGTGGTCTTTGTCGGCTGGTTTGTCGCGTTCGTAGGCGCGCAGTGGCTGTGCCGGCCGACGCTGTTGCCGGCCTTGCTGCTCGGTGCTGTCAGCGTGGCGGCGCCGTTGTTGCTGTTGCAGCCGGCGTTCGGCATGGGTCTGGCCGCCTGGCGGGTGCCGAACCCTTGGCGCGTCCGGTTACGAGCACTGGTTACCCATCTGGTGTTCGGGGGTGGGGTGTACCTGGCCGCTTGGTTAGGCGCTGTTGCGGGGTGCTAGCGGGTGGTTTGGGAGGGCTCGTCACTGCTGGCGTTGCCCAGGCAATATTGGTTGTTGCCGTTGCGCTTGGCACGGTACATCGCCTGGTCGGCGATATGAATCAGGCTGTCGATGTTGGGGCCGTGATCGGGGTACATGGCAATGCCCAGGCTGGCGCCGATCGGGTGGTGGCTATCGCCTAGCAGCATGGGCGGATTGTATGCAGCCTGAGCTGGGGCGGGTGTGCCAGATGTGCAGCCTTCTAATAAGGTGGTATTCACGTCATGCACATGGTTGAACGCTAGGGTTACTGGGTACATGCTCGGTTTTCTCCTACCGCCAAAGGCTTATCCATGGACGTCCTTCGCACCCCAGACAGCCGTTTTGAAAATCTTCCAGGCTTTGCCTTCGCCCCTCGTTACCTGACTGTCGATGACAGCGAGGGTGGGCAACTGCGTGTGCATTATCTGGATGAAGGCCCTGCCGATGCGCCGCCGGTGTTACTCCTGCACGGCGAGCCGTCCTGGAGTTATCTGTACCGCAAGATGATCCCGATTCTGGTGGCGGCCGGCCACCGTGTTATTGCCCCCGACTTGGTCGGATTTGGCCGTTCCGACAAACCCAGTAAGCGCAGCGACTACACCTATCAGCGTCACGTTGACTGGATGCAGTCCGTGCTTGAGCAGCTCAACCTGCAGCAGATCACCCTGGTTTGCCAAGACTGGGGCGGTTTGATTGGCCTGCGTTTGGTGGCGGAAAACCCGCAGCGCTTTGCCCGTGTAGTCGCGGCCAACACCATGCTGCCCACCGGCGATCACAATCCCGGTGAAGCCTTTAAAAGCTGGCAGGATTACTCGCAGAAAGTGCCCGAGTTTCCGGCCGGCAGCATCATCAATCGCGCGACCACCACCGAGCTGCCACAAGCGGTGATCGATGCCTACGACGCGCCTTACCCGGATGAGTCCTACAAAGAAGGCGCTCGGCAGTTCCCCCTGCTGGTGCCGATAACCCCCACTGATCCCGCCGCCGATAAAAACCGCGCCGCCTGGGCCGTGCTGATGAAGTGGGATAAGCCGTTCTTGACCGCTTTCAGTGACTCCGACCCAATCACGGCGGGAGGCGACAAGCTGATGCAGAAGTTGATCCCCGGCACGCAGGGCCAAGCTCACACCACCATTGTCAATGGCGGCCACTTTTTGCAGGAGGACCAAGGCGAAGCGCTGGCGCAGGTGGTGGTCAAGTTTATTGCAGCCAATCCACTCGCCGCCGATTGTTAACGCCGCTTGTGCTCTGGTGTACGGCGTACCTAATGCTGCGCCGTTTTAACTCGGCTTGAGGTCAGTGAGCGGCCGGCCAGAGCAGTGGCAGTACATGCTCGCGCAGCAGCGGCGCCAGGGTCGCTGGCGGTGCGTCGCCGGGTGCGAGCCAGCGCAGTTCTTCCAGTTCGGCGGCGGCGCTAACGGGGTGGGGTAGGCGGGCCTGGAAGACGCTGGCGTCGATCTAGGTATCTGGCTCATTGGCCGCCGCAGCACGGAACTGACCGAGTGGTTGCAGCGCCTGGACCGGCAGACTGAGGTTGAGTTCTTCCTTCAGCTCGCGGATCAGCGCGGTTATGGCATCTTCGCCGGGCTCGGCTTTGCCGCCGGGCAGCATAAAGCCCAGAGTGTTGCGTTTGCGTACCAGCAGCAGGCGGCCGGCATCGTCGAACAGGCAGGCGGCGGAAATGGTCAGTGTGGTCATCGTTTCGCTTTGGCTGTGTTGCGCCTCAGTGCACGGAGCCTGAGGCGCGGCGTTCGTGTACCAGCGCCAGAGCGCGCTGGGTCATCTGGTCGAGCTGGCGGTCGCGTTTTTTCTCCGCCTCGGTCATGGCTTTTTTGCCGTGCTGCTTGAGCAAATATGCGTGAATCTGCCGCACTTCCTTGGACTGGAAGATGGGCGCCAGATCCTGCACCGCCACCATGCCGTTTGAGCTGTGGTCGCGGGTATTCATCAGCACTTGTGGCCCGTGCGCCGCCAGTACCCGAAAGCCCATGGCTTCGAAGGTCGGCACTTTGCTGGCCACGCACGCCAGCTCGGCATGCGGATGGCGGGTGGTCATGTGTTGCAGCATGGCTCGGGCAATGCCGCGGCGCCGGTGGCTGGCTTGCACGGCCATATAGGCCAGGGTGCAGGCCTCGGGGTCATCCTGGGTAGGCAGGTACAGGGCAAAACCCAGCACCTGGGCAGGGTCCAGATCGTCCAGGGCCAGAATCAACTGCGCGCTGCTAGTCAGGGCACTGTCCATGGCTTGCAGGTACAGGTGCATTTCGTAGCCGATCACGTACTGGTACAGCTGATACAGCGGGTTGCTGGGTGTGAGCGACACTGGGCTGATATCGCCGAAGTAATCCACCACCATTTGCAAAACCTGGCTTTTCAGCGACTCGGGTGGCGGGGTGTTCAGGTGGGCAAGGGTGAACATGGCGAGTCTGGCTCCGGGGAATGCGCGGATGGGGGCGTCGGCGTGGGCGGCATTGTAGCGCCTCGGGGCGTTAATTTTTTCTGTGGGCGCAACCAGGCGTCAGCAAGTGAAACAGGGCTCGGCCGACTGTTTCGCTGTGTAAGACGCGCCAGTGCGCTCATCAGCGGGCCGGTTTTGCGGCATAAGTCGAACCTATTGCATTGCTGCAGACTCAGAGGTGGAGGGGTTTGAGCAGGAGAGGAAAATGGATTTAGCAGAACGTATTTTGATCACCTTGGTGGATGAGTTTTCCGACCTCGGCCAAGTGGAGCAACTGACTCGCGCCGCTTTGCGCCTGAGCCTGGCCATGTTTCTGGGCGGTTTGCTGGGTTATGAACGCGAGGTAAAAGGCAAGGCAGCGGGCGTGCGCACGCACATGTTGGTATGCCTGGGGGCCAGTGTGTTTGTCATGTTATTGGAGCTGGAAGGCGCGGAGCACGATGCTATGAGCCGGGTGATTCAGGGGGTAGTGGCCGGTATCGGTTTTCTCTGTGCCGGCACTATTCTCAAAGGCGATAACATTGCCGATGTGAAAGGCCTGACCACGGCCGCTGGATTATGGGCCACTGCGGCCATCGGTGTGGCCGTGGGGTTGGGCCATGTAGCGACCGCCGTGCTCGGTACCCTGTTGGCGCTGTTGATTCTGCATATCATGCCCCTGCTGCTGGACCCTAGAGGCAATGGCAGTGAGGACAAGGCCCCAAACGGCCCTTGAGGGCGCAGCTCAATGGTTGTTTGGGGTGAATTGAACGGCTCAATGCTCAAGGCTGGATTGGTGATTCTTCGCCGCCTGCGCCCTGAGCGCCTCGTTCAATTAGCCCCCATACGCTCCGCTAATATGGAGCGGTTGCGTCCGCTTTCCTTGGCGCGATACAACGCGGTATCCGCGCGGCCCAAGGCCCCTTCAATGCGTTCGCCAACTGTAATTTGGCTCACGCCCATACTGACGGTGACGCGGTTACAACCCTCGATAGCCGTCTGCTCGATTTCCCTCCGGATGGCCTCCGCCAGTGCAAAACCTGCCTCTGCGTTGGTATTGGGAGCCACCACTAGAAACTCTTCACCGCCCCAACGCACCAGCAGATCGGTCTCGCGCAACTGGCTTTTGGCCAGACGGGTAATCGCCTTGAGCACTTCGTCGCCCTGTTCATGGCCATAGGTGTCGTTGATGGTTTTGAATTTGTCGACGTCCATCATGATCAGCGTAAGCGCTACGTTCTCTTGCTGGCTGCGCGCGTACTCTTTTTCCATAAATTCATTGGCGCTGCGGCGGTTGGCGGCGCCTGTGAGGGTGTCAGTCATGGCCATGTCGCGCAGTTGGCGCATCAGGCCGGCTTTTTCGTGGCCCCACTCGATGATTTTCAGACCAAAACTGGCCAGAGTGCCCAGCTCTGCCATGACCTCCAGCCACTCGCGCGGAAAGTTGCGACGCCGATCCAGCATCAAGCACAAGGCGCCTATGGTGTTGGCATCCTCATCAAACATGATCGATTCCGCCACGATCGGCGTTCCCACGATGGTGCGTATGCCCATGGCGCGGAAGAAGCGATTCTCATTTTGGTCAACTATCTTGGCCAGCGAGTCGGCAATCACAAACTCGCCCTGGGTTAACGCGGTCAGCACACCTTGCGAGTTGCCTTGAACCGACTGCAGCATCTGCTCGCAACCCTGAACAAAATTGCTGCGCTGTTCATCATCCCGTGACATGCAGGCATCCAGCTGCATGACCTCATTGGCGTCCTTATGCAAAAACGCTACGCCGACAATGCCTGGGCATTTGCGCAGTTCATGACACATCAAAAAAGACAGCTCATTGACGTCTTTGATGCCCATCAACGCCTGCTGCAATTTGGAGCGCACCTGCAGCAGCACTTTCAACTCGCGCTCCACCTCCAGCAGGCTCTGCGATTTGAGCTTGTCCGCTAAAAAGTAATTCACCCCGCGCAGGTCGCAGTGGGTTTGCAGGTGTTCGCCATGGGCGTTGTAGGTGGCCAGGCCTGTGAGCGACACATCCAGAATGGAGCCATTCTTGCGCCGTAGCTGGCACACCACGGTGTCGATGCTGGGGTTGCTGCTGGTGGTGATCAGTGCCCGTTCAACCGCCGCGCGACTCTTCTTGTCTACATAGTCGGCAAAGCGGGTGCCGATGACTTCATCGATGCTGTAGCCCATGGCATTCAGCCAGGAATCATTGAGGTCGACGATGTCGCCCAGGTCATCGAGGCGTTGGGTCATGTCATAGGCGTCGACAGTGCGCGCCATGTCTTCCAGGCGCCGGGTCAACTCTGCCGAGAGGTAGGGGCTCAGGCAGTAATGTTTGAGTCCGTAGGGCATCAGGCTCAACAACCAACCGGCTTCTACTGCCGGGCACAGGGCCAGGGTTTCCATGCCGGCGCGTTGGTTGATCAATTCACCCAAGGCCCGCACATCGGTTGTGCGGCTGAAACTGGCTAAATCCAGCACCAGTAAATCGATGGGCTTTTGGATGAGCAGGGTGGACGCATCATCGGTGCTGTTGGCGAAATGCAGTCGGGTTATTTGGCTGCGGCAATCGGTATTGAACTGCTCGCGTCGGCCCGGATCAGCGCCGACGAACAGCACTTCCGGGATGCTTTTCTGCACTTTGTGTTCAGTACCCATCGCGTTTTAGTCCGCTTGTTGTTTTAAAAAAAAGAGTGTCAGTTGAAGGGGCTGAATGCAACACGCACGTGCAGCGGGTCTGGTAAATAAAAAGGTGCGGTATTGGGCTGGTTTTTGGCTGAATCCGTTTCGCGTTGTATCGCGCGGTTGTGGGCGGATGGCCGAGGAGCAGGGCTGATCCGCGTATTGGCCTATACAGGTGAGCTCTTTGTATAACGAACTTTAGCCGCGAAATGACTCAATGCAGATTTGTAGGATGGGTGGAGCATCGCGATACCCATGCTGTTGTCGGAGGACTCACGCTGATTGAGTCACAACAATCCCATTTATCAGGGCGATGAGGTTGTTTTTCGAGTGACTAAAATTCTCATTTGTTAATGATTGATTATTTCTTATTATGGCCGCCGCTTTTATTGAGGGGGTGGGGCGTGGAAGAGTGGTTGTTGGTCTGCGAGCCGCTGAGTGCGCTGCTAAACGCAGTGCTCAAGCAGATCAAGGGGCTTTTTGACCTCAATGGGCGCATTGGCGTCTTCTTTTTGAGCCTGTCCTACATCGTCGCTTATCTGCTGTATCGCCGGCAGCGCCGGTTGGGGCAGACCGATGCATGCTCGTTCTGGCAATTTATCGGCGGCAGCCGGGTGCACCTGCACCCCTCGGCCTTGCTGGATTATCGCTACTACTTCGTGCGCGTGCTGCTCAAGCTGCTATTGATCGTGCCGGTGATCGGCTTGGTGGACCCTTACGTTCTGCGTTCAGCGGACTACCAGGCGTTTTTCTCACACCTCTGGGGGGCGCGACCGCAACTGGGCGAGAATCTTGGTCTGAGCCTGCTGTTTGGCTTGGGTGTGTTTCTGATTAACGACTTCGCCAGTTACTGGACTCACCGTGCCTTTCACACCCCCTGGCTGTGGGCGTTTCACAAAGTGCATCACGTCGCACCGGTGCTGGTGCCGCTGACGGCCAGCCGTGTGCATGTCATTGAGAAAATCGCCGACAGCCTGTTCACGACCCTGTTGCTGGGCGCCTACGCTGGGGGCTTCTGGTACCTGTGCGGTGGTGAAATCAGCCGCTACACCCTGTTCGGCGTGACCTATCTGGTGTTTATCTTCAACTGCCTGGCGGCTAACTTGCGCCACAGCCATGTATGGCTGTCGTTTGGGTCACGCTGGGAGCATTTGATCAATAGCCCGGCGCAGCACCAGATTCATCACAGCGCCGCGCCGCATCATTACCACAAGAACTTCGGCACCAACCTGTCCGTCTGGGACTGGATGTTCGGCACCCTCTACACCACCACGGCCGAACCCGAGCGCCTCACTTTCGGCACTGCTGAGCAAGACGCGCACCGGTACCTGACGCTCTACAGCCTGATCCTGCTGCCATTTATCGATACCACGCGCAAGCTACTGGCCATCCGCCGGGCTCGTATCCCGGGCTGAGAACATAACGCTGCCACATCTAATTACGCAGAAGGGAAAGTGGCTAGGCGTACAGCGGAAACGAGTAGCAGGGGACGGCGCATAAAATGAATCTGTCCCCTTTTCCTAGCTCTTCGACCCATCGACAAACCGCTCCAGGCCATCGGCTTTCATGTAGCCCAGCAAGCGTGGGCGGCCGCCCTGTTTGTCTACGGAGACAAACAGGGCGCTGGTGTATTCGCTGTCATATTCAGCGCCTGAGGTGTTCAAGGCCTTGGCCACGCTTTCGATGCAACCGCTGTGGGTGACGAGCAGCAGGTTACGCTGGGTTTGCTTATGGTTGAGCATGTTCTGCTTCAGGCTTTTGCGGCAGCTGCTCAGCCAATCCTGAGTGGCGATGCTGATATCGAACATAGACGCCGCGGTCTGTACGGTGCGCAGCAGTGGGCTGGAGAAAATATCGGCGTTGCTCAGGCCTAGGGCTTTGAAGGCGTCGCCAACGTCATCGGCGGTTTCGCTGCCGGCGATGGTGATGCCCTCGTCGTCACCAAGGCAGGGGTTGCTGGAGCGATCGCAGCGTTCGGCGTGGCGCACCAGCACGACAACATCGCCCTTATCCCAGCTGGCAAATAGGCCGGACTCATCCATATGGTTGTCTTCACCCAAGTCCACAACCGGTTCGGGTTGTAGCGTTAGGGTCAGTAGGCTGGCGAGGGCCGCGATGGCCGCCAGGAGAACAAGCAGGCGTTTATTGCGCCACAAGACAGACAGCGGTGTTGGCGCAACAGCGGTTGCGCCTGCAGGGCGATTGGTTGGCATTGAGCCGCTCCATGAGGGTAATCAACAACGGAGCGGCAGATGCTGTTCCCTGCGATGCCGCATACGTGAGCAACTCTGACCGTCGCGGATGAACAAAACGTGAACATGCCCTGCAGGCGTCTGTTTCAGCATGTGTGCGCCCATGCCGATAGCGCCTCTGTTTGTTCGCGGCAGCTGCCGTTCACGCTGTGCGCCGACAAGCCCGTAAGCCCGTGGCGCAGATTGCCGCTGTTCAGGCCGGCTCGGGTGTGCGGTTTGGCTGCAGCGCGTGTTGCAGCTGCGCCACCAAGGCATCGACCTGGCTCAGGGCCAGAGCCACCGACTCGGCTAGCAGTTCACCACCGACCTCCTGCCCTTCGATGGCAATCAGGTGCACTTGGGTAATACCGATAAAACCGAGGGCGGTGATCAGGTTCGGTTCCAGATGGTTCATATGGGCCATCTCGCCACCAACGCCAAAACCGATACCGCCTCGGGCGCTGAGAATGACGGCATGCCGTGGCCGATCGGCCAGCTTTGGTACGTAAGGGTCGAGTGGGTTGCCTTCATTAATGTCCACGGTTCTGCCAGGGCGCACGATCTGGTCGATCCAGGCCTTGAGCGCGGCGGGCATGCCGAAGTTATAGAGCGGCGCGCCGATCACCAGCACGTCTGCGGCAATTAGCTCATCAACCAGTTGCTCGCTCTCGGCCAGGGTTTCCTGCATCCATGGCTCGCGCTGCTCTTGCGGAGTAAAGGAGGAGGCGATCCAGTCATGGTTGATGAAAGACGGCGGGTTCTGGCCGATGTCGCGGTAGGTGAGGCTGTCCTGCGCTCGGCGAGCCCGCCACTGGCTGACAAACCGATGAGTGAGGTTACGGCTGTGCGAGCCGTGTGGGTCCTGGCCGGCGAGGCCGGGGCGGGCGCTGGCATCCAGCTGCAGAATATGTGGCATGGCGAGTCTCCTATGCGAAGTTGAATTCATCTGTAATTCGTAGCACCCTCAGGTTAGGTTCAGTCGTCATGAGCAACAAACGACGATTATTTTCCGATACAGATGAAAGAGGCTCATGTATGGCGCAGCGCTGGTTACCTTCGCTTTCTGCCCTGCGGGCGTTTGAGGCGGCTGCTCGCCACGAGAGCGCCAAGCAGGCAGCAGAAGAACTTTCTGTTACCGCAACCGCGATCAGCCACCAAATTCGGGCTCTGGAGGAGTCGCTCGGTGTCGCGTTGTTTGTGCGCAAGCCGCGCCAGCTCGAACTGACCGCCCAAGGGCGCGAGCTGCAACAGGTGCTGGAAAGCGCCTTTGACAGCATCAGCGCCACGGCGATACGGCTCAGCGCGGTGCCCTGTCGTCAGGCCATTACGCTCAGTACCACGCCGGCCGTGGCGGTGCGCTGGCTGCTGCCCTGGGTGTGCATGCTGCGCGATGCCCAGCCGAATATTGACCTGCGCATCCACGCCTCGCATGAGCCGGTCGCGCTGGATGGTGTTACGGCGGATATCGCCATTCGTTATGGCGACGGCCGTTGGCCGGGGCTGGTGGCGGAGAAGCTGTTCGACAACACCTTTATCCCGGCCTGCAGCCCGCACCTCGGCTTGCAGAGTGCGAGCGAACTGGCCAAGCATTCGTTGATTCACTTTCGTAATCAGGCCGTTGTTTCTTCGCCCATCGATTGGACCGTGTGGCAGAAAAAGGCCCAGGTGCCGGGGTTGGATGTCAGCGCCGGGCTGGTGTTTTCCGATGAGACGCATGCCATCTCGGCTGCCGTCGGTGCCCAGGGCGTGGCTCTGATGAGCCGCCAACTGATTGAGGATGAGCTGAAGGAGGGGCGGCTGGTACAGCCCTTCGGCCCGGAGCTGGAAGGCAAACCGTTCTTTCTGGTGTACCCGGAACACCGCAAGCACGATCCGACCATTCAGGCGGTGCGCGATTGGGTGATGGCGGTGCCGGGAGGGCTTTGTACGCTTTAGCGTTGGGCGGCATAACAGGCCTTTGGCGGGGCCTAGGCAGGCGCCCATGCGATGTGGATATCCAGCTGGGTTGCCACTTGTAACGCGCAGGCACCTAGCGATGGCACCTACTAATCATCCGTGCCAAGATTTGTTGGAAGATAAGCGAGAGGTTTTGCCATGAGTCTGCAGAAAATTGAGGCTGAAGCTCTGCACCTTCCCAAGAAGGAGCGGGCGCAGTTGATCCAACGTTTGGTCTTGAGTCTGGACGCACCCTCAGAAGAAGAGCTTCGCTCAGACTGGTTGCTTGAGGCGCAACGGCGAGCAGAAGAGCTTGATAGTGGCGCGGTTCAGGCTGTGCCCGGTGATGAGGTGATGAAGAAGGCCAGAGCCTTGATTCGATGAATTATTCTTTTCACCCGGCAGCGGAGGCCGAGTTTCTGGAGTCAGTCGGTTATTACGAATCGAAGGTTCCTGGATTGGGTGCGGCTTTCATCACGGAGTTCGAGTCCCTGGCCGCATTGATTGCTGAGTCACCCAAAGCCTGGCGTGTTGAGCTTGAGCCAGATATTTGCAGCGTACCCCTCCAGCGCTTTCCGTTATCCATCGTTTACCGGGAAAACTCTGACGGTTTTCAGGTGCTGGCTATTGCCCATCACCGCCGTCGCCCGCAGTACTGGCTCGGTAGGTTTTAACTCATCGCCCAGCACGGCCTGCCGCATCCAGCAAATATTTATCGAGCTCGTGGGAGGGGCTTTAGCCGCGAGCGGGTCAATGCAAACTTGTAGGATGGGTGGAGCGCAGCGATACCCATGCTGTTGTTGTGCTGCAGGGTTACGGGTTGCCGCCGCATATCTATTGCTCGGTCTAACGGTTCCGCCCTTACGGCGGCTCACTTTTGGCAGACGCCCGGATGGTCGGCCCCGCCAAAACTAAGCAAAAGGTCTTGCCCTTTGCATCCGGGTCTCGCTGCGCTCGACTTGATTCGCTTCGCTCACCCTGCGGGCCAGCCTTCGGCTGTTACTTCGCTTCGCTCCGTTTCCTCGTTCCATCATTGCTTCAGGGGCCCGCCGCGAAGGGCCATCCTTGGCCCATCACGGCTCTCGGCTCGGGCATCCTGCGTCGCTCTACCTCCTGCATCCATGCAGTCGTCGCGGCATCCATGCCGCTCAACCCCTTACACAACGATTCCGCTCGGCCTCCTGATGGGGCGTTTGTCCTGGCCCGAATGGATGGGTTCGGCGGGGCAGCGAGTTGGCTTTTGCTTTGTAGGATGGGTGGAGCAGGGCGATACCCATGCGGTTGGCTGATTGCCTGGTTGATGGGTATCGCTGCGCTCAACCCATCCTACGAACTAAATCGTCGGTGGCCTAACAAGGCTCGCGGCTAAAGCCCCTCCCACGGTGAGCGGGGTGATCAGCACTGTGGCGTACACGGCCGACTATTTGTGGGAGGGGCTTTAGCCGCGATGCTTTTGCCTTTCGCTCTGCCTTCCACAACTCGCCCAAACAACGCGGTCCCCGAATCCCGTCAGGAGGCCGAGTGGAGGTGTTGTGGAGAGGGGCGTTTGGCATGGATGCCAAACGAGGCATGTCGGGCCATGGATGGCCCGTCTTGCCGACCCTCGGAACAGCACCGGAGCGAGGGGCGTTGAGCGCAGCGAAACCCGGATGCCGGGCGCGCTTTCTCTTTGGTTACTTTCTGCGCGAGTAAAGAGATACGGAGCGCAGCGTAGTAACAGCCGCAGGCTGGTCCGAAGGGTGAGCGCAGCGAATCAAGTGACTCGGCGTAAGGCCGAAACCAGTAGAAGAGGACAGCAGAAAAAATAAATCTGTCCCCTGTTTCAAACCCTGCGCAGTTTTATCGGTTAGCCGCTATGAATAGACCTGCAGCCATAAATGTCACAGCCATGATTATTAGTTGATTGATGGCGTTGTTTTTGAATTTGTAAACGGTATCTCCTTTCTTTGCGTATATATCGCCGGTCAGTGCAATAAGGATTGTTGCTGGAAGAAATATTAGGAGAGATAGAAGAACGAACCAGCGTTTTCTATAAGCCGGCACTTTTTCATATGAAATTCTAACTTTTTCAAAACGGTTGATATCCATATCGCGATACTCGAAATAAATTTTGGCGGGAGAGATTCTTGTTGCTGGACGCGCGTATAGCGCGGCGTGATTCTAAGTCAGTAGCTGTGTTTTACGTGTGAGCGGGTTCTTGTAATTGATGCTTTGATCTTTTCCTTCGCTCTGCCGTCCACAACTCGCCCAAACAACGCGGTCCCCGAATCCCGTCAGGAGGCCGAGTGGAGGTGTTGTGGAGAGGGGCGTTTGGCATGGATGCCAAACGAGGAACGATGGGCCAGGGATGGCCCACCGTGACGACCCTCGGAACAGCGCCGGAACAAGGGAAGTTGAGCGCAGCGAAACCCGGATGCCGGGCGCGCTTTCTCTTTGGTTACTTTCTCTTTGCGCGCGCAAAGAGAAAGTAACTCGCCGTAAGGGCGAAAGGCTTATTAACAGACAATAAAAATATCGCGGTTGACTGGAAGGTGATGGGTATCGCTACGCTCAACCCATCCTACGAGCGACTAACTCGTTGGTTAGAATGTTAAATCTAAAGCAATGGCTCTTTCTTCTTCTGTAACTGTCGGCTCGTTCTTGTCTCTTGTGATGTCTCTTATTTTGTTGATTGTTTTTTGATTGCTGTTGATCCAGCGCATTATCAGTCGCTCTTGTGCGCTTGGAATAGAAAATGATTCATGGTCTTTGCTAAAACTTACTATTCCGTTTTCTGCTAAATTGCCAATTGCTTCCTCCCAGCCATCGGGTATTCCGTATTTCTCGGTGACTTCCGCTAGGCTGTCAGCGGTTGTAATTTTTTCTTTGGCTATTGCTTCAATTAGTAAGTAGTTTGCTGGGTAGTCTATAAAACTTTTAAGTTGGCTTTTTAGCTTTGCTGGGATCGCGAAATTTTTTGCTGCTGTGATGGTTCCGCTTTTTAATTTATCAGTCTCTGCTCTTATTGTTGAAAGAATTTCTTTGATTTCAGTTTGTGAAATGTTGTTTGCTTCAAGCTTTTCCTTGAGCTCAGATTCTATTGTGCTTGATAAGCTGTTTTCAAGTTCAGTTAGTTTGTCTATAAACCTTGATTCAAGGTTTTTGTATGTTTCATTACTTGTAGGAGTTCCGTATTTTCCCTGGTCTAGCAATGAGTCAAGCATTTTTGATGAAAAATCTTTTTGGTGCGTAAGGGATATTTCTGATAGAGATTTCAGCTCATGTGAAAGGCTCTTTACTGAGTCAAGAGCGGAGTTTGAGCTGTCATTAAATCTCATGCTTAGCCAGATTGAAAATATCCCAAGGATAATAGAGATGACTCCCAGGCCTATTGTAATCGCCAGGTTTATTGTGTCAGCTAGTTCCATTTCTTTTTCTCAAAAAGAACCCCGCACAAGGCAGGGTTATTAGTTATCTAATCGCCATCCCAAACATCCATTTCAGGTAAAGCGCTCTTAACTCTTCAGTGAGTAAACTGGGAATCAATCCCAGCTCAACGCCCCACCAGTCTGATATTCAATAACCCGCGTCTCAAAGAAGTTCTTCTCCTTCTTCAAGTCCATGATCTCGCTCATCCATGGGAATGGGTTAGAAGTACCTGGGTACTCTTCCTTCAAACCGATCTGGGTCAGGCGACGGTTGGCGATGAACTTGAGGTAGTCCTCCATCATCGCGGCGTTCATGCCCAGTACGCCGCGCGGCATGGTGTCGCGGGCGTATTCGATTTCCAGCTGAGTGCCTTCCAGAATCATCTGGGTGGCTTCGTCCTTCATCGCGGCATCCCACAGGTGTGGGTTTTCGATTTTGATCTGGTTGATCACATCGATGCCGAAGTTCAGGTGCATGGACTCGTCACGCAGGATGTATTGGAACTGCTCGGCGACGCCGGTCATCTTGTTGCGGCGACCCATGGAGAGGATCTGGGTGAAGCCGCAATAGAAGAAGATGCCTTCCAGTACGCAGTAATAGGCGATCAGGTTGCGCAGCAGTTCTTTGTCGGTGTCGACGGTGCCGGTTTCGAACTTCGGATCGGAGATCGAACGGGTGTACTTGAGGCCCCAGGCGGCTTTTTTCGCGACTGATGGAATCTCGTGGTACATGTTGAAGATCGCGCCTTCGTCCATGCCCAGCGATTCGATGCAGTACTGATAAGCGTGGGTGTGGATCGCCTCTTCGAAGGCCTGGCGCAGGATGTACTGGCGGCACTCGGGGTTGGTGATCAGGCGGTACACGGCCAGTACCAGGTTGTTGGCAACCAGGCTGTCGGCTGTGGAGAAGAAGCCGAGGTTGCGCATCACAATGCGGCGCTCGTCGTCGGTCAGGCCGTCCGGGGTTTTCCACAACGCGATGTCCGCGTTCATGTTCACTTCTTGCGGCATCCAGTGGTTGGCGCAACCATCCAGATACTTCTGCCAGGCCCAGTCGTACTTGAAGGGTACAAGTTGGTTGAGGTCGGCGCGGCAGTTGATCATGCGCTTCTCGTCGACCGCAACGCGGGCGGAGGCGCCTTCAAGCTCGGCCAGGCCTTCGGCGATGTCGAGTTTGTCGAGGGAGGCTTTGGCGCGGGCGACGGCGGCGCTGTCATCAGCGGCCACGGCGCGGGCTTCAACGGCAGCGGCACCGCCAACCTGATCAAGCTTGTCGATGTTCATGTCAGCAACTTGCGCAGTGGCGCTGTTGGCTACAACGGCGTCAGTGCCGTCTTCCTTGTCAAATTCGTCCCAGCTCAGCATGGCTTGGCTCCTGCTTGCGGGCCGGTGAAATAACCGACCTGTGTGGATATACAGTCTGATTGTGTTCCGTTGCGTAGAGCGCGCAAGGGTAAAACGGTACCGCTGGTCGGTGGGCGGCCCTGTCGGGCCTGTCCTCTACCGCCGTGCTGCACGCCGAGGGCGTGCAGCGGTAATAAGTGGGGAGGGCGGTGTTGCTAGCCCTTTCCCTAATATTGCTTTTGATCTTTTTTCTACATTCGAGCGTGCAGCTGAGCGAGTAGTCGCAAGGCACCTGCTGGAGTGGAGCCCCTGAGCGTACGCATGTACGTGATGGGGGCCGCTCCGGCAGGTAACGCCGCGAATGCCGCTCAGATTCGCGCGCTTATTGACAAGCCTCGCAGTCTGGCTCGTCGATAGCACAGGCTTTTGGCACTGGAGCCGGGCCTGCACTCATTTCCACTTCCGGGGCCTTGGCCGGTGCTGCGCTGAGGCCATCGTTGCCACCACTGGACACCGCGTTGAGCTTGCTGGTGCTGATGGTGGACTTCTCGGTGCTGGTCGCGGCCAGGGCACGGAGGTAGTAGGTGGTTTTCAGGCCACGGTACCAAGCCATGCGATAGGTCACGTCGAGCTTCTTGCCCGAGGCGCCGGCGATGTACAGGTTCAGCGACTGCGCCTGGTCGATCCACTTCTGGCGACGGCTGGCGGCATCGACGATCCACTTGGTGTCGACTTCAAACGCGGTGGCGTAGAGGTCTTTCAGCTCTTGCGGGATGCGCTCGATCTGCTGCACGGAACCGTCGTAGTACTTGAGGTCGTTGATCATGACCGAGTCCCACAGGCCGCGTGCTTTGAGGTCGCGAACCAGGTACGGGTTGATCACGGTGAATTCGCCCGAGAGGTTCGATTTCACGTAGAGGTTCTGGTAGGTCGGTTCGATCGACTGCGATACGCCGGTGATGTTGGCGATGGTGGCGGTCGGTGCGATGGCCATGATGTTGGAGTTACGAATGCCTTTCTGTACACGGGCACGTACCGGCGCCCAGTCCAGGGTTTCGTTGAGGTCAACGTCGATGTACTTCTGGCCGCGCTGCTCGATCAGGATCTGCTGCGAGTCGAGCGGCAGAATGCCTTTGCTCCATAGCGAACCCTGGAAGGTTTCGTAGCTGCCGCGCTCGTCGGCCAGGTCACAGGAGGCCTGGATGGCGTAGTAGCTGACCGCTTCCATCGACTTGTCAGCAAATTCCACAGCGGCGTCGGAACCGTACGGGATGTGCTGCAGGTACAAAGCGTCCTGGAAGCCCATGATGCCGAGGCCAACCGGGCGGTGCTTGAAGTTGGAGTTACGCGCCTGCGGCACCGAGTAGTAGTTGATGTCGATAACGTTATCGAGCATGCGCACGGCGACCTTGATGGTCTTTTCCAGCTTGGCGGTATCGAGCTTGCCGTCTTTGATGTGGTTCGGCAGGTTGACCGAGCCCAGGTTGCACACGGCGATCTCGTCGGCGTTGGTGTTCAAGGTGATCTCGGTGCACAGGTTCGAGCTGTGAACCACGCCGACGTGCTGCTGCGGGCTGCGCAGGTTGCATGGGTCTTTGAAGGTCAGCCATGGGTGGCCGGTTTCAAACAGCATGGAGAGCATCTTGCGCCACAGGTCTTTGGCTTGGATGGTCTTGAACAGCTTGATCTTGCCGCCGTACTGGGTCAGGGCTTCGTAGTACTCGTAGCGCTCTTCGAAGGCTTTACCGGTGAGGTCGTGCAGGTCGGGCACTTCGGACGGGCTGAACAGGGTCCACTGGCCGTCGTCGAACACGCGCTTCATGAACAGGTCTGGAATCCAGTTGGCGGTGTTCATGTCATGGGTGCGGCGACGGTCGTCACCGGTGTTTTTACGCAGCTCGATGAACTCTTCGATGTCCATGTGCCAGGTTTCCAGGTAGGCGCAGACAGCGCCTTTGCGCTTGCCACCCTGGTTAACGGCTACTGCGGTGTCGTTGACCACTTTAAGGAACGGCACAACACCTTGGGATTTACCGTTGGTGCCTTTGATGTAGGCGCCCAGCGAACGCACTGGCGTCCAGTCGTTGCCCAGGCCGCCAGCAAACTTGGAGAGCATGGCGTTGTCGTGGATGGCGTGATAGATGCCTGACAGGTCGTCCGGCACGGTAGTCAGGTAGCACGAGCTCAGCTGCGGGCGCAGGGTGCCGGCGTTGAACAGGGTCGGTGTCGAGCTCATGTAGTCGAACGACGACAGCAGGTTGTAGAACTCGATGGCGCGGTCTTCTTTCTGCTCTTCTTCGATGGCCAGGCCCATGGCCACGCGCATGAAGAACACCTGTGGTAGCTCGATGCGTACGCCATCTTTGTGGATGAAGTAGCGGTCGTAGAGGGTCTGCAGGCCCAGGTAAGTGAACTGCTGGTCGCGCTCGTGGTTGATCGCCTTGCCAAGTTTCTCCAGATCGAAGGTGCCCAGTACTGGGTTGAGCAGTTCCAGCTCAATGCCTTTGGCGATATAGGCCGGCAGGGCTTTGGCGTAGAAATCGACCATCTCGTGATGAGTGGCGCTGATGGCGACGCCGAGGTAGTTCAGCGCTTCGGCGCGGATGTTGTCCATCAGCAGGCGGGCGGTGACGTAGCTGTAGTTCGGCTCACGCTCAACCAGGGTGCGCGCGGTCATCACCAGGGCGGTGCTGACATCGCTCTGGGCGACGCCGTCGTACAGGTTCTTCAGGGTTTCTTTCTGGATCAGCGCGCCGTCGACTTCCGCCAGGCCTTCGCAGGCTTCGCGGATGATGGTGTCCAGGCGGCCCATGTCCAGCGGCGCAACGCTGCCGTCGAGGTGGGTGACGCGAATGCTTGGGTGCGGCTGGGCGATGTCCGTGGCGGCGTCGCTTTTGCGCGCCTGGCTGCGCGACTCGCGGTAGATCACGTAATCGCGGGCGACTTTCTGCTCACCGGAACGCATCAGGGCCAGTTCAACCTGGTCCTGAATTTCTTCGATGTGGATGGTGCCGCCCGACGGCATGCGGCGCTTGAAGGTGGCCGAAACTTGCTCGGTCAGGCGCGCAACGGTTTCATGGATACGCGACGAGGCGGCGGCGTTGCCACCTTCAACAGCGAGAAAGGCCTTGGTGATGGCAACGGTGATCTTGTCATCGGTGTACGGCACTACAGTGCCGTTACGCTTGATCACACGCAGTTGGCCCGGCGCGGTGGCGCTCAGGTTCTGGTTGTCATCGGTGGCCTGCGGCGCTTGGGCCTGCGGGTTCTCGCGTGAGGTGTCGGTGTGCATGAAAGTCTCCATGTTCTGTATTTATTAGTCAGACGCTTGGTCGTCGTTCACTGTGGCTACTGCCATTCATTCCATTTCAACAATGCCGTGGGCACAGCCAGAGGGCTGGGTACACGGGACTCGCAAATTTGGCAGGGAAGGTACGACTAAAGCGCCTTCCTGGCTCAAGAGTCACACGTCAAGGTGTTTTCACACCTTGACTACTACATCTAGTGGTGAAGCCGCGTGCGCGGCTGTTGCTTTACTCATCATCAGGCGCGCTAAGCGCTACGCTGACGCGTGGCCCGCTGCGTTAGCGCAGGCGTATTGCAAAGGCGTTTCAGGCGACCGGTGACGGGCTTGGATCAGGCCGTGTGCGAGTCATTCTTCTTGTGTCCGGTTGCCAGGCTAAACCCTACATGTGGTGGGTGTCGCGCGATTGGCATACAAGATAATGCGCTATCAGGGGTATTGCAAGGCGATAGAGCAATAACAACCTGTGGATAAGTTGTGGGTGAATTGTGGGTTAAATCACATGGTTAGCGGCCAGCCCGCATGCTTACTGGGGTGTACCGTTCGTCGGTGGTCGTTGCGCCTTTGCCGCGGTTTGCCCAGACGTGGACTATCTCTCAGCTCGATACTACATCTAGTGTTTTTACAGAAATATGGCATGCGCTATGCAGTGCCTGGCGCATTGATACAATGCCGGCCGTTTCCGAGTTGTCTGGAGTTCGTTGTGGAGCAGCAGTCGTGGCACATTCTGATTGTCGAAGACGATCAGCGCCTGGCCGAGTTAACCCGTGAGTACCTGCAGGGCAATGGCCTGAATGTGTCCATCGAGATGGACGGTGCGCAGGCGGCTGCGCGAATTTTGCGGGAGCAGCCGGACCTGGTGATTCTCGATTTGATGCTGCCGGGCGAAGATGGCCTGTCAATCTGCCGCAAGGTGCGCGGGCAATACGAGGGGCCGATTTTGATGCTCACCGCGCGTACCGATGATATGGACCAGGTGCTGGGTCTGGAGATGGGCGCGGATGATTATGTCTACAAGCCGGTGCGCCCGCGGGTGTTGCTGGCGCGCATTCGCGCATTGTTGCGGCGCCATGAGGGCGCAGAGGCGCCGGCGCCCACCGAGCGCCGCCGGCTGCAATTCGGCCCCCTGGTGATCGACAGCGCCATGCGTGAAGCCTGGCTGGGCGAGCAGGCCATCGAGCTGACCAGTGCCGAGTTCGATTTGTTATGGCTGCTGACGTCCAATGCCGGGCGGATTCTCTCGCGCGAGGAAATCTTCAATGCCCTGCGCGGCATTGAGTACGACGGCCAGGATCGCTCCATCGACGTGCGCATTTCGCGCATTCGCCCGAAAATCGGTGACGACCCTATGCATCCACGTTTGATCAAGACCGTGCGCAGTAAGGGTTATCTGTTCGTCGCCGAGGCGGCTGAAAGTCTAGGGCCTGCTGAGGTTTGAGCCGTGGCTGAGCCGGATTCGGTTAGTCCAAATGAGCGACGAATAACGCAGCGCCGGGCAATAACCAGCCCGGCCCATCGGGTTGCCCAGCAACGCGGCTCGCGACGAAGCCTCAATAGGCCCTCTTTATGAATTCGATCTTTCTGCGCATCTATGGCGGCATGCTCGCCGTGCTGGTGTTGGTGGCGTTGCTCGGCGTTGGCGCGTTGCAGCTGCTTAACGAAGTGCGCGTGGACCAATACCGAGAGCGGCTGGCTCAGGGCACGTTTCGGCTGATGAGCGATAACCTGGCGCCCATGGTGGACATCGAGCGGCGTCGCGCAGTGGCGATATGGGGCCGTTTGCTCGGTATTCCGCTGCGCGTCGAGGCGCTGGAGGGCGTGGGGTTGGACAGTGGTGCGCGCAATAGCCTGCGTCGTGGTCAGGTGCTGGTGCAGCAGACCGGGCCGCATGAAGCGCGCATCTACAGCCAACTGGGTGAGCAACCGCTGTTGTTGGTTGCCGATGTGCAGCAGGTCAGCGAGCAGTTGGCCCGCGCTACCAGCTTTCTGTTGATCGATGAGCTGGTGCGTTATCCCTGGGATGAACAGCCGCGCCGATTGGCGGCGTTGAAGCGCGACAAGCAGTTCGGCTTCGATCTGCACCTGGTGCGCCTCGATCAAGCCGACCTCGACCCCGACCAGCGCCGCCGTGTGGATGAAGGCGATACGGTTATGGCCTTGGGCCGTGGCGGTGACAGCATTCATGTGTTCTCCGGCATCGTCGACACGCCTTGGGTGCTGGAAATTGGCCCGCTGTACCAGATGAACCCGTATCCGGCGCAGTGGCTGGTATTGATCGGTGCGCTGAGCCTGAGCCTGATCGGGTTGATGGTTTATCTGTTGGTGCGGCCGCTGGAGCAGCGCTTGAGCGGTCTGGAGGCGGCTGCTACGCGAATCTCCAGTGGTCACCTGGATGTGCGCGTGGCAACCCGTGGCAGTGATTCGGTGGGGCGGCTGGCGGCAGCTTTTAATGCCATGGCTGAGCACTTGCAGCGCTCGCTGGGGATTCAGCGAGAAATGGTCCGAGCGGTTTCCCATGAGCTGCGCACGCCGGTGGCGCGTTTGCGCTTTGGCCTGGAAATGATCGGTGATGCGCAAACCGACGCGGCGCGGCGTAAGTACATGGAGGGCATGGACAGCGACATTCAGGACCTCGATAAGCTGGTCGATGAGATGCTCACCTACGCGCGCCTGGAGCAGGGCGCGCCGGCGCTGAACTTCCAGCAGGTGGATCTAGATGAGCTGATTGACCAGGTCATCACCGAGTTGGCGCCGTTGCGTGCCAGTGTGCGGGTTGAGCGCGGTCCTTCGCGTGATGCGCTCGATGGTGGCGGTGCCTGTGTGGAGGCCGAATTGCGTTACCTGCACCGCGCCCTGCAAAACCTGGTGAGCAACGCCATGCGCCATGCGGAGTCGCGGGTGCGGGTGAGTTATCAGGTGGGGGCACAGCGCTGCCGGTTGGATGTGGAAGATGACGGTCCCGGCGTGCCAGAAGAGGCCTGGGAACATATCTTCACGCCCTTCCTGCGTTTGGATGACAGCCGCACCCGCGCCTCGGGTGGGCACGGCTTAGGGCTGTCTATCGTGCGGCGCATCACCTACTGGCACAGCGGGCGTGCACAAATCAGCCGCAGTGAAAGCCTAGGCGGGGCCTGCTTTACCCTGATTTGGCCGCGTAAGCAGGGTTAGGTTACCGAAATGTTAGAACCTGTTTACGATCTCGCGAGCTAGAGCCAGGCAAGGCAAAAACAGCCGAGGAAGCGGAGTTTACTGGCTGTAAATGAGCATTCAGAGGCTGTTTTTAACGCAGGATGGCCGAAGCGCAGCAGATCGTAAGCAGGTTCTAGAACGGTGCTGGGCACTCAAAGCGCATCCGCTCGCCTGTTTGCGGGTGCGTCAGACTGAGCATGCAGGCGTGCAGGCACAGGCGCGGGTAGGCGGCCAGGGCTTGCTCATGGGCATACAGGCCGTCACCGAGCAGCGGGTGGCCGATGGACAGCATATGCACGCGCAATTGATGCGAGCGGCCGGTAATCGGCGTTAGCTCAACGCGGCAATACTCGGCATGGCGCTCCAATACCTTCCAGTAGGTCAGGGCGTGCTTGCCCTGCTCATGGTCGACCACGTGACGGGGCTTGGTCGGCGGGTCGTAGCGCAGCGGCAGGTCAATGCTGCCGCTGTCCAGTTCCGGTTGGCCCCAGCACAGTGCGGTGTAGGCCTTTTCGGTTTCGCGATCATGAAACTGTCGGGACAGCTCGCGGTGGCTGTCGGCATCGCGGGCGAGGACGATGATCCCTGAGGTTTCCCAATCCAGGCGATGGACAATGCGCGCTTCCGGGTAGCCGTTCTCCTGCAGGCGAGTGACCAGGCAATCACGGTTGTCTTCCGCGCGGCCAGGCACCGAGAGCAGCAGGGTGGGCTTGTTGATCACCAGCAGGGCGGCGTCCTGGTGGAGGATTTCGACGTTCGACAGCGGCATGGGCTTTCCACAAATAGAAACGGCGGCCAGGGCCGCCGTTTCGGGGTATTAGACAATCAACGATCAGGCAGGGTGATGTTGAGTTCCAGAATGGAACAGCTGCCTTGGTTTTCCAGCGCGACCTGGACTTGATCCGAATCGATATTCACGTACTTGCGGATCACCTCGACCAGCTCTTGCTGCAGGGCCGGCAGGTAGTCCGGCTGGCTGCGCTGGCCGCGCTCGTGGGCGACGATGATTTGTAGGCGCTCTTTCGCGATGGACGCTGTGGTTTCTTTTTTGCGCTCACGAAAGAAGTCAAAAATGTTCATTCACGACCTCCAAACAGGCGTTGCATGAATCCCTTCTTCTGCACGTCGAGGAATCGATGTGCCACTTCCTTGCCCAGCAGGCGGTCAACCGCATCGCTGTAGGCTTGGCCAGCATCGCTCTGATCATCGAGAATCACCGGTACGCCCTGGTTCGAGGCCTTGAGTACGGCTTGCGACTCAGGAATCACGCCGAGCAGGCGGATCGCGAGAATTTCTTCAACGTCTTCAACGCCGAGCATTTCGCCTTTAACCACGCGCTCAGGGTTGTAGCGGGTCAGCAGCAGGTGTTCCTTGATCGGCTCTTCGCCTTTCTCAGCGCGGCGCGATTTGCTCGCCAGCAGGCCAAGCATGCGGTCCGAGTCACGTACCGAGGACACTTCCGGGTTGGTCACGACGATCGCTTCATCGGCGAAGTACATGGCCAGGTGCGCGCCTTTTTCGATGCCGGCGGGCGAGTCGCACACCACGTATTCGAAGTTTTCGCGCAGCTCATTGATGACTTTTTCCACGCCTTCTTGAGTCAGCGCGTCTTTGTCACGGGTTTGGCTGGCGGCCAGCACGTAGAGGTTTTCCAGACGCTTGTCTTTGATCAGCGCTTGCGACAGGGTCGCTTCGCCGTTGACCACATTGACGAAGTCATACACCACGCGGCGTTCGCAGCCCATGATCAGGTCCAGGTTACGCAGGCCGACGTCGAAATCGACGATGACTGTCTTGTGTCCGCGCAGGGCGAGACCGGTACCGATGGCAGCGCTGGTGGTGGTTTTACCAACGCCACCTTTGCCGGACGTAACAACGAGGATCTTGGCCAAGGTGATTCACCCCAAAATGTAGAGAAAACGCAGGTTCCGTGGCCTATTCAGGCGTCCGGCTGCCCTGTTTGAAAAGTGGCGGCAGTATCCGTTAAAGGCGGGTGATGTTCAACACGTCACCCGACAGGCTGACCTGCACCGGTTCACCCCATAACGGGTCGCGGCGCAAGTCTTCGGCCACCTTATAGTGGCCGGCGATGGAGAGCAGTTCGGCGCCCATCTGTTGGCAGAAAATCCGCGCCTTGAGATTGCCCTTGATGCCGGCCAGAGCCCGGCCGCGCATCGGTGCGTAAACATGGATGTTGCCATCGGCAAGAAGTTCCGCGCCGGCGCTGACCGGGGCCAGCACAATCAGGTCGCCGCCCTGGGCATACACCTGCTGACCGCCACGCACGGGGCTGGTAATGATTTTGCTGGGTTTGAATTCAGGCTCGGCAGGCTTTTCTGGCTTGGCGGGTGCGAGGTCAATGGGGCGTTCGCGGGCGCCGGACGGCGGCAGTACCGGCAAGTCCAGCGTTTGGGCGGCGGCGATATCGGCTTCGCGGTTGGCGCGGATCGCCAGGGTGCGCAGGCCGTGCTTGCGACAAACTGCCATCAGCTCAGCCAGGTCGAGCTCGCCTTCGCCGTCCGGCAGTTTGTCCAGGGCCAATACCAGCGGGGTATTGCTGAAGAAGGCCGGAGCCTGCGCGACCTTTTCGCTGAGCTGCTGGTCGAGGCGGGCGAGGTCGTTGTGCGCCAGCTCCATCACGGTGATGGCCAGCATGCTGCCTTTGAGCTGGAATACGGGGTCTTGCTCGAGGAGATCGGCTTGGCTCATGGTCTGCCTGGGGCGGCCTTATAGCGGCTTTATAAAAGTAGCCCGGACTTATAGCGAGAACGCCGCGCGCTCGCAAGTTGTGCGCCGCGAAACCAGGCGGCAAGCAAACTCCTGATAGAATGCCGGGCTTTATTGCGTGCCTCGGACCTGTGTTATGGATCGCCCTGTATTTCGCGCTTATTTCCTGCACCCGCGTTTTTGGCTGTTGTGGCTCGGCCTAGGCCTGCTGTGGCTAGTCGCCTTACTGCCCTACAGCGTGCTGCTGCTATTGGGGCGCGGCCTGGGTGCGCTGATGTATCGCCTGGCCAGCTCGCGGCGCAAAATTGCGGCGCGTAACCTCAAGCTGTGCTTCCCGCAGGTGCCGGCAGCTGAGCGCAAGGCCCTGCTCAAAGAAAACTTCGCTTCCACCGGTATCACCTTTTTTGAAATGGCCATTGCCTGGTGGTGGCCGGTCGAGCGCTTGCGCCGCCTGGGCACCATTGAGGGGCTTGAGCACCTGCGCCAGGCCGAGGCCGATGGCCAGGGTGTGATTCTGATGGCGCTGCACTTCACCACGTTGGAAATGGGCGGTGGCTTGCTGGGCATGGCCCAGGACATGTACGGCATGTATCGCCCGCACAAGAATCCGTTGTTCGATTATGTGCAGCGCCGCGGGCGTGAGCAGCGCTTGCTGGGGGTGATTGGTCGTGACGATGTGCGCGGCATGCTCAAACTGCTGCGCGCCGGTGGTGTGGTGTGGTACGCACCGGATCAGGATTACGGCGCACAGCGCAGCGTATTCGTGCCGCTGTTCGGCACCCAGGCGGCGACCGTTACCGCCACCAGCAAATTCGCGCGCATGGGGCGAGCACGGGTGATTCCCTTCACCCAGCAACGCTTGCCCTATGATCAGGGTTATCGCTTGGTGATTCATCCGCCGCTGGCCGATTTCCCCACTGAGAGCGAAGAGGCCGATTGCCTGCGGGTCAATCAGTGGATCGAGCAGGCTATCAGCGTCTGCCCCGAGCAATACCTATGGGCGCACCGGCGTTTCAAAACGCGGCCCAAGGGTGAGGCCAAGCTGTATAAAAAGCGTTAAGCCCACCGCTTGTGCGCCGGCCAATTGGCGGCTTGCGCGATTTAAGTGGGTTTTTCTGGCGCAGAGCGGTTTCGTGTGCGCCTGACAGGCTTCTATACTGGCTAGAAATAGTGGGAAGTCGCCTATGCCGCACACTGCTCCAACCCATCAGCCGGTTACCGGACTGATTCTCTCCGGCGGTGGCGCACGGGCGGCCTATCAGGTGGGCGTGCTGGCGGCAATTGCCGATCTGCTGCCGAATGCGGCGCATAATCCCTTTCCAGTGATCGTGGGTACTTCGGCTGGCGCCATCAATGCGGTGGGGCTGGCGTGCGGTGCTTTGCATTTCACCGAAGCGGTGCGCCGGCTGACCAACGTCTGGCAGGGTTTTCATACCCATCAGGTGTACCGCAGTGACTGGCCCGGCGTGTTGCGCCAGGCCAGCCGTTTTATCGGCCACAGCCTGCTAGGGTTGGGTGGTCAGGTGCCAGTGGCGCTGCTCGACAGTTCGCCACTGGCCAAGTTGCTGGCGCGCGAGCTGGATTTCACCGGGATAGCCGCCGCCCTGCGCCATCGCCAGCTGCGCGCGGTGGCCGTGACGGCATTTGGTTATGAAAGCGGCCAGGCGGTGACCTTCTATCAGGGCCGCGCCGCTATCGATCCCTGGTTCCGCCATCGCCGAGTCGGTGTGCCGACCCGTTTGGCGCTCGAACACCTGCTGGCCAGCGCCTCTATCCCACTGATTTTTCCGCCAGTGAAGATCAATCGTGAATATTTTGGTGATGGCGCGGTGCGTCAGTCTGCGCCGATCAGCCCGGCCCTGCACTTGGGCGCTACGCGGGTGCTGGTGGTGGGTGTCAGCGGTAATCCGGCGGTGGCGCAGGCTCGGTTGCCGGTGGTGCGTGCTCAGCAGAGTCGCCCGCCGAGTTTGGCGCAAATCAGTGGGCACATGCTCAACAGCACCTTTATTGACAGCCTGGAAAGCGATATTGAGTTGCTCGAACGGCTTAATGAGATGGGGCGGCTGATTCCCGCCGAAAATCATCCGCGTGGGTTGGGCCTCAAGCCGGTGGATGTACTGGTGATTTCACCTAGCCAACCGCTGGACTTAATTGCCGCGCGCCATCGGCACGAGTTGCCCAAGGCGCTGCGCTTGTTCCTGCGCGGACCGGGAGCGACCAAGGCCAGCGGCGCGGGCGTGCTGAGTTATTTGCTGTTTGAGCCAGGTTACTGCAATGAACTGATCGAATTGGGCTACCAGGACGCCATGGCGCAGAAAGCTCGCTTGATCGAGTTTCTCTGCCTCGACAGCCCGCCGGTGCCCGCAGTAATTCCTGTGCCTGCTTAAAAATAACCTGGAGTTGTTTTTAGCATCGAGCAGGGTGGCCGGCGTAATGGCTAGCCGGCCATAAAAAATCCTTTTTCTTGCTGCGCAGATAACCGCGCCAAGGCGACGAGCTGCATTTAAACTGCGCCATCGCGATGCTTTCTGTCGCATTTGCGAAAGCGGCGGTTTTCCTCGGGTTGGCGCTATAAGAAGTTGTCGCATGGCGGCAATGCCGCCCCCGGTTCAGTCCCTACAATCCTTCACATCGCCTGCTAGTGAATGCAGGTGTTCCTCGTTAGGAGAGCTCAGATGTCCGTTCAGCACGACCCGGTGCAACGCGCCGATTTCGACCAGGTGATGGTGCCCAACTACGCACCCGCTGCCTTTATTCCAGTACGTGGCGCGGGTTCGCGTGTGTGGGATCAAAGCGGTCGCGAGCTGATTGACTTTGCCGGCGGCATTGCCGTCAACGTGCTGGGCCATGCCCATCCGGCGCTGGTCAAGGCGCTCACCGAGCAGGCCGGCAACCTCTGGCACGTATCCAACGTATTTACTAACGAGCCGGCTCTGCGCCTGGCCAAGAAACTGATCGACGCCACCTTTGCCGACCGTGTGTTTTTCTGTAACTCCGGCGCTGAAGCCAACGAGGCCGCCTTTAAGCTGGCCCGTCGCGTGGCATTCGATAAGTTCGGTGAAGACAAGCACGAGATCATTGCCGCGACCAACAGCTTCCACGGTCGCACCCTGTTTACCGTGAGCGTCGGCGGTCAGCCGAAGTACTCCGACGGTTTCGGCCCGAAGATCCAGGGCATCAGCCATATCCCTTATAACGATATCGAGGCGCTGAAGGCCGCGGTGTCGGACAAGACCTGCGCCGTGGTGCTGGAGCCGATCCAGGGTGAGGGCGGCGTATTGCCGGCTGATCTGGCTTACCTGCAAGCAGCCCGTGAGTTGTGCGACAAGCACAATGCGCTGTTGGTGTTCGACGAAGTGCAGAGCGGCATGGGCCGTAGCGGCGAGTTGTTCGCCTATATGCACTACGACGTGACCCCGGACATCCTGTCCAGCGCCAAGAGCCTGGGCGGCGGCTTCCCGATTGGCGCCATGCTGACCACCAGTGAGCTGGCCAAGCACCTGGCGGTGGGTACTCACGGCACCACTTACGGCGGTAATCCGCTGGCCTGCGCGGTCGGTGAAGCCGTGATCGACACCATCAACACCCCTGAAGTGCTGGCTGGGGTGAAAACCAAGCATCAGCGCTTCAAAACCAAGCTGGAGCAGATCGGCCAGCAGTACGGCGTGTTCAGCGAGGTGCGCGGTCTTGGTTTGTTGATAGGGGCAGTGCTGTCCGATGCCTGGAAAGGCAAGGCCAAGGCGATTCTCGACGCCGCTGCAGTGGAAGGTGTGATGGTGCTGCAGGCCAGCCCGGACGTGGTGCGTTTCGCCCCGAGCCTGGTGGTGGAAGACGCCGATATCGATGAAGGTCTGGCGCGCTTCGAGCGGGCTGTGGCCACGCTGGCTAACGCCTGATTGCCGGCCCACGGCGTCGTGGGCTGCGCTCGCTCGACCCATGGAGGGGTTGAGCAAACAGCAAGGAAGCCTGTCTCTGTGTGTGCCGCGGCGTTTGTTGCGGTTTTCTCTGGGCGGCCCGATTTGGGCGGCTTGGAGCTTTTATCAAAAGGAGTGACACCATGCTGGTGATGCGCCCCGCGCAAATGGCCGACCTCACTGAAGTGCAGCGTCTCGCCGCGGACAGCCCGGTTGGTGTGACTTCACTGCCGGACGACAGTGAGCGTCTGCGCGAAAAGATTGTGGCTTCCGAAGCCTCATTTGCTGCCGAAGTCAGCTTTAACGGTGAAGAAAGCTATTTCTTCGTGCTTGAAGACAGCGAGAGCGGTCGCCTGGTCGGCTGCTCCGGCATCGTCGCCTCGGCGGGCTATTCCGAGCCGTTCTACAGCTTTCGTAACGAAACCTTCGTGCACAACTCCCGCGAGCTGAAGATCCATAACAAGATCCACGTGCTCTCGCTGTGTCACGACCTCACGGGCAATAGCCTGCTGACCAGCTTTTACGTTGATCGCTCGCTGGTGAATAGCGCCTGGTCGGAGCTCAATTCCCGTGGTCGCCTGTTGTTTCTGGCCAACCACCCGGAACGGTTTGCCGATGCGCTGGTGGTGGAGATCGTCGGTTACAGCGACGAGGCTGGCGATTCGCCGTTCTGGGATGCGGTGGGGCGCAACTTCTTCGACATGAACTACACCGAGGCCGAACGCCTGTGTGGTCTGAAGAGCCGCACCTTCCTCGCCGAGCTGATGCCGCACTACCCGATTTACGTGCCGTTGTTGCCAGACGAAGCCCAGGAAGCCATGGGTCAGGTGCACCCGCGGGCGCAGATCAGCTTCGACATTTTGATGCGCGAAGGCTTCGAGACTGATCATTACATCGACATCTTCGATGGTGGCCCGACCCTGCATGCACGCACCTCAGGGATCCGCTCGATTGCCCAGAGCCGCGTGGTGCCGGTGCGCATCGGCGAGCCAGGCAAAGGCGGGCGCCCTTATCTGGTCAGCAACGGCCAGCTGCAGGATTTCCGCGCCATTGTCGTGGAGCTGGATTGGGTGCCGGGTAAGCCGGTGACCTTGAGTGTTGCGGCCGCCGAGGCCTTGGGCGTCGGCGAAGGCGTCAGCGTACGCCTGGTTGCGGTTTAAGGAGTTAGCGCATGATCGTTCGTCCCGTTCGTAGCACCGATTTGCCAGCGCTGTTTCAACTGGCACGCAGTACCGGTGCTGGCCTGACCACCTTGCCCGCCAACGAAGAGCGCCTGGCGCACCGCGTGGGCTGGGCCGAGAAAACCTTCCAAGGCTGTGCCGAGCGTGCCGATGCCGATTACCTGTTCGTGCTGGAAAACGACAACGGTGAGGTGGTCGGTATCTCGGCGGTCGCTGGCGCCGTTGGCCTGCGTGAGCCTTGGTATAACTACCGGGTCGGCCTGACCGTCAGCGCCTCGCAGGAGCTGAACATTCACCGGCAGATTCCAACGCTGTTTCTCGCCAACGACCTGACTGGCAACTCCGAGCTGTGCTCACTGTTTTTACGCAGCGACCAGCGCAGCGGCCTGAATGGCCGTTTGCTGTCCAAGGCGCGCTTTCTGTTTATCGCCGAGTTCCGCGAACTGTTTGGCGACAAGGTGATTGCCGAGATGCGCGGCATGTCCGATGACCAGGGCCGTTCGCCGTTCTGGGAGAGTCTGGGTCGGCACTTTTTCAAAATGGAGTTCAGCCAGGCTGACTACCTCACGGGGGTTGGTAACAAGGCCTTTATCGCCGAGCTGATGCCCAAGTTTCCGCTCTATACCTGCTTTCTCTCTGAGGATGCACGCAACATCATCGGCCGCGTCCATCCGGACACTGAGCCGGCGCTGGCGATGCTCAAGGGCGAGGGTTTCAGCTATCAGGGTTACGTCGACATCTTCGACGCCGGTCCGGCCATCGAGGCAGAAACCGCGAAAATTCGCGCGGTGCACGACAGCCAAGTATTGGTCTTGGCCATTGGTACCCCAGGCGATGACGCCCCCCAGTTCTTGATCCACAACCGTAAGCGCGAGGAGTGCCGGATTACCGCAGCCTCGGCGCGCTTGGCGGCTGGCACCTTGGTCGTTGATGCGCAAACTGCCAAACGTCTGCAGCTGTCGGCCGGCGATCAGGTGCGTGCTGTGGCGGTTTCTGCGCGCGGCTGATCGGTTTCACGCTCGCCATAGCGGCGCGGTTGTCTCTACATTGCCGACCCGGCGGATGCCGGGTCTACACCTTGCTGGGAGTGATAAAACAAGATGAGCACTCATTACATCGCCGGTGCCTGGCACGCAGGTCAGGGCGAAGCCCTGGAATCGCTCAATCCGGTCAGCCAGGAAAGCATCTGGCAAGGTCAGGCCGCCAGTGCTGCGCAGGTTGATGCTGCTGTGCAAGCCGCTCGCGCCGCATTCCCGACCTGGGCCTCGCGCTCGCTGGATGAGCGCATCGCCGTGCTCGAACAATTTGCCGTCACCTTGAAAAACCAAGCCGAGGCTCTGGGCCACTGCATTGGTGAAGAAACCGGCAAGCCGCTGTGGGAAACCGCCACCGAAGTCACCAGCATGGCTAACAAGGTGGCGATCTCGATCCAGAGTTACCGCGAGCGTACCGGTGAGAAGAGTGGCCCACTGGCCGACGCCACTGCCGTACTGCGGCACAAGCCGCACGGCGTGGTCGCGGTCTTCGGTCCGTACAACTTCCCGGGGCATTTGCCCAATGGCCATATCGTACCGGCGCTGCTGGCGGGTAACTGCGTGGTGTTCAAGCCCAGCGAGCTGACCCCGAAAGTCGCCGAGCTGACGGTTAAATGCTGGATCGAAGCCGGCTTGCCGGCGGGCGTGCTCAATCTGGTGCAGGGTGCACGCGATACCGGTGTGGCCCTGGCTGCGCATGACGGCATCGACGGCTTGTTTTTTACCGGCTCCAGCCGCACTGGCAACCTGCTGCACAACCAGTTTGCTGGGCGTCCGGACAAGATCCTTGCGCTGGAAATGGGCGGCAACAACCCATTGGTGGTGGATCAGGTCGCGGATATTAATGCGGCGGTGTACACCATCATTCAGTCGGCCTTTATTTCGGCCGGGCAGCGCTGCACCTGTGCGCGTCGTCTGCTGGTACCGCAAGGTACGTGGGGCGACAGCCTGCTGGAGCGCCTGGTTGAAGTGGCGGCAAGCATTAAAGTGGGTAGTTTTGACGCCCAGCCTGCGCCTTTTATGGGTTCGGTGATTTCCTTGGCCGCTGCGCAGCACCTGATCAAGGCGCAGCAGCATCTGCTGGCCCAGGGCGCCAAACCGTTGCTGGAAATGACCCAGCCGTTGCCGGGTGCTGCCTTGCTTACGCCTGGCATCATTGATGTGACAGACGTGGCTGAACGTGCGGATGAAGAGTTCTTTGGCCCGCTGCTGCAGGTCATCCGCTACGCAGGCTTCGAGGCGGCCATCGCCGAGGCCAACAACACTCAATACGGCCTGGCCGCCGGCTTGCTGTCGGACTCCAAGGCGCGCTACGAGCAGTTCTGGCTGCAAAGCCGCGCCGGTATCGTCAACTGGAACAAGCAGCTGACAGGCGCAGCCAGTACCGCGCCATTTGGCGGTGTGGGCGCCTCCGGCAATCACCGCGCCAGCGCCTATTACGCAGCCGATTATTGCGCCTACCCGGTGGCCTCGCTGGAATCCGACAGCCTGAGTCTGCCTGCCACCCTGACCCCCGGAGTAAGTCTGTGAGCCATTCATTTGAGGTGAATTTCGACGGTTTGGTCGGGCCTACCCACAACTACGGTGGGCTGTCTTACGGCAACGTTGCCTCGCAAAGCAACAGCCAGGTGGGCTCCAGCCCGAAAGAGGCCGCCAAGCAGGGCCTGGCCAAGATGAAGGCCTTGATGGAGATGGGCTTTAAGCAGGGCGTACTGGCGCCGCAGGAGCGCCCGAATGTCGCCGTGCTGCGCAGCCTGGGCTTTACCGGCACAGACGCACAGGTGATTCAGAAGGCCGCCAAAGATGCCATGCCGCTGTTGGTCGCCAGCTGCTCGGCCTCCAGCATGTGGACAGCCAACGCCTGTACCGTCAGCCCGAGTGCCGACACGGCCGATGGTCGCGTGCATTTCACCGCCGCTAACCTCAATTGCAAATTCCACCGCTCAATAGAACACCCGACCACCAGCCGTGTGCTCGGCGCCATGTTCGCTAATGATCAGCACTTCGCCCACCACGCTGCGCTGCCTGCTGTTGGCCAGTTCGGTGATGAAGGCGCGGCCAATCACACGCGCTTCTGCAAAAACTACGGCGATGCTGGGGTGGAGTTCTTTGTGTTCGGCCGCAGCGCCTTCGACAGCCGCTTCCCGGCCCCGCAGCGCTACCCGGCGCGGCAAACCCTGGAGGCCTCGCAAGCGGTGGCCCGCTTGCATGGCTTGAGCGATGACGGTGTGGTCTACGCCCAGCAAACCCCTGCAGTGATCGATCAGGGTGTGTTCCACAACGATGTGATCGCCGTGGGCAATGGCGAGGTGCTGTTCTATCACCAGGACGCTTTCCTCGACACCGACACGATGCTGGCTGAGCTGAGTGACAAGCTCGCTCGCCGAGGCGGTAACTTCCAGGCCGTGTGCGTGCCGCGTGATGCGGTAACGGTGGAGGATGCGGTCAAGTCCTACCTGTTCAACAGCCAACTGCTTAACCGCGCCGAGGGCGGCATGTTGCTGATCGTGCCGGAAGAGTGCCGTAACAACGCCAATGTCTGGCGCTACCTGGAGCAGCTGACCAGCACTAATGGGCCGATCCGTGAGGTCAAGGTATTCGACCTCAAGCAGAGCATGCAGAACGGTGGTGGCCCGGCTTGCTTGCGCTTGCGTGTGGCGCTCAAGGAACATGAGCTGGCAGCTGTCAATCAGGGTGTGATCATGACCCCGACGCTGCACGACACCTTGAGCCTCTGGGTCGACAAGCATTACCGCGATCGCCTGAGCGAAAACGACCTGGCTGACCCACAATTGTTGAACGAATGCCGTACGGCCTTGGATGAACTGACGCAGATCCTTAAACTGGGCGCGGTTTATCCCTTTCAATTAGCTGAGTAGGGTGGATCACGTTTTATCGATCCACCGGTGGATGTAAAAAGCGACATCCACCCTACGTCCAATACTGTGGAGATTTTATGAGCGACGCCCTGCAACTGATCCTCGAAGACACTGACGGCACCCAGCTGGAAACCTCTTGCACACGTTTTGCCGTGATCTGGCAGGGCCAGGAAATCTGGTTCCAGCAGGTGGGCAACAACCAGCTGATGATCGGTGTGGACGTGGAGGAGGGCGCTGCTGAATACGCCAACCTGTTGCTGCGCCCGCTGGCCACCAACTTGGTCAGCCTGGAGCTGGAAATGGAAGCCGCTGAACAGGGTGAAGACGACGATCACGTGCATGGCCCTGACTGCACTCACGACTGAGGAAACGCCCATGCTTGCTCTCGGTAAACTGCTTGAACTGACCCTGGTCGGCCATGAGCCGGCAGCGAAGATTCAGCTGACTCCCGAGGGCACGCGTTTGCGTTGGCTGGCCGAGGGCGCGTTGGAAGTAACGCCGCCAGCGGCCCGCGACAACGGCCAGGACCTGCTGTTATCAGCCGGTATCCATGGTAATGAAACCGCGCCCATCGAGTTACTCGATCGCCTGTTGCAGGGCATCGCCCGCAATCAGCTACAGCCTCGCGCACGTATTCTGTTTCTGTTCGGTAACCCCGTTGCCATGCGCAGTGGCGAGCGTTATATCGAACAAGACATCAACCGCCTGTTCAACGGCCGTCACGACCAGCACACCGGGGCCGAAGCGTTGCGTGCTTGCGACCTGGAGCACCTGGCCGCGAATTTTTTCAGCAAGCCAGAGCGCACCCGCCTGCATTACGACCTGCACACTGCCATACGTGCGTCGAAGATTGAGCAGTTCGCCCTCTATCCGTTTCAAGAGGGGCGGCCGCGCAGCCAGCGTGAACTGGCGCGCCTCAGCGCTGCCGGGATCGAGGCGGTGCTGCTGCACAACAAGAGTTCGATCACCTTCAGTGCTTACACCTATACCCAACTTGGGGCTGAAGCCTTCACCCTGGAACTGGGTAAGGCGCGGCCGTTTGGGCAGAACGAGTTGGTCAATCTGGACTTGCTTGAGCTGCATCTGCAGGCCTTGATCGAAGGGCGCGAGCCCGAAGGTGCAACGGGCGAGCTGGGTGAGCTAAAACTCTTTGCCGTGGCTCGTGAAGTGATCAAGCACAGTGACGCCTTCAAGCTTCACCTGCCCGCCGATATCGAGAACTTCAGTGAGCTGCCGGTTGGCTATTTGTTGGCTGAAGACCTTTCCGACACTCGCTGGGTGGTGGATGAGCCGGGTGCACGGATCATCTTCCCCAACCCCAAGGTCAAGAACGGCCTGCGTGCCGGCATTCTGATCGTCCCCGCCGAAGACGTGCAGCTGGCCTGAGCCAGTTACGATCTGCTGCGCGTCGGCCCTGTTGCGTTGAAAGCAGGCTCGGAATGCTCATGTACAACAGTACACTCCGCTTCCTCGCCTGCTTTCGCCTTACATGGCTCTAGCTCGCGAGATCGTAAAGCGATTTATTGGCACAATCTGTCCTGCGCTTTATCGCCTGATCTGTACCTTGTTTGCCTGAGTGGCGCGCTTTAGCATCGGGGTTTACCCAGTCTAAGGACAGTCCACCATGCCCGTTATCGACCTGCGCAGCGACACCGTCACTCAGCCGACCCCCGGTATGCGCGAGGCCATGCAGGCCGCCGAACTGGGCGATGACGTGTATGGCGAAGACCCTACAGTTAATCGTCTGGAGCAGTATCTGGCCGATGAGCTGGGCTTTGCTGCTGCGCTGTTCGTACCGACCGGCACCATGAGCAATCTGCTCGGGCTGATGGCGCATTGCGCACGGGGCGATGAATACATCGTCGGTCAGCAGGCGCACACTTATAAATACGAAGGCGGCGGTGCGGCGGTGCTCGGTTCGATCCAGCCGCAACCGATCGAAGGCGAGGCGGATGGCTCGCTCGACCTAGTCAAGGTCGAGGCGGCGATCAAACAGGATGACTTCCACTTCGCTCGTACTCGCCTGCTGGCGCTGGAAAACACCATGCAAGGCAAGGTGTTGCCGCAAGCCTATCTGCAAGCTGCGCGTGAGCTGTGCACACGGCGCGGCCTGGCCCTGCATCTGGACGGTGCGCGTTTGTATAACGCGGCAGTCAAGCTGAGCGTGCCGCCGCGTGACATCACCCAGTATTTCGATTCGGTCTCGGTGTGCCTGTCCAAGGGGCTTGGCGCACCGGTTGGTTCGGTGTTGTGTGGCTCAGCTGAGTTGGTCGGCAAGGCGAGGCGTTTGCGCAAGATGGTCGGCGGTGGCATGCGTCAGGCCGGCATGCTCGCTGCGGCTGGCTTGTATGCCTTGCAGCATCAGGTGGCGCGTTTGGCTGAGGATCACGCTAATGCCGAGCGGTTGGCGGCTGGCTTGCGTGAGTTGGGCTTTGAGGTCGAGCCGGTACAGACCAATATGGTTTACGCGCATGTTGGCGACCAGGCCGGCGCGCTGAAGGCCTTTTGCGCCGAGCGTGGGATCGTGTTGACTGCCGCGCCGCGTCTACGCATGGTCACGCACCTGGATATTGCGCCTGCGGATATTGATCAGGTGGTTGCCGCTTTTGCGGATTTCCGTCGAAATTGAGTGTCGTGGAGCGATGAATAGTCGCTCTCTAGGTGCTTGTCGGGCTTGACCGTTCGTAACGAGGGGAAGTCCGGGTCGAGTCAGTTTTGTTGGTCTTTCGAGGCGAATAGCTGGCTATTTAACGAGAAAGAGCAGCAAAAATGGCCGAATCCGGCTTTTCCGCAGTAGAACAGCGTTAAGTTCGACAGGCTCCTATTAATAAAGGCACTAGCCCCCTCGCGCAGGCCCGATATAATGCGGCCCTTTGCCGGCTTTGTCGTGGCCGCTGGTTTTTGGAAGATTCCTATGAAAAGCGCAGAAATCCGTGAAGCCTTCCTCAGCTTCTTCGAACAGAAGGGACACACCCGTGTCGCCTCCAGCTCCCTGATTCCGGGTAATGACCCGACTCTGCTGTTTACCAACGCAGGGATGAACCAGTTCAAGGATTGCTTTCTTGGTCTGGAGAAGCGCGCCTACACCCGCGCCGCCACCAGCCAGAAGTGCGTGCGCGCCGGCGGTAAGCACAACGACCTGGAAAACGTCGGGTATACCGCGCGTCACCACACCTTCTTTGAAATGCTCGGCAATTTCAGCTTTGGCGACTATTTCAAGCGCGATGCTATTCATTTCGCCTGGGAGTTCCTCACCGGTGACGCGTGGCTGAACCTGCCCAAGGAAAAACTCTGGGTCACGGTCTACGCCACTGACGATGAAGCCTTTGATATCTGGACTCGGGAAGTGGGTGTGCCGGTTGAGCGGATGATCCGCATTGGCGATAACAAGGGCGCGCCATACGCCTCCGACAACTTCTGGACCATGGGTGATACCGGCCCGTGCGGCCCGTGCACCGAGATTTTCTTCGACCACGGCGAGCACATCTGGGGTGGTCCGCCTGGTTCGCCAGAAGAAGACGGCGATCGTTACATCGAAATCTGGAACAACGTGTTTATGCAGTTCAACCGCACTGCAGACGGCGTGTTGCATCCGCTGCCAGCGCCAAGTGTGGATACCGGCATGGGCCTGGAGCGCGTCAGTGCGGTGCTGCAGCACGTTAACTCCAACTACGAGATCGATCTGTTCCAGAGTCTGCTCAATGCGGCGGCCAAGGCCATCGGTTGCAACAACGAAGCACAGGCTTCGCTGAAAGTAGTGGCTGACCACATCCGCTCGTGCGGCTTCCTGATCGCCGATGGCGTGACGCCGTCTAACGAAGGTCGTGGCTACGTGCTGCGCCGCATCATTCGTCGTGCCTGCCGCCACGGTAATAAGCTGGGTGCCACGGGCAGTTTCTTCTACCAGATCGTCGCCGCGTTGGTCGCCGAGATGGGTGAAGCCTTCCCTGAGCTCAAGCAGCAACAAGCGCATATCGAGCGCGTGCTGAAGACTGAAGAAGAGCAGTTCGCCAAAACACTGGAGCAAGGCCTGAAGATTCTCGAACAGGACCTGGCTGAGCTGAAAGGCAATGTGATTCCGGGTGATGTGATCTTCAAGCTCTACGACACCTTCGGTTTCCCGATGGATCTCACCGGCGACATCGCCCGTGAACGCGAGCTGACCTTGGACGAAGAAGGTTTTGAGCGGGAAATGCAGGCGCAGCGTGAGCGCGCCCGTTCCGCTAGCTCCTTCGGCATGGATTACAACGCGCTGGTCAAAGTCGACAGCGACACCGCGTTCCTGGGTTACCAGGGCACCAGCGGCAGCGGCAAAATTATTGCGTTGTTCCAGGCTGGCAAGGCGGTGGATAGCTTGAGTGAAGGCGAAGAGGGCGTTGTGGTACTCGATCAGACGCCTTTCTACGCCGAGTCGGGTGGTCAGATTGGCGACTGCGGTTTCCTTGAAGGTGCTGGTGTGCGCTTTGATGTGCGTGACACCACTAAGGCTGGCGGCGCGTTTCTGCATCATGGCGTTGTAGCCAAAGGCGGGTTGAGTGTTGGCACTTCGGTCAAAGCCGAGGCGGATGCCAGTGTCCGTCAAGCAACAGCGCTGAATCACTCGGCGACCCATTTGCTCCACGCGGCTTTACGTCAGGTGCTCGGCGAGCATGTTACGCAGAAGGGGTCGCTGGTCGACAGTCAGCGCCTGCGCTTCGACTTCAGTCATTTCGAGGCGATTACTGCGGCGCAGCTGAAAGAGCTGGAAGCCATCGTTAACCGCGAAGTGCGCGGCAACAGCGAAGTGGAAACCCTGGAAACCGACATCGAAACGGCCAAGGCTAAAGGTGCCATGGCGCTGTTCGGTGAGAAGTACGGCGACAACGTGCGCGTACTGAGCATGGGCGGTAATTTCTCCGTCGAGCTGTGCGGTGGCACTCATGTAAAGCGTACCGGCGATATCGGCCTGTTCAAGATCATCAGCGAAAGCGGCGTGGCTGCAGGCGTACGCCGCATCGAAGCGGTAACCGGTGCGGCAGCCTTTACCTACCTCAATGGCGCGGAAGAGCAGCTGAAAGAAGCGGCGGCGCTGGTCAAGGGCAGCCGCGATAACCTGCTGGACAAGCTCGCCGGTGTGCTGGAGCGCAACCGTCAGCTGGAAAAAGAACTGGAGCAGCTCAAGGCCAAGGCCACCAGTGCTGCGGGTAATGACCTCGCTGGTTCGGCTGTCGAGATTAAGGGCATCAAGGTGCTGAGCGCGCGTCTCGATGGTCTCGACGGCAAGGCGCTGTTGGCCATGGCTGATCAGCTAAAGAACAAGCTCGGCAGTGCAGTGATTCTGCTCGGCGGCGTGCAGGACGATAAAGTCGTGCTGGTGGCCGGCGTGACGCAGGACCTGACTGCCAAGCTCAAGGCCGGTGATCTGATGAAGCAAGCCGCTGCGGCAGTCGGCGGTAAGGGCGGCGGTCGTCCAGACATGGCCCAAGGCGGTGGCGTCGATGCCGCTGCGCTGGACGGGGCCTTGGCATTGGCCGTCACCTTTGCTGAGCAAGGTCTGTAAGCAGCTGATTGCTTGAGTGCAAATACCAAGATCCGGTACACGCCCGACGGACCTTGGCAGGCTATTGAGTTATCTGTTTAATGGGCGCCCTTCACGGGCTGAGGCGGCTTTGAAATGGCTTTGATCGTACAGAAATTTGGCGGCACCTCCGTCGGCACTGTTGAGCGTATTCAGCAGGTGGCCGCGAAGGTGAAGAAATTCCGCGAAAACGGCGATGACATTGTGGTTGTGGTTTCCGCCATGAGCGGTGAAACCAATCGTCTGGTCGATCTAGCCAAACAGGTTAGTGATGGTCAGCCGATACCGCGTGAGTTCGACGTGATGCTCTCAACGGGCGAACAGGTGACGATTGCCCTGTTGGCCATGGCGCTGATCAAGATTGGTGTGCCGGCGGTGTCTTACACTGGCGGTCAAGTGCGCATCCTCACGGACAGTACGCACACTAAAGCGCGCATTCTGCAAATTGATGACCAGAAGCTGCGTGCCGACCTTAAGGCCGGTCGTGTGGTGGTGGTGGCCGGTTTTCAGGGTGTCGATGAGCACGGCAATATCACTACCCTGGGACGTGGTGGCTCCGACACCACTGGTGTGGCGCTGGCGGCAGCCTTGAAGGCTGATGAATGCCAGATTTACACCGATGTTGATGGTGTCTACACCACCGACCCGCGCGTGGTGCCGCAAGCTCAGCGTCTGGAAAAAATCACCTTCGAAGAAATGCTGGAAATGGCCAGCCTCGGTTCCAAGGTGTTGCAGATTCGTTCGGTGGAGTTCGCCGGCAAGTACAACGTCCCGCTGCGCGTGTTGCACAGCTTCCAAGAGGGGCCGGGCACCCTCATTACCCTTGATGAAGAGGAATCCATGGAACAGCCGATCATCTCCGGCATCGCTTTCAACCGCGACGAAGCCAAGCTGACCATCCGTGGCGTGCCGGACATCCCGGGCGTGGCGTTTAAAATTCTCGGCCCGATCAGTGCCGCGAACATTGAAGTGGACATGATCGTGCAGAACGTTGCGCACGATAACACCACCGATTTCACCTTTACCGTGCACCGCAATGATTACACCGCCGCGCAACAGGTGTTGGAAAACACCGCCCGTGAGCTGGGAGCGCGCGAGGTGGTTGGTGATATCAAGATTGCCAAGGTGTCGATCGTTGGTGTGGGTATGCGTTCTCACGCGGGCGTTGCCAGCCGCATGTTTGAAGCCCTGGCCAAGGAAAATATCAATATCCAGATGATCTCCACCTCGGAGATCAAAGTCTCCGTGGTAATCGAAGAGAAATATCTGGAGTTGGCGGTGCGCGCCCTGCACACTGCTTTTGAACTGGATGCCCCGGCCCGCAAGGGCGACTAAGGCATTATCCGAAAGGCGCGGTTTATAACGCGCCTTTCGTCTTTTTGGTTGGCATGAGCAGGGACTTTATTTCTGCTCACACTGGTCAATACTTGGGTGAAGGCTCTGTTTGAGATATTCAGGGCTGCCACCATTTTATTTTGCAGACTGCTTGTTGTCCTGAACTGATATCCGTAAGGAGAAAGGAATGCTGATTCTGACTCGCCGGGTCGGAGAGACCCTGATGGTGGGTGACGAAGTCACGGTCACCGTGTTGGGCGTTAAAGGTAATCAGGTGCGCATTGGCGTTAACGCGCCGAAAGAAGTTGCGGTGCACCGCGAAGAAATTTACCAGCGCATCCAGAAAGAGAAAGGCGAAGAACCAAGCCACTAATTTTTATCGAAATTTTGGCTTTGCAAACGGGGAAAACATGGTTATCATGCGCCCCGTGTTGCGGAGAGGTGGCCGAGTGGCCGAAGGCGCTCCCCTGCTAAGGGAGTACATCTCATAAGGGTGTCGGGGGTTCGAATCCCCCCTTCTCCGCCATTATTTAGTGTTGTAGATGTTGCGTTTTGATGTCTACAGTGCGGCGTTACATGCACTCATAGCTCAGCTGGATAGAGTACTCGGCTACGAACCGAGCGGTCGGAGGTTCGAATCCTCCTGAGTGCACCAAATCGGAATGGCTTGCAGTGATGCAGGCCATTTTGTTTCAGCCAGCGGTGATCTGGTTTAAAAGCGCCACTTGCACTCATAGCTCAGCTGGATAGAGTACTCGGCTACGAACCGAGCGGTCGGAGGTTCGAATCCTCCTGAGTGCACCAAATAAGAAGGGCCTGCAGCGATGCAGGCCCTTTTTTATTGCCTGTTAACTCTAGCGCTTGCTCTTGCCTTTGACGCAGCCAGCCTCATCGAAGCTGACGTTGCGCTTATTACCTTTCTTGCCTTGATAAACGTAACGCGTCTGGCCGTTCTGTTGCGTCACCTTGTCAGGCTTGCCGAGGCTGCTCTCGACGTCGGCGCGGCTCATGCCTGGGCCAATCTGCTGCTTGATAATGGCTGCGCGGCGTTCGCTGCTGCTCAGGTGGTTGCCGCAACCGTCCTGCTTCACGCCGACCACCGTCAATTCCTGCTCGGCTTTTTTCTTGTCGCTACGACTGGTCTTGCGTGGTTTGGCCAGGGGCACCGGTTTGCCGCTTCCGGGTGTGGGATTGTAGGCCTGCTGCAGGCGCTGGCTGTGTGTGTCGGGGCAACCCTGGCGGGTAAAGGTGACGTGGCCTTTGGCGTCTTCGCAGCGAAACACGCTTGAGCCGAGTGTAGGCAGTGAGCAAAGCAAAATGGCGCAGAAAGCTGCGCAATGCAGTCCTTGCATGGTACGTCCTCCGTGACAGTCCATTAGCAAGGGTAGTCGATGCCTTTGTCTGCGCCAGGCGTGCCTTTGCCGGTGCCTGGCACGTCGCAATGACAGATGTCTCGTGCGTTTAAGTTTGTCTTGCAAGCGCTTGTTCTAGGCTTGTTTTTGTCACAGGCAAAGCGCTTGGGCGGTGGTATCATTTGCCGCGTCAGCCCCGCCGGGGCTTGTGGAACACCACCATGGACTTACCCAGTAGTTACTCTGAATCTCGATTGTGCAATCACGTGTTGACTGATTGACCCTCTTTGGCGTGCGCTGCCGCTGGGGGTGGAGCGCGCCATGACTGAAGTAGAAGCAAAAAAACCGCAAGAAAGCCTGCAGGACCGCCTGGCTCAGGTGGTCGAGTTATTGCATCGGCACAAGCTGGTCGAAGACCTGACTCATCGTCAGGAAGGCCAGCACCATGACCGGGTGGAAAACCTGGTGCATCGGCAGAACCTCGCTGAATTGCAGCGCAAGCTCGATGAGCTGCACTCCGCTGACGTTGCCCACATTCTTGAAGCCTTGCCACTTGGCGAACGCCTGACGGTCTGGCAGCTGGTCAAGGTTGAGCGTGACGGCGACATCCTCCTCGAAGTGTCCGACGCGGTACGTGAAACCCTGCTGGCTGACATGGAGGATCACGAAATACTCGCGGCAGCCAAGGACATGGATGCCGATGAACTGGCTGATCTGGCCTCTGAGCTGCCGCGTGATGTGGTTCATGAGCTGATGGAAACCCTCGATGCGCAGCAGCGCGAGCGGGTGCGTTCGGCGCTGTCCTATGAGGATGATCAGGTCGGCGCGCTGATGGACTTCGAGATGGTCACCATTCGCGAAGACGTCAGCCTGGAGGTGGTGCTGCGTTACCTGCGGCGCCTCAAAGAGTTGCCAGGGCATACCGACAAGCTGTTTGTGGTCGATTACGACGGCGTGCTCAAGGGGGTGCTTCCGGTTAAGCGGCTGTTGGTTAATGACCCTGACAAGCTGGTCAGTGAGGTCATGGCGACTGACCCTGTGGGTTTTCACCCCGATGAGGATGCCTATGACGCCGCTCAGGCCTTCGAGCGTTATGACCTGATTTCTTCGCCGGTTGTGGATAAGAACGGCAAGTTGATTGGCCGCCTGACCATCGATGAAATGGTCGACCTGATTCGTGAGGAAAGCGAGGCTGAAGTCCTCAACATGGCGGGTTTGCGTGAGGAAGAAGATATCTTCGCCTCGGTGTGGAAGTCACTGCGCAACCGCTGGGCCTGGTTGGCAATCAACCTAGTCACCGCGTTTATGGCGTCACGGGTCATCGGCCTGTTTGAAGATTCCATCGAAAAACTGGTGGCCCTGGCGGCGCTGATGCCGATTGTTGCGGGCATCGGGGGGAATTCGGGTAACCAGACCATCACCATGATCGTGCGTGCTATGGCGCTGGACCAGGTCAGTACCGGTAATACCTCGCGCTTGATTCGCAAGGAGCTGGGCGTTGGTCTGGTCAACGGCATCGTCTGGGGTGGGGTGATCGGCGTGGTGGCTTATCTGCTCTACGACAGCTGGTCGTTGGGGGTGGTAATGACCGCGGCGATGGTGCTCAACCTGCTGCTGGCCGCGCTGATGGGGGTGCTGATACCTATGACACTGGTGCGCATGGGGCGTGACCCGGCGCTGGGAGCCAGTGTGATGATCACAGCGGTTACTGACAGTGGCGGCTTCTTTATTTTCCTTGGGCTTGCCAGTCTGTTCCTGCTCTAAGGCGTGGGGCCACTGATGACGCGTTCTCTACATGAAATGTCTCATTTGACGGCTCTGAGTTTGCTTCAAACGCTCGTTTCACGCTAAGGTTCGCCAGCTTTGCCCGGGATCGGTTTCCGGGCGCTCCTATCTAATAATTAACGCAGCTCGTACGTAGCTGACAATGGAGCCAAGATGACCCCTAGTGAACTCCTGCTCGAGGGTGTCGAGCTCATGCTGTTCGGCCTGGGCTTCGTGTTTCTCTTTCTGATTCTGTTGGTGGTGATGATCCGCGTCATGTCGTGGGTTATCGAGCGCTTTGCCGCGAAACCCCCGGTACCTGTATCGACCTCAGTAGCACCTCAGTCGGCCTCCAGCGAGCCGAGCGCTGATGTACTTGCCGCCATCCAATCCGCCATTCACCAGCACCGCGTACGCCGCGGTTGAGCCAGGTTCGACAGGGAGCATCTGTATGACTGCCGTAAAGAAAGCACTCGGAATTACTGATGTGGTGCTGCGTGACGCCCATCAGTCGATCTTGGCCACCCGTGTGCGCCTGGAAGACATGCTGCCCATTGCGCCCAAGCTTGATCAGGTCGGCTTTTGGTCGGTTGAGTCCTGGGGCGGGGCGACCTTTGATGCCTGCATTCGTTACCTGGGTGAAGACCCATGGCACCGTATTCGTGAATTGAAAAAGGCCATGCCCAATACGCGCCAGCAAATGCTGTTGCGTGGGCAGAATTTGCTTGGCTACCGTCACTATGCTGATGACGTGGTCGAAAAATTCGTTGAGCGCGCCGCCTTTAATGGCGTTGATGTGTTCCGGGTATTCGATGCAATGAACGATCCGCGCAACCTGCAGACGGCCCTCAAGGCGGTCAAGCAGTTGGGCAAGCATGCGCAAGGCACCATTTCTTACACCACCAGCCCAGTGCATACCCTGGACATGTGGGTGGATCTGGCCAAACAAATTGAAGATATGGGCGCTGACTCGGTGGCCATCAAAGACATGGCCGGTATTCTCACGCCCTATACCGCCTTCGAGTTGGTGTCGCGGCTCAAGGCCAGCTTGTCGATCCCGATTCATATGCAGTGCCACGCCACGGCAGGGTTGTCTTCTGTGGCCATCCTCAAGGCCGTCGAGGCCGGAATAGATAACGTCGACACGGCGATTTCCTCCCTGTCGATGACCTATGGCCATTCCCCGACCGAATCGGTCGTGGCGATGTTTCAGGGCACTGAGCATGATACCGGCCTGGATCTGTTGCTGCTTGAAGAGATCGCTGCGTACTTCCGTGAAGTGCGCAAGAAGTACGCGAAATTCGAGGGCAACCTCAAAGGTGTCGACTCGCGCATTCTGGTCGCCCAAGTGCCAGGCGGCATGCTGACCAATATGGAAGGTCAGCTCAAAGAGCAGGGCGCCCAGGACAAATTTGACGAAGTGTTGGCGGAAATTCCGCGTGTGCGCGAAGACCTTGGGTTTATCCCGCTGGTAACGCCAACTTCGCAGATTGTTGGCACCCAAGCAGTGATTAACGTGCTGACCGGTGAGCGCTACAAGTCGATCACCAAGGAAACAGCCGGAATATTGAAAGGTGAGTACGGTGCAGCGCCTGCGCCTTTCAATAAAGAGCTGCAGGCGCGGGTGCTGGATGGTGCCGAAGTGATTACCTGTCGGCCCGCCGACCTGCTCGACGATGAGATGGACAGGCTGACAGCCGAGCTCAAGGGCATTGCTCAGGAAAAAGGCATCAAACTGGCTAAGGATGAGATTGATGACGTCCTGACCTATGCGCTGTTTCCGCAGATTGGCCTGAAATTTCTGGAAAATCGCGGTAATCCGGCGGCTTTCGAGCCAGTACCCACCGGTAAGGAAGCGCTTACGCGTGAAGCCGGCCAGCCTGAGGTCTACACCGTTGAAGTGGGCGGGAAGTCCTACGTGGTCCAGGTTAATGACGGTGGCGATATCGAAGGGCTCAAGGCTGTCGGCGGGGCAACCTCGACAGCTGTGGCCGCGCCGGTTGGCGCAGGCGAGCCGCAGAATGCTCCCCTGGCCGGTAATATCTTCAAGGTGCTGGTGCAGCCAGGCCAGGCGGTGGAAGAAGGGCAGTTGGTGATCATCCTCGAAGCCATGAAGATGGAAACCGAGATTCGTGCGTTCAAGGCCGGCACCGTTGGTGCAGTCAACGTCAAGGTCGGTGATGCGGTGGCGGTGGGCGATAGCCTGCTGACCATCGGTTAAGGGAGCGCAGTAATGGAAAAGCTCCTCAAACTTTGGCACAGCACCGGGCTGTATCACATCGAAGTCGGTCAGGTATTTATGATCGCGGTGTGCATCCTCTTGATCTATCTAGCGATCAAGAAGGGCTTTGAGCCTTTGCTGCTGTTGCCGATTGGCTTTGGCGGTTTGCTGGCCAACATTCCGGTGGCCAATATGGCCGAGGGTGCCGGCTTTCTGCACATGATCTATGAGGTGGGTCTGCCCACCAGTATTTTCCCGCTGCTGATCTTCCTGGGCGTCGGGGCCATGACTGACTTCGGGCCGATGTTGGCTAACCCGAAAACCCTGTTATTGGGTGCGGCGGCCCAGTTCGGTATTTTCGGCACCCTGATGGGGGCGTTAGCGCTGACTTCATTGGGTATTCCGGGGCTTGAGTTCACGCTCAAGGAGGCGGCATCCATCGCTATCATTGGCGGTGCCGATGGCCCAACCTCGATTTTCGTGACTTCCAAGCTGGCTCCGCACTTGCTCGGTCCGATTGCGGTGGCGGCCTATGCCTACATGGCGCTGGTGCCGTTAATTCAGCCGCCGATCATGCGGGCGCTGACTACCAAGGAGGAGCGCGCCATTGTCATGCAGCAACTGCGACCTGTGGGGCAGGCCGAGAAGATCATCTTCCCGATCGTACTGTGCCTAATGATTGGTCTGCTGCTGCCTGATGCCGCACCGCTGATTGGTATGTTCGCTCTTGGGAATTTGCTGCGCGAGGCGGGTGTGGTCGAGCGTCTGGCTGATACGTCGCGTAATGCACTGATCAATATCGTCACTATCTTCCTCGGCTTGACTGTAGGCTCGAAGCTCTCGGCAGAATCATTCCTGCAGCTGAAAACGCTGGGCATTCTGAGTCTGGGCATGGTGGCGTTCTGCGCCGGCACGGCTGCCGGTGTATTGATGGCCAAGTTGATGAATGTCTTCAGTAGCACCAATAAGATCAATCCACTGATTGGTTCGGCTGGGGTGTCTGCGGTGCCGATGGCAGCTAGGGTGTCGAACAAGGTTGGTTTGGAAGCTAACCCGCAGAACTTCCTGCTGATGCACGCCATGGGGCCGAACGTTGCGGGGGTGATCGGCTCGGCAGTAGCGGCCGGTGTACTGCTCAGTTTCGTTGGCTGATTAACACGAACAATAAAAAACCGCCGAATGGCGGTTTTTTATTGTTCGTCATCCCTGGCGGCACTTTGCAAGCGGTTGCGGTGCAGCGCTAAAGATGGATATCAGGCATTTTTTATGGGCAGCAAAAAAACCGGCCTAGGCCGGTTTTGTCGTTTGCAGCGCAGTCAGGCTTCTTCGGCAGCCATCTCGGCGTCATGAGCAATCAATGCCACCAGGGCATTCTGCTGACGGCGTGAAAGCTGGCGGAAGCGTTGCAGCAACTCACGCTCGTGCAAGGACAAATCTGGGCTGTCCAAGCGCATGTTGAGGTCATCACCCAGAGAGCTTTCCTGGAGCATGCTTTGCTCAAGGCGAGCAATGATCTCCGAGTTCATGCTGCGGTGATGGTTGCGTGCGACATCCGCAATACGTTCGCGCATGCCATCGGGCAGACGAACTACGAATTTGTCAGCGGTGCGGCTGGAATAGAGTGCTGGTTTCATAGGGCGCGTACATTAAACCGGTTAGTTTAGGAAAGCGATACTGGCAATGGGCTATAGGATTGTCACCGGTTTGACCTCCTATAGCACTAACCGTTCAGCCAGAAAGCCGCTTAGGTCGCTTATAACGCTGCAGGTAGAGCAGTCGGTAAATTGACGCCAATCTCGTGTCGAATATTGCGTTGAATAAAGGCGTTATGCCAGCACCAGTCATCAGAAATGCGCCGTGCTGTGCAAAAAGCCAGAGAAATCTGGCGTTGGCCGAAAAATGTTCAAGCAATGGTCATGTAAGTGTCATGGCTCATTAACCGGCCTGACACAGGATTTGCCTACCTTGGTCTACACCAGAAGGCGGCTTAGTGCCGCGGTGTAACCGTTAATAAGGAGGCATTCCATGAGCGCAGTGATCCGGGTCGAGAGCCTGAACAAAACGTTCGGCCGCAAGCAGGCGCTGTTTGATCTGGCGCTGTCCGTTGAGCCCGGTGAAATGGTGGCGCTGATCGGCGCCTCTGGCTCTGGAAAGTCCACATTGCTGCGCCATGTCGCGGGCCTGGCCTGCTGCGACCGTAAGGGCGGCGGCAACATTCAGGTACTCGGTCGCCAAGTGCAAGCGGAGGGTAGGCTGAATGGTGAGGTGCGCCGTCTGCGCGCCGATATCGGCTACATCTTCCAACAGTTCAACTTGGTCGGCCGTATCAGCGTATTGCAAAACGTACTGCTCGGCTGCTTGGGGCGCATACCGCGCTGGCGCGGCACCTTGGGTCTGTTCAGTGCCGAAGAAAAGCAGCAGGCACTGCAGGCTCTGGCTCGTGTTGGTTTGGCAGATCTGGCGCAGCAGCGGGCGTCGACCCTGTCCGGCGGCCAGCAGCAGCGTGTGGCGATTGCCCGTGCCTTGTGCCAGCGCGCCAAGGTCATTCTCGCCGATGAGCCGATTGCCTCACTGGACCCTGAATCCGCACGCAAGGTCATGCAGATTCTCGCTGACATCAACCGCGAAGACGGCACCACCGTGGTGGTCACCCTGCATCAAGTGGATTACGCCATGCGCTATTGCCAGCGCGCCGTGGCGTTGAAAGCGGGGCGTATTCATTTCGACGGCGCCGCGGCCGAGCTGCATCCTAACTTCCTCAACGATCTCTATGGTGCCGAGCTTGAAGTAGAGCGGCTGCCAATCGAGAAAGCCCGTCGCGCTCGCACCCCGAAAGTCCCGCTGACTCTGGCCAAGGCCTGAGTTTAGCTCGCTGTTATGCCAATCCCTGTATGTCCATCCGCACTAGGAGTGCTTTGCATGTTCAAACGTATCAGTCGCGTTCTCGTCGCGTCCACGCTGCTGGCAGGCTCGGTTCTAGGGGCTGCTCAAGCCGCTGAGCAGGAGATCAACTTCGGCATCATCTCCACTGAATCGTCGCAGAATCTGAAAACCATGTGGGACCCCTTCCTGGCGGACATGAGCCAGCAGACTGGCCTGAAGATCAATGCGTTCTTTGCCCCTGACTATGCGGGAATTATTCAGGGCATGCGCTTCGATAAGGTCGACATGGCTTGGTACGGCAACAAGGCCGCAATGGAAGCCGTAGACCGTGCGGGTGGTCAGGTATTCGCCCAGACCGTCGCCGCCAACGGTACTCAGGGTTATTACAGCCTGATGGTGGCGCACAAGGACAGCCCGATCAATTCGATCGACGACATGCTGAAAAACGCTAAAGACCTGACTTTCGCCAACGGTGACCCGAACTCCACCTCGGGCTATCTGGTACCGGGCTATTACGTGTTTGCGCAAAACAATGCTGACGCCAACAAGATCTTCAAGCGCGCCCTCAACGGCAGCCATGAAGTCAACGCCCTGTCGGTGGCCAACAAGCAGATCGATGTCGGCACCTTCAACAGCGAAGGCATGGAACGTTTACAGGTAACTGCGCCAGACAAAGCGGCTCAGCTGAAAGTGATCTGGACCTCGCCGCTGATCCCGTCCGACCCGATGGTATGGCGTAAGAACCTTGATGAAGACGCCAAAACCAAGCTGCGTACCTTCTTCATGACTTACGGCGACAAACCGGCTGAGTTGAAAGTGCTTGAAGGTCTGCAGTGGGCCAAGTTCAAAGCGTCGGATGACGATCAACTGCTGCCGATCCGCCAACTGGAACTGTTCAAGAAACGCACCGAAGTGGCCAACAACGACAAGCTTTCGGCAAGCGACAAGCAAGCACAGCTCACCGAGTTGGATCGCGAGCTGGCCAAGCTGGAAAAGCGCCTGGCTGAAATCGCCAAGCAAAGCCCTGCCAGCGCGGGTTAATTGCCTAGATCGGCTCGCCTTACCTTGCATGACCTAAGGGCGGGCCGATCGTCTTTGTCGTTTCAATCGAGAAGTCGTTATGACCACTTTGACTACCGCACCTGTGCCTGATTTATCGGCCAAGCGTTCCTGGACGCAGCTGATTGGCTGGGGGCTGTTCTTCGCCGTGCTGGCTTGGTCTTGGCAGGGCGCGGAGATGAATCCGCTCGGCCTGATCCGCGACTCCGGCAACATGGCGACCTTTGCTGCGGACTTCTTTCCGCCGGATTTCAGCAACTGGGAGCTGTACCTCAAGGAGATGATCGTCACCGTGCAGATCGCCCTCTGGGGTACGGTGCTGGCGATTGTCTGCGCCATTCCGCTGGGCATTCTCTGCTCTGAAAATATTGTGCCGTGGTGGGTCTATCAGCCGATTCGCCGGGTGATGGATGCCTGCCGCTCAATCAATGAAATGGTCTTTGCCATGCTCTTTGTGGTGGCGGTGGGTCTGGGGCCGTTTGCCGGGGTGCTGGCACTGTTTATTGGCACCACAGGGGTGCTGGCTAAGCTGTTTGCTGAGGCGGTGGAAGCGATTGATCCCGGTCCAGTCGAAGGTGTGCGTGCTACCGGTGCCAGCGCCCTGCAGGAAGTGATCTACGGGGTGATCCCGCAAGTCCTGCCGCTGTGGATTTCCTACTCGCTGTATCGCTTCGAGTCCAACGTGCGCTCGGCCACCGTGGTCGGCATGGTCGGGGCGGGCGGTATCGGGGTGATTCTCTGGGAGGCGATTCGTGGCTTCCAGTTCGCCCAAACCTGCGCCTTGCTGCTGGTGATCATCATGGTGGTGAGCGTGCTCGACATCATCTCTCAGCGCCTGCGCAAACAGTTTATCTGACGGAGATTGGGCATCTGCGGATGCCCTTTATTAGCCATGCACTTGTCTAGACAACCTGAGCCCTTGTACCGCGAACTGGCTGCCGTGCTGCGTGATGAGCTGCAGCACATGAGTCCTGGTGACTACTTGCCTGCCGAGGTGCAGTTGGCGGCGCGTTTTGCAGTAAATCGCCACACCCTGCGCCGCGCCGTCGATGAGCTGGTGCTGGAAGGTCGCCTGTTGCGCCAGCAGGGCAAAGGCACTCGGGTATTGGCTAAACCATTGATCTACCCAATGCAGGCCGGCAGTGCCTACAGCGCCTCACTCTCGGCGCTGGGGCATCAGGTTGATGCGCAGTTACTGCAACGCCGCGTGCGCCCGGCCAGCCATGAGGAACGTGGCTACCTGCAATTGCCAGAAGGTGCGCAGCTGCTGGAGTTGACCACCTTGCGTCTGATTGAAGGGCAGCCCGTCAGCTTGATTCGACATGCCTTCAGCGTGATCCACGCGCCGTTGTTGGCGGATTACCAGGGCGGCTCGCTGCGCCAATACCTGAGCCAGCGCGGGATGCCCCTGACCCGCACCTTCAGTTTGATCGGCGCGCGGCTGCCCAGCCGTGAAGAGGCGGCGCGCTTGATGATGCCCAAGCATGCACCGCTGCTCAGTGTGCAAACCCTTTCCCGCGATCTGGCTGGCCAGCCGGTGGAGCTGTCGTTATCGACCAGCCGCGCCGACCGTTTCCAGTACCAGCTCGCCCTTTGATGGAGGCCTGTGATGAACCGCAACCTGTTGCACAGCGACCCGCAAATCGCCACACGTCAACGCTGGATGGGCGTACTTGCCCGCGCCGGCACTGGCTTAACCGCTTATGAGTCGGCCTTGAAAGAGACCGAGTACAGCCTGATCCGCGCGCCGGAGATCGGCATGACCCTGGTGCGCGGACGCATGGGCGGCACCGGCAGCCCGTTCAACCTCGGTGAGATGACCGTGACCCGCTGCGTGGTGCGCCTGGCCGATGGTTGTACCGGCTACAGCTACGTGGCGGGCCGCGACAAGCAGCATGCCGAGCTCGCCGCCCTGGCCGATGCACACCTGCAAGGCGCCGAGCACGGCCATTGGCTGAGTCGCTTGATCGAGCCGCTGGCCGCTCTACAGCAGCGCCAACAGGCCGAAAATGCTGCAGAAACCGCAACCACCCAGGTGGAATTTTTCACCCTGGTCAGAGGAGAAGACTGATGAACGCGGCGAACAGCTCGCAATGGCTGCAACCGGCCTTCAATGATCCGGTGCTGGATGCGCAGACCAGCTTCCGTACCGCGCTCAAAGCCTTGGCTGAGCCCGGTTTGGTGCAATCGATGAACCGCGCCTTGGCCCTGGAAAACCTGCATCCGGCGACCTATGCCCTGTGTCTGGCTTTTCTCGATGGCGACACGCCGCTGTGGCTGGCCCCCTGTTTCGACACCCCGGCGATTCGCGCCAACCTGTTGTTCCACTGTGGCTGCCCAATTGTCGCCGAGCGTGAGTCGGCGCTGTTTGCTTTGCTCGATGAGTCGGGCGCTGACGACCTAGCGGATTTTGACAACGGCAGCGAACGCTACCCGGACCAATCCTGCACCTTGCTGATTCAGCTCGATGCCCTGGCTGGCGGTGAGCACCTACGCTGGCGTGGGCCGGGGATCAAGGATGTGCGTGCCGTCGAATTGCCGCTGCGCAGCAGCTTCTGGCAGCAACGCCAAGCGCGCAGTGCATTCCCCCGTGGTCTGGACGTTTTCTTCGCCGCTGGCGAACAGGTGATCGGCCTGCCGCGCAGCACCCACGTGCTGTTCAATGCCGAGGAGGTGGCCTGATGTACGTTGCCGTCAAAGGTGGCGAGCGCGCCATCGACAATGCCCACCTGCTGCTGGCGAAGAAGCGCCGTGGCGATACCGCGATTCCGGAACTCAGCGTCGATCAAGTGCGCGAACAAATGCCCCTGGCTGTGGCTCGGGTGATGAGTGAAGGCTCGCTGTACGATCCGCAATTGGCCGCGTTAGCGATCAAGCAGGCTGCCGGCGACCTGATGGAGGCGATCTTTCTGCTACGCGCCTACCGCACCACCTTGCCGCGCTTTACCGCCAGTGCGCCGCTGGACACCACGCAGATGCAACTGAGCCGACGTATCTCCGCCACGTTCAAGGATTTGCCCGGCGGCCAGCTACTCGGCCCGACCTTTGATTACAGCCACCGTTTGCTGGACTTCGCCTTGCTGGCCGAGGGTGAACAGCCCGGCCCACAGGTGAATCCCGCCGCCGAGCTGAGTGACTGCCCACGGGTGCTGGATTTTCTCGCCGATGAAGGCCTGATGGCCCGCGAAGTCGATGATGGCAACGCGGTGCCGGATATCACTCGCGAGCCATTGGATTTTCCTGCCAACCGTGCCCAGCGCTTGCAAGCGCTGGCCCGTGGCGATGAAGGCTTCCTGCTGGCGCTGGGTTATTCCACCCAGCGTGGTTACGGGCGTAACCACCCGTTCGCTGGAGAGATTCGTATCGGTGAGCTCGAGGTTTGGCTGGAGCCGGAAGAGCTCGGTTTTGCCGTGCCGCTGGGCGATATCGAAGTGACCGAGTGTGAAATGGTCAACCAGTTCGTCGGTGGCAAGGGCATCGATCCGCAGTTCACCCGTGGTTATGGCCTGGCCTTCGGTTATGCCGAGCGTAAGGCCATGGGCATGGCGTTGGTCGACCGCTCGTTGCGCGCCGCCGAGTACGCCGAAGAAGTGGAAGGCCCGGCGCAGCAGGAAGAATTCGTGCTGATGCACTGCGACAACGTTGAAGCCGCTGGCTTCGTCTCCCACCTGAAATTGCCGCACTACGTCGACTTCCAATCCGAGCTGGAGCTGATCCGCAAACTGCGCAAGCAGCGCTGTGAGCAGCCCGCCGCCGAGGAGCAACGCGCATGAATGCCCAGGCCCAAACCCAGCCAGCTACCGAAGTGGGCTATAACTTCGCGTATCTGGACGAACAAACCAAAAGAATGATCCGCCGTGGCCTGCTCAAGGCGGTGGCGATTCCCGGTTATCAGGTGCCCTTCGGTGGTCGCGAGATGCCGCTGCCCTATGGCTGGGGCACCGGCGGTATGCAGCTGACTGCCGCGATCCTCGGCGCCGAGGATGTACTCAAAGTTATTGATCAAGGCGCGGATGACACCACCAACGCGGTGTCGATCCGGCGCTTTTTTGCCCGCACCGCCGGGGTCAAAACCACCACCCGTACACCCGAGGCGACGGTGATCCAGACCCGTCACCGCATCCCGGAAACGCCGCTGAGTAATGACCAGATCATCGTCTATCAGGTGCCGATTCCCGAGCCGCTGCGCTTTATCGAGCCTTCGGAAACCGAGACCCGCACCATGCACGCGCTGGAGGATTACGGCGTGATGCACGTCAAGCTGTACGAGGACATCGCCACCTTCGGCCACATCGCCACCAGCTACGCCTACCCGGTGACGGTGGATGAGCGCTACGTGATGGACCCCTCGCCGATTCCCAAATTCGACAACCCCAAACTGCACATGAGCCCGGCGCTGATGCTGTTCGGTGCCGGCCGCGAGAAGCGCCTGTATGCGGTGCCGCCTTACACCCGGGTGGTGAGCCTGGACTTCGACGATCACCCCTTTGAAATTCAGCGTTGGGACGAATGCTGCGCCTTCTGTGGCAGCCATGATTCCTATCTGGATGAGCTGATCGTCGACGACGCCGGCACCACGCGTTTTGTCTGCTCCGATACCGACTACTGCATGCAACGCCGTGATGCCACTGAGATGACCGGGGAGGCTGTGCAATGAGTGCCGCCGAAAAATTACAGCTGCATAACGAGACTGCCCAGCCGCTGTTCAGTGTGCGCGACTTAACCCTGCTGTACGGGCCGGAGAAGGGCTGCCAGGGCGTATCGTTCGATCTGTATCCGGGCGAAGTGCTGGGCATTGTCGGTGAGTCGGGCTCGGGTAAGTCGACCTTGCTCAGCCTGCTCTCCGGTCGTTGCCCGCCGGATCGCGGCAGCGTTAGCTACCGCAATAGCGACGGCAGCCTGGTTGATCTGTACAGCGCCAGCGAAGCGCAGCGCCGCACCTTGCTGCGCACCGAGTGGGGCTTTGTTGAGCAGAACCCGCGTGACGGCCTGCGCATGGGTGTGTCGGCCGGCGCCAATATCGGTGAACGGCTGATGGCCCAAGGCGTACGCCATTACGGCGAACTGCGCGCCGCCGGCATCGACTGGTTGAGCCAAGTGGAAATCGACCCGCTGCGCATCGACGACCTGCCGCGCACTTTCTCCGGCGGTATGCAGCAGCGGTTGCAGATCGCTCGCAATCTGGTCTCCAGTCCACGCTTGGTATTTATGGATGAGCCCACCGGTGGCCTTGATGTGTCGGTGCAGGCGCGCCTGCTCGACCTGTTGCGCGGCCTGGTGCGCGAGCTGGACCTGGCGGTGGTGATCGTCACCCACGACCTGGCGGTGGCGCGTTTACTTGCCGACCGCCTGATGGTGATGCGCCGCTCCCATGTGGTGGAGGCCGGGTTGACCGATCAGATTCTCGATGATCCGCAGCATCCCTATTCGCAGTTGCTGGTGTCGTCCGTCCTGCAGCCTTAACGCTGGGTCGGGTGGATGACGCTGTTTTCATCCACCTACGTGTTGCCATGGTGGATGGATAAAGCGCCATCCACCCTACGAAACTAACTCCGCCATGTAGGAGGGGCTTTAGCCGCGAGCAGATGTCAACAGCCATCGCGGCTAAAGCCCCTCCTACGGCACCGAGGTTTGTATGAATACGCTTATCGAGGTCTCCGATCTCAGCAAAACCTTCACCCTGCACCAGCAGCATGGCGTGGTGCTGAATGTATTGAACGGCCTGAGCTTCAGCGTGCGCGCTGGCGAGTGCCTGGTGCTGCATGGGCAATCTGGCGCAGGCAAGTCGACCTTGCTGCGCACCCTGTATGGCAACTACCTGGCCGCAGGCGGCAGCATCCGCATGCTGCACGACGGTGCTTGGGTCGATTTAGTCGGTGCCGAGCCGCGTCAGGTATTGGCCGTGCGCCGCCAGACCCTGGGCTATGTCAGCCAGTTTCTGCGGGTGATCCCGCGTGTCGCGACCCTGGATGTGGTGATGGAGCCGGCCCTGGCGCGGGGTTGGAGCAAGGCCGACGCGCAGGCGCGGGCCGAGCGCCTGCTGGGTCGCCTGAATATCCCACAAGCCTTGTGGCAGCTGGCGCCGGGCACTTTCTCCGGCGGCGAGCAGCAGCGGGTGAATATCGCGCGCGGTTTTATGGTGGCCTGGCCGCTGATGTTGCTGGATGAGCCGACGGCCTCGTTGGATGACGCCAACCGCCAGGTGGTGTTGGAGCTGATCAACGAAGCCAAAGCCGCAGGCAGCGCATTGATCGGCATCTTCCACGACCGCGCCGCCCGCGAGGCGGTAGCCGATCGCTTTCTCGACATGACCCACGATGCAGCGCCCAAGCAGGAGTATGTGTATGCCAGTTGAACAGATTTTGACCCATGCACGGGTGGTCACCGCTGAGCAGGAGTTCGTCGGCACGGTGGTGCTGCGTGATGGTTTGATTGCGCAGGTGGAGGAGGGCGTCAGTGGTTTGTCCCAGGCTATCGATTTGGGTGGCGACTACCTGCTGCCGGGCCTGGTCGAACTGCACACTGACAACCTGGAAAAATACATGAGCCCGCGCCCCGGGGTGGATTGGCCGTCCGCCTCGGCGGTGCTGACCCATGACGCGCAGATTGTCTCAGCCGGCATCACCACGGTGTTCGATGCCCTGGCCATTGGCGATGTGAATCCGCGTGGCAAACGTATGCAGCAACTGCCGGCCATGCTCGAAGCCATCGCAGCGGCGGCCACTGGCGGGCTCCTGCGCGCCGATCACCGTCTGCACCTGCGCTGCGAGCTGTGTCATCCCGATAGCCTGGCAGTGTTCCGCGATCTGGTGGAGCACCCGCTGGTGCAGCTGGTGTCGGTAATGGATCACTCGCCGGGTCAGCGTCAGTTCGCCAAGGAAGACAAATACCGCGAGTACTACATGGGCAAGTACCACCTGAGCGAGGCCGAGATGGACGCCTTTGTCAAAGAGCAGGTGGCCAACTCCCTCGAGTTCAGCGACCGCCATCGCCGGGCGATTGTCGAGGACTGTCATACCCGTGGTTTATCAGTGGCCAGCCACGATGACGCAACTTTGGCCCATGTGCAGGAGTCGGCTGGGTTTGGCATGTCCATCGCCGAATTTCCCACCACCCTGGAGGCCGCCACGGCCAGCCATGCGTTGGGGCTCAAGGTGTTGATGGGCGCGCCGAATATCGTTCGCGGTGGTTCGCATTCGGGCAATATCGCCGCTGCCGAACTGGCCCGTCACGAGGTGCTGGATATTCTCTCCAGTGACTATTACCCGGCGAGCCTGTTGCAGGCTGCTTTTATGCTGGCCGCGCAAGACAACGGTTATGATCTGCCCCGGGCGATTGCCACCGTCAGCCGCCAGCCGGCCCATGCGGCGGGTTTGCTTGATCGCGGCGAAATCCGTGTCGGCCTGCGTGCCGATCTGCTCCAGGCCAAGGTGCACGAGGGGCAGGCGGTGATCCAACAAGTATGGCGACAAGCCAACAGGGTGTTTTGATGAGCGGCAGGTTGATCTATTTGATAGGGCCTTCGGGCTCGGGCAAGGACAGCCTGTTGGATGCCGCGCGTGAGCGTCTAGCCGAGCGTGATTGCGTGATTGTGCGACGAGTGATCACCCGTTCGGCGGAAGCGGTCGGTGAGGACGCCATTGGCGTTTCCCCGGCCGAATTCGATCAGCAGGAGGCTGCTGGCGGTTTTGCCCTGAGCTGGCGCGCTAATGGCTTGGCCTACGGCATCCCTCGGCAGATCGATGACTGGTTGGCGGCGGGGCAGGACGTGTTGGTCAACGGCTCACGGGCTTATCTAGCACAGGCCCGGCAGCGTTACCCGGAGCTGCTGGCGATTCTTCTGCAGGTCGACGAAGCCGCCCTGCGCCAGCGCCTACTGGCGCGCGGTCGGGAAAGTGCCGAGCAGATCGAGGCGCGCTTGGCGCGTAATCGCAGCTTTGTTGTGGGAGGCGCTTCAGCGGCGACTGTCGCGGCTGAAGCCCCTCCCACGCCAGGATCAACCGAGCGCCTTATCGTCCTGAATAACTCCGGATCACTTGAACAGACCGTAACCCAGATGCTGCATTTGCTCAGCGATAACCGCACATGCGCCTGACCCTGCTCGGCACAGGCGATGCGCGGCAGGTGCCGGTGTACAACTGCAGTTGCGTGGCCTGCGACAGCGCGCGGGTGTATCCGGCGCGCCGCCGTGGCCCTTGTAGCGCGCTGATCGAATGCGGTGCGCAGCGTTGGCTGATCGACTCCGGGTTGCCAGACCTAACCGAGCGGTTTCCGCCCCACAGCCTCAGCGGCATCCTGCAAACCCATTACCACGCCGACCATGCCCAGGGTTTGTTGCATCTGCGTTGGGGGCAGGGGCTGATCATTCCCGTGCACGGTCCGGATGACCCGGAAGGCTTGGCCGACCTGTACAAGCACCCGGGGATTCTCGATTTCAGCCAGCCGTTTGCTGCATTCGAACGGCGACAACTGGGCGAGCTGAGCGTCACGGCGCTGCCGCTCAATCACTCCAAACCAACCTTTGGCTACTTATTGGAAGGTGTCGATGAGGCTGGTGCCACTCGACGTATCGCCTACCTCACCGACACCCTCGGCGTGCCCGCCGCCAGCGCGGCGGTGCTGATGAAGCAGCCGCTGGATCTGCTGGTGCTGGATTGCTCCACCGCACCGCAACCGATTGCGCCGCGCAATCACAACGACCTAACCCGCGCGCTGGAGGTGATCGAGCAACTCAAGCCTCGCGCGGCGGTGCTGACCCATATAGGCCACGCCTTCGATGCCTGGCTGCTGGATAACCCGGAAGCTTTGCCGGAAGGCGTTAGTTTGGCCTTTGATGGGCAGGTGCTGTGAGCAGCGTGTTGGCCTGGGCATTAGAGGGTGGGAGGGGCTTTAGCCGCGAGCTGCAGCTGAACTTAAACGCTGTCGCGGCTAAAGCCCCTCCCACGTTAATTAGAAGAATCCGATGAATGCCCGCCGTCTGACCTTACTGCTGTGCAGTGCGGAAACCCTGGGTATGGCCGGCTTTGCCCTGTTTGCCGCGTTACTGCCGGATTTTCAGGCGTTGTGGGGGCTGAGCAATACCGAGGCGGGCTGGATCGGCGGCGGCTTTTTCCTCGGCTATATGCTGGCGGTGCCGATCCTCACTGGGCTGACCGATAGGCATGATGCGCGCAGCATCTACCTGGCCGCAATGCTGCTGACTGCCGTGGCCAATGCCGGCTTCGTTTTCGCCGATGGCTTCTGGTCGGCGCTGGCCTGGCGGGTGTTGGCGGGTATCGGCATGGCGGGTACCTATATGCCGGGGCTCAAGGCTTTGTCCGAGCGCATCGACGGGCCGGCCCAGTCCCGCGCAGTAGCGTTTTATACGGCCAGCTTCGGCCTGGGTACGGCATTGTCGTTTATCCTCGCCGGCGAACTGGCCAAGTTTGGCGGCTGGCAGCTACCTACGTTGCTCAGTGGTGGTTGCGCGTTGCTGGCCTGGGCCATGGTGTACTGGGGCTTGCCGCCTAAGGCGGTGGTTGAGCAGGCACCGCGCAGGTGGTTGGACTTGGCGCCGTTAAAGAACCGCGCCGTTGTGGCCTATTGCTTAGCCTATGCCGTACATAACCTGGAGCTGTTTGCGCTGCGCGCTTGGCTGGTGGCGTTTGTGGTGTTTTCCGGGCAATTGCAGGGCAGCACGCCCTGGCTGTCCGGTACCTGGGTGGCGATGCTGGCGACCTTGATCGGCATGCCTGCGAGCATCTTCGGTAATGAGTTGGCGCTGCGGTTTGGCCGGCAGCGCTGGCTGATCGCGGTAATGCTGTGCTCCTCCGTACTGGCCTTGTTTATCGGCCTGAGCGCGGCGTTGCCATTCTGGTTGATGGTCGTGCTGGTGTTGCTCTACAGCATCACTGTGACTGCCGATTCGGCGTCATTGACCGCCGGCTTGATTGCCGAAGCGCCAGCCAGCCATCGCGGTGCGGCGATGGCGTTGTACTCCTGCACCGGCTTTAGCGGAGCCTTTCTCGGCCCGTTGTTGTTCGGTATGAGCCTCGATCTATTGGACGACAAAAGCCTGCTCGGCTGGTGGGCAGCGTTTGCCCTGATGGGCGTGCTGCTGGTGCTCGGGCCACTGGCGCTGTGGTGGGCCGGCAAGGCGCAACGAAGTGTTGCTTGATGCAGCAGACATGCAAGAAGTGTGGGCTTTCGTGGGAGGGGCTTTAGCCGCGACATGCAGCGGGGTTTAAGAGTTGTCGCGGCTAAAGCCCCGCGCACGTTGTGCCATCCCAGCCTTAATCCAACGGCAGCTCGGTGGTGCGTTTCACCTCGCTCATGGCGATATGCGAGTGGGCTTCGTGCACATGCGGGCGTTGCAGCAGGTGGTCGCGCAGAAAGCGCTCATAGCTGGCGATGTCCTTGGCGACCACCTTGAGCAGGTAATCTGAGCCGCCAGCCATGGTGAAGCACTCCAATACTTCCGGGTAACCGACCACCGCTTGCTCGAATTCTTCCAGGTTGCTGCGGCCGTGGGCCGAGAGCTTGATATCGACAAACACGGTGATGCTGAAGCCCAGTTGCTTATGACTGAGCAAGGCGACCTTGCGCTCGATAATGCCTTCTTCCTGCATGCGGTGAATGCGCCGCCAGCAGGGCGATTGTGACAACTCGACCTTCTCGGCGATCTCGGCGGCAGAGAGGTCGGCGTTGTGTTGTAGCAGGCGAAGAATCTTGCGGTCGATGGGGCTGAGTTTTTCTTGCATGACTGTTCCGAGTTTTTTGTTCTTGTTGGATTAATCATGCGCAGTATCTGCAAAACGGCCAGCAAAAAGAAATAAAAAAGCCGCGTGCTCCGTTCATATTCTTGGTCATGCGCCTTGTGTGGTGATCCCGCACTAGGCTTAACAAGGCCGGCACCTACCGTTGCCAGCCCAGCTCGCCAAAATAATAAAAGGAGCGCAGTTATGTCTCTGGCCGAGATCCGCCTGGATGACAAGTACCGCCTTGCCACAGGCCACCTATACCTGACCGGCACCCAGGCGCTGACCCGCCTGCCGATGCTGCAAAAGCAACGCGACGCAGCCCATGGCCTGAATACCGCGTGCTTTATTTCCGGCTACCGGGGCTCGCCGCTGGGCAACCTCGACAAGAGCCTGTGGGATGCCAAGCAGTACCTCAAAGACAACCACATCCACTTCCAACCGGGCGTCAACGAAGAGTTGGCCGCCACCTCGGTGTGGGGTAGCCAGCAGACCAGCCTGTTCCCCGGTGCTCGCTACGACGGCGTGTTTGCCATGTGGTACGGCAAAGGCCCGGGCGTGGACCGCTGCGGTGATGTGTTCAAACACGGTAACTCGGCCGGGGTGTCCGAGCATGGCGGTGTGTTGTTGCTGGCCGGCGACGACCATGGCTGCAAATCATCGAGCATCGCCAATCAAAGTGAGCATGCGTTTATCGCCGCGTCGATCCCGGTGCTCAACCCGGCCAACGTTCAGGAGATTCTCGACTACGGCATCATCGGTTGGGAGCTTTCGCGCTACAGCGGCTGCTGGGTCGCGCTGAAAACCATCGCCGAAAACGTCGACTCCTCCGCCGTAGTGGATGTCGACCCGCTGCGCATCCAGGTGCGAGCCCCGGACGATTTCCAATTGCCGGAAGACGGCGTGTATATCCGCTGGCCAGATCCGCCCCTGGCTCAGGAAGCGCGCCTAAATACCTACAAAATCTACGCAGCCCGCGCCTTCGCCCTGGCTAATAACCTTAACCAGATCAAGCTGGATTCACCCAACCCGCGCCTGGGTATTATCACCACCGGCAAGTCCTATCTGGATGTGCGTCAGGCGCTGGATGATCTTGGCTTGGATGAGGCGCTGTGCGCTCAGGTTGGCCTGCGTGTGCTCAAGATCGGCATGAGCTGGCCGCTGGAACCGGTGTCGGTGCATGAGTTTGCCGAGGGGCTGGATGAAATTCTGGTGGTCGAGGAAAAGCGCGGCATCATTGAAGACCAGCTCACCGGTCAGCTCTACAACTGGCCGCTTGGCAAGCGCCCGGTGGTGGTCGGCGAGTTCGACGAGGCTGGTCATTCGCTGTTGCCGAACCTGTCTGAGCTGACTCCGGCGATGATCGCCCGGGCCATCGCCAAGCGCCTTGCGCCGATCTACAGCAGCGCCAGCATCGACGAGCGCTTGGCTTTTCTCGCGGCCAAAGAAGCCTCGCTGGCGGCGCCAAAACACACCACCGTGCGTACCCCGCATTTCTGCTCGGGTTGCCCGCATAACACCTCTACCAAGCTGCCGGAAGGCAGCCGCGCCCAAGGCGGTATTGGTTGCCATTACATGACCCAGTGGATGGACCGCAACACCGACACCTTTACTCAGATGGGCGGCGAAGGCGCGACCTGGATTGGTCAGGCACCGTTCACTGATACCGCGCACATCTTCCAGAACCTTGGTGACGGCACCTACTTCCACTCCGGCCATCTGGCTGTCCGCGCTGCCGTGGCTTCTGGGGTGAATATCACCTACAAAATTCTCTATAACGATGCGGTGGCCATGACCGGCGGCCAGCCGATTGACGGCGAGCTACGGGTCGATCAGCTCAGCCAGCAAGTGTTTTTCGAGGGTGTTAAGCGTATTGCTCTGGTGACGGATGAACCGGAGAAATACCCGGATCGCAGCACCTTCGCGCCTATCGTCACTTTCCATCATCGCCGCGATCTGGATGCGGTGCAGCGCGAGCTGCGCGAGTTCAAGGGTTGCTCGGTGATCATCTATGACCAAACCTGCGCCACCGAGAAGCGCCGTCGGCGCAAGCGCGGCAAGCTGGTTGATCCGCAGAAGCGCGCCTTTATCAACCCGGCAGTGTGCGAGGGTTGTGGTGATTGCAGCGTTAAATCCAACTGCCTGTCGGTGCTGCCGCTGGAAACCGAAGTAGGGCGCAAGCGCGAGATCGACCAGAACTCCTGCAACAAGGATTTCAGCTGCGTTGAGGGCTTCTGCCCAAGCTTCGTCACCGTGCACGGCGGTAGCCTGCGTAAACCGCAAGCGGTGGGTTTGAGTGCGCTGTTTATTGCCCTGCCGGAGCCGCGTCAGCCGACACTGGAGCGGCCTTGGAATATCCTCCTTCCGGGCGTTGGCGGCAGTGGTGTGACCACTGTTGGCGCATTGCTTGGTATGGCCGCGCATATCGAAGGCAAGGGTTGTAGCGTGCTCGATCAAGCCGGCCTGGCGCAGAAATTCGGCCCGGTGATCACCCATATCCGCATCGCCGCCAAGCAGGACGATATCTTTGCTGTGCGTATCGCCGCTGGGGAAACCGACCTGTTGCTGGGTTGCGATCTGGTGGTGTCGGCCAGCGAAGTAGCCTTGGCCAAGTTGAATGACAAGATCGCCCATGCGGTGGTCAACAGCCATGAAGCGGCCACCGCTGAGTTCACCCGAAACCCGGATGCTCAGGTGCCGGGTGCGGCCATGCGTGAAGCCTTGATCGAAGCCGTGGGGGCAAGCAAGACTCACTTTGTCGACGCCAGCCGCCTGGCTACGCGCCTGCTCGGCGACAGCATCGCCACTAATATGTTTATGCTCGGTTTCGCTTATCAAAAGGGCCTGGTGCCGGTGTCTGCCGAAGCCATCGATAAGGCTATCGAGCTCAACGGCGTGGCCGTGCCGCTCAATCAGCAGGCTTTCCTCTGGGGCCGTCGCGCGGCTCATGATGCGGCCGCTGTGGAGCGACTGGCCAAGCCTGAGATGGTCGAGGCACCGCATTGCCAGACCCTGGACGAAATCGTTGCTGACCGCGTGGTGCGTCTGACTGCGTATCAGAACGCCGCCTACGCCGAGCGTTATCGCGAGCAAGTGGCGCGGGTGCAACAGGTCGACAAGAGTGCTGACCAAGCGCTGAGCAAGGCCGTAGCACGTTATTACTTCAAATTGCTGGCCTACAAGGACGAGTACGAAGTAGCGCGGCTGTACAGCGACGGCAGCTTTATCCGTCAGCTGGAAGCGCAGTTCAGCGGCGATTACCGCCTGGAGTTCCACCTGGCTCCATCCTGGCTGAGTAAGCCAGATGCAAGCAGCGGCGAGCCGCGCAAGCGTCAGTTCGGTGCCTGGATGCTCAAGGCCTTCGGCGTACTGGCCAAATTCAAGTTCCTACGTGGCACGCCGCTGGACCTGTTTGGCTACAGCGCCGAGCGCAAGCTGGAGCTGCAGCTGATCGAGGACTATGAGCAAAACCTGGAGTACCTGCTTAAGGAACTCAACGCCGACAACTACCGTAGCGCGGTGGCCCTGGCTGAGCTGCCGGAGCAGATCCGCGGCTATGGCCACGTCAAAGAACGCAGCCTGGCCAAGGTGCGCGAGCAGAGCAGCCAGCTCAAGGCGCGCATGGTCATCAGTGAGATTGCGGCGGTGCAACTATTCGAACCCGCTGCCTGACAGGCAGCGTGAAAACTACTGCGCATCGGTGATGCTGCGTTAAAAACAGGCTAAAAGTGCTCATTTACAGTCGTAAAGTCGAGTGCGACCCCAGTCGCTTTTTAGCCTGTTTTTGCCTTGCCTGACCTTCGCTCGCTACGTTTCACACCGCCTGTTTCCCCTCTTTATTTCAACTACAAGAACAATCAAGGAACCCCTATGTCCGTGTTTTCCCATATCGATTTCGACCACCACGAACAGGTGGTCTATGGCCATGACAAGGCCAGCGGCCTGAAGGCGATTATTGCCATTCACAACAGCAACCTCGGTCCGGCGCTTGGCGGTTGCCGCATGTGGCCCTACGCCAATGACGATGAGGCCCTGCGCGATGTGCTGCGCCTGTCGCGCGGCATGACCTACAAATCGGCCCTGGCCAATCTGCCACTGGGTGGCGGCAAAGCGGTGATCATCGGCGACCCTCATACCGGCAAGAGCGCGGCGCTGTTTCAGGCCATGGGTGATTTTGTCGACAGCCTTGGCGGGCGCTATATCACTGCCGCCGACTCCGGCACCGGCGTGGCAGAAATGCAGCTTATGGCCGAGCGCACTCGCCACGTATCCGGTGCGGAGTCGCGCGAAGCCTTCGCGGGTGGTACGCGCAATGGCGACCCGTCGCCGGCCACCGCTTACGGGGTGTTTATCGGCATTCAGGCTGCGGTCAAGCACCGCCTGGGCCGTGATGATTTGCGTGGCCTCAAAGTCGCGATTCAAGGGGTAGGGCAGGTGGGGTTTGATCTCGCCCGACAATTGAAAGCAGCCGGTGCCGAGCTGTGGGTGACTGATATCGTCGAGGCCAATGTGCGCCGTGCGGTTGAGCAACTGGGCGCAACTGCTGTCACCCAGCAGGCGATTTTCGGCCTGGATGTTGATGTGTTCGCGCCCTGCGCCATGGGCGCAATCATCAACCAACAAACCCTAGAAGCGCTGCGCGCGCCGATTATCGCCGGAGCCGCCAATAATCAGCTGGCCGATCCTAGCCTGGCGGAAACCCTGCGCCGCAACGAGTGCCTGTATGCGCCGGATTACGCGATCAATGCCGGCGGCATTATCGATGTCTACTATGGCCGTAGCGGCGGCAGCGCTGCACAACTCAAAGCGCATATCGAAGGCGTCGGCGCAACGTTGGAGCAAATCTTCCAGCGCTCAGGTGCGAGCGGTAAAACCACGGTGGAGATTGCTGATCAATTGGCCGAAGAGCGCTTCGGCCGTTAGAGGCTGTTTACGATCTGCTGCGCGTCGGCCCTGCTGCGTTAAAAACAGGCTCTAGCTCGCGAGATCGTAAAGCAGCTTCATTAATCGATTGTCAGCGCCAGACTAATACCATGCGGTTTAAAGCCCAGGTTGGCATAAAAAGCATGGGCGGCCTCACGGCTCTGGCTGCTGGACAGCGCCACTTTGTAACAACCCCAGGTGCGGGCGCGTTCGATGGCTTTGCCCATCAGCGCCTGGCCAATCCCCAGGCCGCGCGCTTCACCATCCACCACTACATCTTCAAGAATCGCTGAGCGAGCGAAGTTGTGCGCCAGGTGCTCAATCAGGTTAAGCGTGCAGGTGCCGAGCAACTTGCCGTCACGCTCGGCCACCAGTACCACGCAGCTCACTGACAACTCACTCAGGCGTAAAGCCAGCAGCTTGGCATCAGCACGCGGCTCGTCGGGTGCCAGTTGCTGCAGCAACGTGGCGAGCGCTGCGGCATCGGTAACGCTGGCCGCACGTAGGTTAAAGTCGGCAAAAGGCGAATCCGGCAGATAAGGCGAGGCAGCGGGGCGCATGGCGATCTCCTCTCTTTATGACGGCCGGTTGGCAGTCAGTTGGCAGTATGGCGCTGAGATAATGGCAGCGGCATGACAAACTAGCTCAGGCTCGCTAAGATGCCGCCCGCTGGTAGCCCGTCTAACCAGCCTTGGTTCCCATAGTTCAATGGATAGAATAAGCCCCTCCTAAGGGCTAGATACTGGTTCGAATCCAGTTGGGAACGCCATCTACTGCAATCCGCCAGCACCGGTTCCCGAGTGCTTAGGCATGGTTCGCCTACTTTGCGCCTTACTTCGTTCTCCTGTATTTATCACTCAGCCCAATGCTGTTTGGGGCTGACTTGTGCGCAGTGTTTAAACCAGTACCCCCAAAAGCCCCCGAACCGGCTGGTTTCAGGGCGCTGAAGTATTCGATTGGGCGCGAACGAAAGCAGCGTTGAATCCACACCTCTTATCGTTCACACCCATTCGGGGAATAGTTTTCCCACATGCTGCGTGCCACGCTTTGAAGTGCCTAAGGCACCCCACGCCCACAAAAATAAAACATTGGGAAATCAGCATGTTTAAGAAACCGACACTGTTTTTTCGAGCTTAACTGCCTCCCTGGCACTGCTATTAACCAGCAATTTCATCCTGGCCAGCGATTTTGCCAAGCTGGATCAAGCCCTGCCGACAAACGGGGTGATCAACAATAAGCAGCCAGTCTTTGATTTTGACGGCGATAGTTGTTTGCCCAGCGCGGGTATCAGCCGTTTGGGGCAAAAAAATGCAGGCCTTAATACGACGGGCACAATTACGGGCAGCTGCCGCTCAGGTAATTTTTTACTGACCTCAAACACCCTGCATCGCTACGTGTGTAGAACAGTCAGTGGCAACCAGTATTGCGGCCATATATACGCGCTCTATTTCGAGAAAGACCAGTTGACCGGCTATTTTGGTGGCGGCCATCGCCATGATTGGGAACATGCCGCTGTCTGGACCAAAAACGGAGTTGTGACGCATGGCACCTACAGCTCCCACGGCAACCAGACAACCAAGCCCGCTGCAGAGTTACCCTTTGAAAATGGCCATCTGAAGATTGTCTATCACAAGGATGGTGTCACTACTCATGCCTTTCGCTTTGCGAAAAGTGTTGAGTATGCCGAGAACCCCTATGGCTCATTCCTGACCCCGACTATCGTCAGCTGGTATCGAATGGTCGGTGACGGGTTGTCGAATCAGAGCATGCGTTCGTTACTCAATAGTTTCGATTACGGCTCCGCGAACCTGCCGGTCAAAGACAGTAACTTCCTGAACAACATCAACAACGGGAAACCGTCCAGTTACCCCGCCTTCTCAAGTACGGATGTGACGGCCTCGAACTAAGACCATCACTTAGATGAGCGGAGCTAAGAGGGGGCGATTCATGCTCGCTGGCGCGGGCATTTTTTCTGGCCAGTCGCTTCGCTTGTCTCAAACCCTAAGCATCTGTTACCGCGATAAGTCGAGAAACGGTAAGAGCTGCGCAGCAGCGGAACGTGGTCTTGTTCGTTTGTGACACCGCTGTTGAGCACGCCCCAGGTTTTACTGTCCAGCTTTTCCAAGGCCACATTTACCTCAGGCGAGGGGAGTCCGTCCTCCGGGCTCAACACATGCACGCTCACGCTTTTAGCTTGCTGTTTCTTTCAGCCAAGGCAAAAAGCAAAAAGCAAAAAGCCCCGAAACCGGTTGGTTTCAGGGCTTTAGATTCTGCGATTTGGAGCGGGCGATGGGAATCGAACCCACAGCTCTAGCTTGGGAAGCTAGGGTATTACCACTATACGACGCCCGCAGCGGGTGCCTTTATACCGGAAGTCTTGGGTTAAATGAAGCCTGCAGCGCAGCTATCTGTGCTTGCGCGCTGCAGGCGTGGGGTGCAGCGCTGTTTCATACGGCAATCGCGTGATGCAGATCGGGCTGTGCACGGTAGCTGGAACTGTTGCGTGCTGGGGCTTGCAGGAAGTTCAGCAGAGCGGCCTGGCTTTGCTGCCATGCGCCTTTGTGCTCCATGTCGAGAAAGTGTCCGGCATTGCGGATGGTGGCGAACTGGCAGTCACTCAGGTACTCGGCAAACAGGCGCACGTCATCTGGCGAGGTGTATTCGTCGTGTTCGCCGTTGACGAACAGCAATGGAATATCGATGGCCGCCAGGCACTCCATCTGGCAGTGATTATCCATATGCACCACCTGGTTGATGTGTGCGTGCATCTGCAAGTATTCGTGGTTGTCGAGATTGCTTATATGGCGATGGTTGTAGCGCTTGAACAGTGAGGGCAGGTACTTGCCGATGGTGCTGTTGACCAGTTGACCGACTTGTTCGCCGTCGCTTGCATGCAGGTAGGTCATACCTTTTTCCAGGTAGTCGAGCATGGGGGCGTTGAGCAGCGGTGAGAAAGAGCTGATCACCGCCTTTTCGATACGCGCCGGGCGCTGCGCCAGTGCCAGCATGGCAGCCACGCCGCCCCATGAGAACGACAGCAGATAGTCGGCCTGAAACTGCTCAATCAGCTCCAGCAAAATGGTCGCTTCATCTTCCTTGCTGATCGGCCGTACGTGGCTGTTATGTGGCTTGGACTGGCCGGCGTATGGCTGGTCATACAGCACCACGTTGAATTGTGGTTGCAGGTATTTCAGGGTGTGCGCGAACGCGGCGGTGGTGGCCAACGAGCCGTTGATTAGGATGATGGTCTTGCGCGCGCTGGGGTTGGCGTAAAACTCCGTGTGTACCTTGAACGTCCTGTGAATATCGACGACAGCGATGGCTGGCTTCATGTCGTTTCCTCCTGGCGCAAAAAATGGGCATGGCAAAACGGCGGTGCCGTTGAACCGGGCTAAGTTAGGACAGTCAGGAAAGCGCCTGGACGTGACAGCAAGATGTCAGGCTGGAGGATTTTATAAGTTATTTATTTTCAATCAGTTAGGGCTGAAATAGAGCATCCGTCCACGGCCATTTTGCAGGTGTGGAGTGGCGTCTTTGACCAGGCAGGAACCCATTTCGCGCAGTGCGCAAGTAACCGAAAGCATACTTAGATGGCTTTCGTGACTGAGTGGTCACGACAAGACCTTATGGTTTGATTTAAGCAGCCGCGTTCGTGCTGGCGCAAGTGAATATTGGAGTATCGAACAGCCGTTTGTCGGTTAGCTAGCTAAGTATGTGACTTGAGCATGGGCTGTTTAGATGCAGACGATTTCCGTTGCACTTAGGGCGCGGTACTGGCCGGGGGCGAGGTGCGGGTCGAGTTGGATAGCGCCCATGCTCAGGCGATGTAGGCCGATGACCTTGTTCTGGAAGTGGCCAAACATGCGCTTGATCTGATGGTAGCGGCCTTCGTGCAAGGTCAGCAGGGCGCTGTGGCTACTTTCGATGACCAGTTCGGCAGGCAGGGTGGTGAGGTTTTCATAGGCGAAATACAGGCCCTGGGCGAACACCTCGATGTACTCAGGGCTGATTGGCTGTTCGGTCTCGACGCGGTAGGCCTTGCCCAGGCGGCTGCGAGGCTCGGTCAGGCGGCGCGACCATTGACCATCGTTGGTGATTAGCAGCAGACCACTGGTGTTCAGGTCCAGGCGACCGGCCAGGTGCAAGTCGGTCTTGTCCGGTTCGTCGAGCAGATCAAGCACGGTGCGGTGCTGCCCATGCTCGGTGGCACTGACCACGCCTGTCGGTTTGTGCAACATGAAATAGCGCGCGGCTTTGCCGGCCTGTAGCAGCTCGCGATCAACTTCGATGCGGCTGAACTGACTGACTTCGGACAAACCATCGCAAACCACCGCGCCATCGACTCGTACACGAGAACTGGCCAGTAGGCGGCGGACGGTTTGGCGATTGAGTTGGGGCAGGTTGCTGAGAAAACGATCGAGGCGCATGGCTAGTCGCTAGCCGGCTCGTGCAGGCCTTGAGCGCAGCGTGGGCACAGGCAAGCGCGGTTACGTTGTTCGGCGGGTAGCTGCGTCAGCGCCAGGGCATCAACGGTGATGTCGAAGCACCAACAGTGTTCTACCGGCGCATTGGCCGTGGCTTGGGCGCACTGATTCAGCTGGCCGCAGCTTGGGCAGCGAATCGCTTCATTATCCATGTGCTTCTTCACAAAGGCGGTTGCGCCCGCTCTGTTTGGCGCGGTACAGCGCGCGGTCGGCACGGGCGATCAGCTGCTCGAGGACTTCATTCGGTTGCAGCTGGGCCAGGCCAATACTGGTAGTGATTTGCAGGTCAATACCGTTGTAATTGAAGTGGCTGCGTTCGGTCTGCTCGCGGATTTTCTTACCCAGTTCGCGGGCTTGCTCTACGGAAGTGTTCTTGAGCAGCAGGATGAACTCTTCGCCGCCCCAGCGGCAAAGAATATCTGCCTCACGTACCGCACTCTGCAGGTTGGCAGCAAAGCCGCGCAGCACGGCGTCGCCGGCCAGATGGCCCTGGCTGTCATTGAGTTGCTTGAAGTTGTCCAAGTCGAGCATCAGGGCACATAGGGTGTCTTGGTTACGCCGTGCCTCTTGCACGGCCTGGTTGGCGAGCAGGTTGAAGCCGCGCCGGTTGGGCAGTTCGGTTAGCAGGTCGGTGGTGGCCAGAGCGGTAATACGCTGCTGGTAACGGCGCAGGGCGAAGCCCACCAAACTGATGACGATGAGGGTGACTAACAGGCAGATCAGCAGGTTTATGTACAACGACTTGCGGATACCGGTCAGTGCGCCGTTTTCATGTTTATCAACTAACAAGTACCAGTTCAGTTCGGGGATAAAGCGCACATTGAGGAAGTGCTCGCGGCCATGTTCTTGGTATTCAAAGTTACTGTTCTGCGGGTTCGCCAGTTTGGCCATCAGGTCTTCTAAACCGGGCAATTCGCTGAGAGATTGGCCGACTTTTGCCCCTGATGGGCCGCCTTTGGCACCGGTCAGCACCACACGCCCTTCAGTGTCGACGAAGAATACGCTGCGTTTGTAACGTTGCTGGTAGGTATCAATCAGGTCGACCACGGCGTCCACCGTCAGGCCTACGCCTGTGGCACCGATAAAGCGCTGGTCGTAGTCGAAAACCTTGTAGTTGATAAACACAGTCAGGCGGTCTTGGTTGGCCATATCGGCATCGACGCTAATTTCATAGGGCGTCTGCATGTCGCGTACGCGAAAGTACCAAGCGTCACGTGAGTCGGCTTCGTTGACCTGTTTGAGTACGCCTTTGGCTTGGTAGTAGGTGTGGGTTTTTTCGGAAACAAAGAAGCTGGTGACGGTGATGTAGTGCTCTTGCACCTCGCGCAAGTAGCGGGTGATTTGCTCGGTGCCCTGTTCACCGGCCAATACCCAGTCGCGCATGTAGGTATCGCGCGACATCATCGAGGAAATCAGGATGGGCCTAACCAGGTCCTTCTGGATCTCTGAATAGACGTTATCCGAGGTCAGCGGCAGTTCGGTGTTGATGATCCCTGCACGGATTGATTCGAGGGCGGTGTAATAGCTGACCAGGGAGGTGGCGAGGAAACCGCCAGCAAGTAGCACCAGCAACAGCGCAATCAGTGACCACTGGCGGGTCGGGGGGAATGGCTGCGACATGCAAAGCTCTACTGGCAAAATAATGGCCGTATTGTAGCGCCCGCTCCTGCATCGCGCTGCTGAAACATAGGTCGCTACCTGGATGGCGGTGGCGGGTGGTTTTTATTGCAGTTGGTTTTGCTGAGGCATATCAGCGTTATCGACGAGTGCGTGGGAGGGGCTTTAGCCGCGACTAGATCAGTCGCGGCTAAAGCCCCTCCCACGCAGTACTGCGGCTAGCTTCAAGCCTCTTTCAGCACCACCACCCGTTGCCCGGCGCGTACCGGCGAACCCGGTTGTACGCGCACCTCGCGCACCACGCCGTCGCGCGGGGCGAGCAGAGGTATTTCCATCTTCATCGACTCCAAAATCACCAGCACATCACCGGCTTTCACGTGGTCGCCCTCGCTGACCTGGACTTGCCAGAGGTTACCGGCGATATGGCTGTCGATGCTGTGCTGACCGGCTGCGAGCGGGACGTCTTCGCCTAAATCTGCGAGCACTTCTTCACTGTCGAAGTGCGCTTGGTCGGATTCGATCCAGCGTTGCCGCTCGGCGTCAAAGGCACCGCGCTGCTGCTGGCGGAATGCGTCGATGCCCTCGGCTTCCTTGTCGAGGAAGTCCTGATAGTCGGCCAGGGCCAACTCGCTGTCTTCGATGCGCAGTTCATAGCGGCCGAGCGGGAAGTCGCGACGGATTTGCAGCAGCTCCTCGGCGCCCACCGGGTAGAAACGAATCTGGTCGAAGAAGCGCAGCAGCCACGGCTTGCCATCGAAGGCCGCGACTTCGCGGTAGCGGTTCCACATCTGCAAGGTACGACCGACGAACTGATAGCCGCCGGGGCCTTCCATGCCGTACACGCACATATAAGCGCCGCCGATGCCCACCGAGTTCTCGGCCGTCCAAGTACGCGCCGGGTTGTATTTGGTGGTGACCAAACGATGCCGTGGGTCCAGTGGCGTGGCCACCGGTGCACCGAGATACACATCGCCCAAACCCATCACTAGATAGCTGGCGTCGAACACGGTCTTGTAGACCTCATCCAGATTGGGCAGGTCGTTAATCCGGCGGATAAACTCCAGGTTGCTTGGGCACCAGGGCGCGTCTTTGCGCACGGTGGTCATGTACTTGTCGATGGCCAACTGGCAGGCCGGATCATCCCAAGACAATGGCAAATGGACGATACGTGACGGCACCTTGAGGTCTTGCGCGTTGCACACCGCGTCCCACTCGCCGGCGACTATGTTGAGAAGGTCATTTAGCGCGAGGGTTTCCGGCTGGTAGTGCACTTGCAGCGAGCGGATGCCGGGAGTCAGGTCTACGACGCCATTCAAGTTTTTGGCTTCTAGGGCCTGCATTAAGGCATGGCCACGGAAACGCAGTACCAGGTCCAACTCCGGCGCGCCGATTTCCAGCAGTAGGTGGGTGTCGCCGGAGAGGCGCGCGACCAGGCGCTTATCGTCTGCACCAATGTCGAGAATGATGGGCGAGGTCAAGGCTGTTAGGGCGGGAGCGGCTTCAGCCGCGATATCGGTGGCGCTTGGGTCGAGGCTAAAGCCCCTCCCACAAAGCTCCGCGCATTCACGGTTTTTTGCTTGGGCCAACAGGCGTGCGGTGGCGATATCCACCGGTAAAAATTTGAGCTTGTCGCCGGCCTTGAGCTGGCCGAGCTGCCACAGGTCGGCTTCGATGATGGTCACTGGGCAAACAAAGCCGCCCAGGCTCGGGCCGTCTGGGCCGAGGATCACCGGCATATCGCCGGTGAAATCCACCGCGCCAATCGCATAGGGGTTGTCGTGGATGTTCGATGGGTGCAAGCCAGCTTCGCCGCCGCTGTCGCGCACCCACTCGGGTTTCGGGCCGATCAAACGCACGCCGGTGCGGCTGGAGTTGAAATGCACTTCCCAGGAGGTGGCAAAGAACGTCTCGATGTAGGCCGGAGTGAAGTATTCCGGTGCGCCGTGCGGGCCGTAAATCACGCGGATTTCGCGTACCGCAGGTAAATCAGTGCGCAGCTCGGCGGGCAGTTGCGCGTCGGCTTGGCTGTCGGCCAAAGGCAGCAGGTGCAGCACGTCACCGGCACGCAGCGCGCGGCCGCCGTGGCCGCCGAACTGGCCGAGGGTGAAGGTGCTTTTCGAACCCAAGTATTCCGGTACCTGCAGACCGCCACGCAGGGTGAGATAAACGCGGGCGCCGCTGCCGGCGATGGTGCCGAGGCTGAGTGTGCTACCAGCCTTGATCAGCAGCGCGCTGTTCATAGCTTGCTCGACGCCATCCACGCTTAGCGGAATTGGCGCACCGGTCACTGCCACCACTGCATCGGTGTTGAAGCGCAGCAGCGGGCCGCTCATGGTGATTTCCAGGCCGGCGGCGCCTTCTTCGTTACCGAGCAGGCGGTTGCCCAGGCGCAGGGCGCGATCGTCCATCGGCCCCGATGGCGGCACGCCGACGGCCCAGTAGCCGAGACGGCCGGGGAAGTCCTGCACGGTGGTCTGGGTGCCGGCGGACAGCACTTCGAAGGTGTCCGCCTGATAGACCAAACCTTCCAGGCAACGGGTCCACGGCTCGCCGCTGGCGAAGGGCACGTCGAGCAGAATCTGCCGCAGGTAATCGCGGTTGCTTTCCACGCCATACAGCACGGTGTCAGCCAGGGCTTGGCCGAGTGCGGTGCTGGCTTGCTCGCGGGTGGGTTGCCAGGCGATGACTTTGGCGATCATCGGGTCGAAGTAGGGTGGAATTTCGCAACCAGCTTCGACCCAAGTGTCGATGCGCAGGGCTTGGCCATCGGCCGTGGGGAAGTCCACTGCGGTGAGCAGGCCGGGGCTCGGCTGAAAATCGCGGCCCGGGTCTTCGGCGTATAGGCGTGCCTGAATCGCATGGCCTCTGGCCTTCAGGCCTTTACCCAGTTCGCTCAGTGGAGCCAGATCGCCGGCCGCCAGTTCGATCATCCAGCGCACCAGATCGACGCCCCACACCTGCTCGGTGACGCCATGTTCGACCTGCAGGCGGGTGTTTACTTCGAGAAAGTAAAAGCGCTCGGCGGCGCTGTCGTAGACAAATTCGACGGTGCCGGCGCTGCGGTAATTGATCGCCTTGGCCAGCTTGATCGCCGCTGCGCACAGCTCTTCAGCCATGCCTGCGGGCAGGTTCGGCGCCGGGGTTTCTTCCAGCACTTTCTGGTTGCGCCGCTGCACCGAGCAATCGCGTACGCCGAGGGCTAGCACTTCACCTTTGCCGTCACCGAACACCTGCACTTCCAGGTGGCGGGCGCGCTGGATGTACTTCTCGATAAACACGCCGCTGTCGCTGAAGTTGTTCTGCCCCAGACGTTTGACCGCCTCGAAGGCGTCGCTCAGCTCGGCGGCGCTGTTGCACACGCGCATGCCGATGCCGCCACCGCCGGCAGTGCTTTTCAGCATCACTGGGTAGCCGACCACTTCACCGGCGACCAGCGCGGCGTCGAGGTTTTCCAACAGCTCGGTGCCTTCGAGCATCGGTACGCCATGCTCTTTAGCCAAGGCGCGAGCGGTGTGCTTGAGGCCGAATACCCGTAGTTGCTCCGGCGTCGGGCCGACGAAGGCGATGCCGGCAGCCTCGCAGGCTTCGGCGAACGCGGCGTTCTCCGAGAGAAAGCCGTAGCCGGGGTGAATGGCGGTGGCGCCAGTCTGCTTGGCGACGGCGAGGATTTTATCGACCACCAGATAGGTGCCGGCCGCGGGGCCTTCGCCGAGGCTAAAGGCTTCATCGGCCTGCTGGATATGCAGGCTGGCGGCGTCGGCTTCGGAATAGACGGCCACGCCTTGCACGTTGAGGTCGCGCAAGGTGCGCAGGATGCGGCAGGCAATGGCGCCACGGTTGGCGATCAGCAGTTTGTTGAACATGGATTTGCCCTCGAAAGGCAAGGCGGGCCGTCCCGCAGTATTCGGTCTGCACCACGGTCGTCCGTGGTTGAAAATGCTCTGTTGCGGATTTGTGGGAGGGGCTTTAGCCGCGATTGGTCTGTGCAGCTGTCGCGGCTGAAGCCCCTCCCACGGTCATCTCTACAAGTCCTTCGGGGGCTGCTGCAGGCACTGGCCTGAACGGCTTTGGCACAGCTGCAGGAGCCAGCGGCGCAAGTTGCTTAGCTTCAATTCCATACCAACACCTCGGCTGGGGTTGGGTTGTAGCCGTTGCACGGGTTATTCAGTTGCGGGCAGTTGGAGATCAGCACGATCACGTCCATATGCGCGACTAATTCGACGTACTTCCCGGCGCCAGAGATGCCGTCCTCGAAGGTCAGGCCGCCTTCGGGGGTGACCGGCACGTTCATAAAGAAGTTGATGTTGGCGCCTATGTCGCGCTTCTCCAGGCGGCCGTCGTGCAGGCTGGCGCGCAGGAAGTTGTCGCGGCAGCTGTGCATGTAGCGCTTATCCAGGGCGTAACGGACGGTGTTGCTCTCTTGAGCGCAGGCGCCGCCGAGGGTGTCGTGGCGCCCGCAGGTGTCGGCGCTGATGGTCAGCAGCGGGTTGCCCAGGTTGGAGTAGAGAACGGTGCCGGTGGTCAGGTACACGCTGTTTTGTTTGCGCAGGGTGCGTTGCGGGTCGTAGCGCTCGCGTGGGTTGCTGGCGCTGAAGAACAGCGTGTCGACTGCTTGGTTACCTTCGAGGTCGAGCAGGCGCACGGTTTGCCCGGCTTTGACTTCGCAGAGGAAGGGTTCGCCGGCCGGGATCACAGCGCGGTACACGGCGGCTTCTGGGTGCAGGGTGCTTTCGGTTAGAGACATGCTGCGGCCCTCACAGGTACTGACGTTCGGTGTTATGAAAACCACGGCCGTTTTCCGGACGTGAAGTTCGGCAAAGCACGCTGATGCCGTCGCTCTCGACTCGGTGCCAGCTCAGTTGCACCGGCTTGGGCGCGTACGCGGGGTTGAGGTCCATCGGGTGTTGCAGCGCGGTCAGCACCACCAGGGTGTCCATCGGTGCGTACAGCTCGATGTAGTCACCGGCCTTGGAGTTGCCGGGCTCGAAGTGGAAGCGGCCGTCGCCATCGACGCTGACCTTGCTGAACAGGTTGAGCGCCATCAGCAGGTCCTGGATGTTCAGGTTCCACTTGCCCATTTCCACCAGCAGGTTGTCCACGCCGCTGCGGAAGAAGCCGTTGCGCAGTTCTTGGTAGCGCCCGGCGCCGTACTTCTCTGCGACTTCGGCGGCGTTGAGTACGCCGCCGAAGCTGTCATGCCAGCCGCAGGTGTCGGCGGTGATGGCGGCCAGCACCCGGCCCATGTCCGAGTACAGGCAGTGGCCGGCAGTGAGCTTGGCGGTGTGTTGGCATTTGAGGGTGTCGGGCAGGTTCAGCCGTTCGCTTTTTTCGGCGGCGCTGAGCAGCAGCAGGCTGACGTTGGCGCCGCCTTCGAGGTCGGTGATGCGCAGCAGTTGGCCGCGTTTAAGGACGAAGGAGGTGTGGCCGCCGCCGGGTACGAGTTCTTCATACAGGCTGGGGCGCAGGCTCAGGGATGTGGTCATGGTTATTCCTTACAGGGCCGGTTGCACGGTGCCGGTGACATGCGCCGGCAACGCCTCGACAGCGGCGCGGGTGGCGCGGCGGTCGCTGTTCAGGGGGATGTCGTAGGTGATGCGCGCGCCGAAAGCGTTGGGGGCGTGCGGATCAATCCGGATTTTGTCGAACACCAACAGACGGGTGCCGAGGCTGAAGCCTTCGCTCAAATCGTGGGTGACCATAAAGACGGTCAGCTTGGTTTCGCGCCACCGCTCTAGCAGCAGGACGTGCATGTCTTTGCGGATACCCGGATCAAGGGCGCCGAAGGGCTCGTCGAGCAGCAGCACGCGCGGCTTCATGATCAGCGCCTGGGCGATGGCCAAGCGCTGCTGCATGCCGCCGGAGAGCTGGCTGGGGTATTTGTCGAGGGCGTGGCCGAGGCCGACCTTATTGAGGATGACTTCAGCTTGCGCGCGGGCGTCGCGTTTGGCAGCGCCGAACAGTCGGCCGAGCAGTGGCGAGCGCGGCAGTTCCAGGCCGATGGCGACGTTGTCCAGCACGCTCAGGTGCGGGAACACCGAGTAGCGCTGGAATACCACGCCACGGCTGCTATCGGGTTCGGCGGCCAGCGGCTGACCAGCGAGAAGAATTTCGCCACGGCTGGCGCGTTCCTGGCCCAGCAGCAGGCGCAGAAAGGTTGACTTGCCGCAGCCGGAAGCGCCGACCAGGGTGCAGAACTCGCCTTCATTAATAGTCAGGTTGAGGCGCTCCAACACCACTTGGTCGCCGTACTGCTGCCAGACGTTTTTCACCTCGATAAAGGTGCTGCTTTTTAGCGTGCTCATACCTTGCTCCCTTCAAACCAGGGGAAGGCCAGTTGAGTCAGGCGGCGCAAACCCAGATCCATCAGCCAGGCGAGCAGGGTGATCCATGCGACGTAAGGCAGGATCACGTCCATCGCCATATAGCGGCGCACGAGGAAGATGCGGTAGCCGAGGCCATCGGTGGAGGCGATTGCTTCGGCGGCAATCAGGAATAGCCAGGCCGAGCCGAGCACCAAGCGCAGGGCGATCAGCAGGCGCGGCAGCAGTTGCGGCAGCACCACGCGCAGGATCAGTGTCCAGGTGCTGGCGCCGAGGGTTTGTGCCTTGATCAGAATCTCGGTGGGGATCTCGCGGGCACGTTGTTCCAGATCGCGGGCCAAAACCGGGGTGATGCCGATCACGATCAGCATCACCTTGGACAGCTCGCCCAGACCGAAGACGATAAACAGAATCGGCAGTATCGCCAGCGGTGGCACCATCGACAGCACCGTCAGCAGCGGTGAGAGCGGCGCGCTGAACAGCGGCAAAATCCCAGCGGCGATGCCCAGGCACAGTCCAACCAATGCAGCGATGCCGATGCCCATGCCAAGGCGCTTGAGGCTGGAGGCGCTGTCCTCCCAGAACAGGTACTTGCCGCTGCGTTTGTCTTCGGTGAAGGCCAAGCGGTCGATTGCGCTGGCCATCTGTGTCGCGCTGGGCAGCAGCTTGTCGTTGGGGTTTTCCGCCAGGCGTGCCGTGGAGCCTGCGAAATAGGCAAACAGCAGCAGGGCAAAAGGCAGCAGAACCAGCAGCAAGCGGCCGCTGCGATCCGGGTGTCGGTTGATCAGGCGCATGGCAGTTTCTCGTCAGGAGTGAAATGTGGGAGCGGCTTTAGCCGCGATCGCGGTTGAAACCGCTCCCACAGATGCAACGCATGCCCTTACAGCTTTCCGTCAGCCGCCATCTGCATATAGCTCGGGTCAAACCGCAGCTTGAGGTTGCTTTGCTCGCCCGTGTTTACGCCCTTGGCGAAGCTCATACCGATGGCGTTGGCACTCTGTGCACCTTCGCCGAGCAGGCCGTGGCTGAAGGAGAATTCGGCAACTTTGGTCATGGTGGCGGGCAGTTTCGGGCTGGTGGCGAAGGCCACGGCATCCTTGGCCGAGTAGAACATCTTGGTCACGGCCAACTGCGCTTCGTAGCCAGCCAGGTCAGTGCCAGAAGCCTTGGCCATGTGTTCACGGGCGGCCTTACCGGCTGGAGTGTTGGCGCTCATGGTCGCCATGATTTCGTACCAAGCGCCGGTGAGGGCCTTGCCGAGGGCCGGGTTGTCCTTGAGGGTGTCGCTGTTGACTACCATCAGGTCGATGATTTCACCGGGGATCTGGCTGGAGTCGAATACTTTGGTCACCCCTGGCGTGGCTTCAATTTCGGCCAGCAGTGGGTTCCAGGTGGTCACGGCAGTCACGTCGTCGGTGCTGAAGGCGGCGACCAGGTCGGCGTCAGAGGTGTTGACCACGGTCAGGTCTCTTTCGCTGAGACCGGCTTTTTCCAAGCCACGGGCCAGCAGGTAGTGGGAAACCGACAGTTCGACCAGATTGACGTTTTGGCCCTTGAGGTCCCCGAGAGTCTTCTTCTCGCCCTTGAGCACAACGCCGTCGTTGCCGTTGGAGAAGTCACCGATGATCAGCGCGGTACTGTCGATGCCGCCGGCGGCTGGAATGGTCAGGGCGTCCATATTGGTCATGCTGCAACCGTCGAACTGGCCTGCGCTGTATTGGTTGATCGACTCGACGTAGTCGTTGATTTGCACCACATCGATGTTGATGTCGTATTTCTTCGCCCATTTATCGACTATGCCGGAGGCCTCGCCATATTCCCAAGGCATCCAGCCGGCGTAGATGGTCCAGCAAACGCTGAAATCGCTTTTCGGTGCGGCGTGGCTATTAAGGCTGATAGCGGCGGCAAGGCCGGCGGCGAGCACTGAACACAGACGGGTCTTACGCATGGTGGAACCTCCAGTTCGAAATGGGCGGGCAGGAGTGCGCGGCGGTTTCCCCACGAGTGGGGCGCGTTCTCCCGGGCTTTTATCCCGCCGTGTAACCTCGAAGGAGGTCGCCAACTCTCGGACCAGTCATCTGTTGATCAGCAGATCGGAACCCTAGTCAGCTATTGCAAATTGTGGTGCCGCGATCCCGCCCTAGCGGGTTATTCCTGCACAGGGTAGGTATTGCGAACATCGTGCCATTTCGTATGAGCCCTCTAGCACAAGGGTTTTGCAGCAATCAGGTCAGAGTTGTGCGCCTTGGCGGTGCATTGCTGTGCGTGCGTGCTGTATTGCGGGGCACGCTTGCGCTTGCGTGCGGCGCTCAATGAGTAAGTGCTCAACCTAAGGTCGACTGAATGTGGGCTTGAGGAAGCGCGCTGGCATTTTCAGCTTGGGTAACGAGTAAGTTGCTCAACGGCTTATATGTGCATTAAGCAAATCATGCCGAGCAAACAGCTGAGCCATCAATCGCGTTTATCGCCACCGTTGGTCGCTGTGCTTAGGGTTGAGCGTTGTGGCGTTTTTCGTACGTTTGCTCCCACAGGGCTGGTCTGAATGATGCATTCGGCTCGCAGCGGCGTTGGGGAAATCATGGAATAGATGTCAGGCCATTAAGTGGCACCTTGACATCATCTCCTTAGTACGCTGTAGAATTGACGTAATTGCAAAGTACTATAAGGAGCGTTTGTTTTTTGACGCCAGAGAGTTGTTCTCTGTATGGAATTGCTGCCCTTACCCTTAAAGACAGTGCATAAGTATGAGTTTATCGAGCGATATTTCTAGTTTGTTTAAGCAGTTCGGTGGCCGGCCGGACCAATACCAAGAAATTAGCAAGGCAGATACCCAGCATGCGTCTCTTGAACGCTGGCCAAGTATTGCCCGGGCGGAAAACTCCTCGCGTGCGATTGCTGAGGAAAAAGCGCCTGAACTGTTTTCATCGCGTGGCTCCGTACCGCTGGCTGAAGCAGTTGCTGCGCCTGTTATCGCAGCGTCTGAGCCGCCTGTTGCAGTCGCGGTAGAGCCTGTCAAAGCGGCACTGCCAACTGCTCGTTCGGGTGAAAGCTTGCAAAGCCTTCTCGCGAAACTGGCCGAGGAGGGGCGTAACAATGCTGCTGTCGATGACGTGGTCGCGCCGTTACAGATGAGAGCTCGACCGCAGCTGTCTCAGATTAAAATCATCGCGGTGGTTTCGGCTAAAGGTGGTGTTGGCAAAAGCACCATGGCTGCCAACCTGGCGGCTGCTCTGCATAATGAAGGGCGCCCTGTACTGGCCGTTGATCTTGATCCGCAAAATGCTCTGCACCACCATTTTGAGGTGGCTGCTGGGCAGGAGTGTGACGCTGTAAGTGAGGGTATTGCTCATCCAGATCAAGACTGGAAGGCAATCGGCATCTCAAGCAGTACTGGGGTGTTGGTGTTGCCTCACGGGGGTGTGGACGAAGATCAGCGGCGTGCATTCGAGTTGCAGCTGGCCAATGATCCGCAATGGTTGGCGCATAAGTTGAGTGACTTGCAGCTGGTGGAGGGAGCCATTGTCGTGATCGACACGCCGCCAGGCCCCTCGTTGTATTTGCAGCAAGCCTTGGCCGTGGCCAATATCGCGTTGGTGGTCAGCTTGTCCGATGCGGCTTCCTATACAGCGCTGCCGCTGATTGAAGGTTTAATCAAAACCTATGCCGCTAAGCGTCATGACTTTATAGGCCCTGCTTACCTGATTAATCAGTTCGACAGCTCACTGCAGCTGAGTAAAGACATTACCCAGATCATGTTGGCTCAATTAGGTAAACAGGTTATTGGGGTGGTGCACCGTGATCAGTCGATTTCTGAAGCGCTGGCGTACAACCGCAATGTCATGGAGTACAGCCCCAATGGGCGCGGTTGTTTTGATGTAATGAACTGCGCCAAAACCTTGTTGGGTCGATTGGCCGCTGATACACGAATCGAGCAGCCTGCATGACGCCAGCCTCCAATGAAGACGGTGCCCTTGCGCCGTCTTCTGGAATAAGTAAGTTCCTTACAAATAGTAAGTGCCAGGCATTCTTGATGCTCCTGGCTTTTTGTTTGTTAGGTGTTGTGATTGCGGCGCCCTTGGGTTTGCAGCAGCAGATGCTGTTCTGTGCGGTTTGCCTGGGTGCTGCATTGGTGTTGCGCCGACGGGCTAACCGCTTAGCGGTTCTGGCCATGATCATGCTCTCGGTCATTGCCTCTTTGCGTTACATGTACTGGCGACTTACGTCTTCGCTGGGCTTCGAGAACCCCCTGGACATGCTGTTTGGTTATGGCCTGGTCCTGGCCGAGCTGTATGCCTTGTTGGTGCTACTGCTGGGCTATGTGCAGACAGCCTGGCCGTTGCAGCGCAAGCCCCATCCTTTGCCTCGTGATAGCGGTTTGTGGCCCAGCGTGGATGTGTATATCCCGACATACAACGAGCCGCTGGATATCATCAAGTTGACCGCCTTCGCCGCTCAGGCGATTGATTGGCCGAGGGATAAACTTAATGTTTACGTTCTTGATGATGGGCGACGTGATGAGTTTCGTCTGTTCTGCGAGTCGGTCGGGATTGGTTATATCGTTCGGCCAGACAACAACCATGCGAAAGCCGGCAATCTCAACTTCGCGCTGACTCAGACCTCTGGCGAATTCATTGCCATCTTTGATGCTGACCACGTGCCCACGCGCTCGTTCTTGCAGGTCTGCATGGGCTGGTTCCTCAAAGACCCGAAGTTGGTGATGCTGCAGACGCCGCACTTCTTCTTCTCGCCTGACCCGTTCGAAAAAAACCTCGACACCTTTGGTACGGTGCCCAACGAAGGTGAGTTGTTCTATGGCTTGATTCAGGACGGCAACGACCTGTGGAACGCGACGTTCTTCTGCGGTTCCTGCGCTGTTATCAAACGCGGACCCTTGCAAGAAGTGGGTGGCATTGCTGTGGAAACAGTGACTGAAGACGCCCATACCGCACTGAAACTCAACCGTCTGGGATACAACACCGCATACCTGGCGATTCCCCAGGCCGCAGGCTTGGCAACAGAGAGCCTGTCTGGCCATATTGGCCAACGTATTCGCTGGGCCAGGGGCATGGCGCAGATATTTAGAACGGACAATCCGCTGCTCGGCAAAGGGCTCAAACTGGGTCAGCGACTGTGCTACCTGAATGCGATGCTGCACTTCTTCTATGGTTTACCGCGCCTGGTGTTTCTCACTGCGCCTTTGGCGTTTTTAGTATTTGAGGCGCAGATATTCCAAGCGCCTGCCTTGTTGATCATCGCTTATGCCCTGCCACATATGTTGATCGCCAGCGTGACCAACTCGACGATCCAAGGTCGCTTCCGTCATTCATTCTGGAATGAGGTCTACGAGTCCGTGCTGGCCTGGTACATCATGCGTCCGGTATTGCTGGCCATGGTCAACCCCAAGCTGGGTAAGTTCAACGTAACGGCCAAGGGCGGGATAACCGACAAAAGCTACTTCGATTGGAAGATGGCCCGCCCCTATATCGTTGTATTGATTCTGAACGTGATCGGCATGCTGTTCGGTGTGTTCAAGCTGGGCTTTGATCCAGATGCGAGTGTTGCGACCATCCTGATCAATTTGGTTTGGACGGTTTACAACATCATCATCAGTTCTGCATCTGTTGCAGTAGCCAGTGAGGTGCGACAGATTCGTGTCGAGCCGCGGGTATATGCCAAGTTGGCCAGCATGCTTAGCCTGGCCAATGGTAAGACCATCGTGTGCCAGACCAACGACTTCTCCCAAAGTGGTGTAGGGATCAACCTTCCCGAGGGCGTAGAGGTCGCGCAGGGTGAGCAGGTTCTGGTTTCATTGTTCCGCGAGGGTGAGGAAGTTGTCCTCCCGGCCAGTGTGGTGTTCAGTCGTGGTCAGACGTTAGGGCTGACCTACCTTGACCTCAGTTTGCAGCAACAAAGTGACCTGACGCGCATGACCTTTTCCCGAGCCGATATTTGGGCCGCCAACTGGGGCAAGGGCGTTGTTGATACGCCACTTGGCGCGCTGGCGGAGGTCACTGGTATTGGCTGGCGTGGTATGCGTTTGCTTTCCCGGGCCACGTTCAATGAGCTTTCGCGTCGGCGCTTTTCCCTATCCTTTTTCTCCCGCACTACTCCGAGGAACTCATGAGTCAGAAGCGTAATGGAATGCAATTTCTCTGGCTCGCGCTGTCAATCCCGTTGCTGATGTCATCGGCTTGGGCTGAGGAGCCTGCCGACGTAGCCGAAGAGGACGCGTCAGTACTCGAGGACGCTATAGCCGAGTTTGTGCCCACCTACAGCGCCACGCTCAAGCAGCTAGGTGCCAATTACACCATGCACTTGCGTGGCATTGAGGGGAGCGACAGCGTCAGCTTCGACGTGCGTGCCGACCAGGTTGTGACCAAGGCGCGGGTTAATCTGGAATACAGCTACTCGCCGTCGCTGCTCAGCGATCTGTCGCAGATCAACGTCATGGTTAACGATCAGGTGGCGGCTAGCTTACCTGTACCGGCAGAAACAGCAGGCTCGCTGCAGCAGCAGGTCATCGATATTCCGCCGCATTTGGTGACCGAGTTTAACCGCCTGACCCTGCAGCTTATTGGTCATTACACCATGATGTGTGAAGACCCCCAGCACTCCAGCCTGTGGGCCAAGGTCAGCAACACCAGTACGTTGGAGCTGGAAACCACGCCGATCGTGCTGCCAGACGACCTGAGCAGACTACCACTGCCCTTTTTTGATGGGCGAGACTCGCGGGCGCTGGAGCTGCCTTTCGTGTTTGCCAGCACACCGGACAATCTGGCTTTGGAGGCCGCTGGCGCCGTTTCATCCTGGTTTGGTGCGATGGCCAGCTACCGTGGCGCACATTTCCCTGTGGCCCTTGGCCAATTGCCAGAGAAGGGTAATGCCATTGTTCTCATGGTGGGGGCCGCAACGGTTGCTGGAGTCGAGGGCATAGAAGGCGCTCGCCCCAGCCTGACGCTGGTTGCTAACCCTAACGACCCTTATGGCAAGTTGCTGGTGATTGCCGGGCGTGATGGTGAGCAACTCAAGCAAGCGGCACTTGCACTGGTTAGCGGCAGTCATGTCCTGTCAGGGGCGGCGGCGCGCATCGATCGGATAGATAGTCTGCAAAGCCGCAAACCTTATGACGCGCCGAACTGGTTGCCGAGCGACCGGCCAGTGCAGTTGGGTGAGCTTATTGAAGCCAAGCGGCTGAACGTGTCGGGTTATAACCCGGGTACCATCAACCTGCCGATGCGCCTGCCTCCGGATCTATTCAACTGGCGCGAAAAAGGTGTGCCGTTACACCTTAAATACCGCTACACCCCACAGCCGGTCTCGACTAACTCGTCACTGCTTATCAGTGTCGGCGGTAAGTTCATCAAATCCCTGCCTCTGCCATCCCAGGAAAGCCTGAAGGATGATGAGTCACTGATGGCCAAGCTGCAGCAGGATGACAGCTTGCTACGCGAGGCGGAGTTGCTGCTGCCGCTGAACAGCTTGCCATTGCAGTCTGCTCTACAGCTGCGCTTTATGTACGACTACATCAAGCAGGGTGAATGCCGCGACATCATCATCGACAACATGCGCGGCACCATCGAGCCAGATTCCACCTTGGATTTAAGTGGCTATGAGCACTTCATTGCCATGCCTAACCTCGGGGTGTTCCAGAGCAGTGGTTTCCCCTTTACGCGCATGGCAGACCTGGCTGAAACGGCAATTGTGATGCCGGCAGGTGCGGGGGCTGAGGAGTTTTCTTTCTATTTGGATGTGCTTGGCCGCTTCGGCGACTCCACCGGTTTGCCGGCGACGGCGGTGACCGTTACCCAAGGCGATGACGATACACAGCTGAAAGACAGGGACTTGCTGATCTTGGCCGCCGCCGGCAACCAGCCGCTGCTGCAACGTTGGGCTGATCTGCTGCCGGCGAGCCTGAACGGTGAAGCGACCTTCGAACTGTCTGATTTAGTGCACCGTGTACGCTACTGGACCGGCTCAGATACCCGTGCCAATTTGCGCCAGGCGCGCAGCAGTCTGGCTGTCGGGACGGGCGGTGCGGGTGCTTACGTGGCGGGGTTTGAGTCGCCATTGAGCAGTGAGCGCAGCGTGGTTGTGATTGCCGCTGCCAGCCCTGAGAAGTTGATCGATGTCAGCACGGCGCTTCGAGGGGGGGAGGATTACGAGGACTCGCTTCAGGGCAGCCTGGCAGTGGTTAATGGCGGGCGGATAAATAATTTGGTGGCTGAGCAGCAATACTACGTAGGTGAGCTGGGCTTTTTCCGTTACCTGCAATGGCTGCTGGCGCATAACCTCGCCTGGATGCTGCTGTTCACGCTCCTGGCGGTCGCTCTGACCAGTGTGCTGTTCTACTTCATGCTGCGGGCTCGCGCCCGTGCGAGGTTGAACGATTGAACTGGCGCATGCCCCGATACCTGAGCGCGTCTGCCATTGCTCTGCTGACCTTATTTGCCAGTGGCGTGAGTCATGCGGCGTGTCAGGTCGAGTGGCCGCACTGGCAGCGTTTTGCCGAGCGTTGGGTGCAAGCGGATGGCCGTGTTCTGGAATCCAGTATGGAGAAGAACCACAGCACGTCTGAAGGTCAGTCCTACGCCCTGTTCTTCGCGTTGGTTGCCAACGATCAGGCGCGTTTTGACAAAATCTGGAGTTGGAGCCGCGAAAACCTTGCGGGTAACGATCTGCAGAATATCCTGCCGGCCTGGCTGTGGGGGCAGGGCAAAGATGGCAATTGGCAGGTGCAGGATGCCAACTCGGCATCAGATGCTGACCTGTGGTTCGCCTATGCCCTACTTGAGGCCGCAAGGCTGTGGCAAAAGCCTGAGTACGAGACTGATGCGCGGCACCTCTTGGCTCAAATCAAGCAACATGAAGTGGCTGAGTTGCCAGGCTTGGGTGCTGTGTTGTTACCCGGGACGGTCGGGTTTGTGCATCCTGATCATCTCTGGCGCTTGAACCCCAGCTATATGCCCATTCCGCTTCTGCGTCGTCTGGCGCAGTTCGAGCCGCAAGGGCCGTGGCAAGCGATTGCCGAGAGCACGGCGCAGTTGATCGCGCATGCGGGGCCTCGCGGGTTTGCTGCCGACTGGGTCGGTTATCGTGGTGTTTCGGCCAGTAACGGGCTGTTCGTTAGCGATCCGTTCAAGGGCGACATTGGCAGTTACGACGCTATTCGTGTCTACCTTTGGGCTGGGATCACGGCCAGCGCAGACCCGCTGGCTCAGCCCATTCTCGATAGCCTTGGAGGTATGGCCAGTGCCACGGCTTCTACCGGTGTACCCCCTGAGAAGGTGCAAGTTGCCCAAGGCACGACTGAAGGGCATGGCCCTTTCGGCTTCTCTGCAGCGTTGATTCCTTACTTTCAAGCGCGCAGCCAGCCCTGGCTGGCTGAGCTACAACACAAACGCGCAGTCGGCGGACTCGAGTTGGCGCTCAAGGGCGTTCAAACGCAGAGCCTGCCGCCGATTTATTACGACTATATGCTTAGCCTCTTCGGTCTCGGTTGGGCGCAAAAGCGCTACCTATTCGAGGTGGACGGTCGGGTGAAACTGTTTTGGGAGTCTGCATGTTCCGCCACACAGCACTGACCTTAGGTCTATGGGCCGCCGTTATTCCGGGCATTTGTCTGGCTAAAGCCAGCGATGCAGAGACGCTGTTGATTGAGCAGGGTTTCTTCTGGCAGGCCGAGGACAAGCCCAAGCGCGCCGCCGAGTCATGGGAAAAAGTGCTGCTGCTGGATGCCAGCCAGCCGGATGCCCTGTATGGCTTGGGGATTATCGCCGTAGAGGGTGCACAGCTGCCCCGTGCTCAAGAATACTTGAAGCGCTTGCAGGCCCTTGAGCCGTTGCCGCGACAGGCGTTGCAACTGGAGCAGGATATTCGGCTCGTCGCCCCTGCTAACGCGCAATTGTTAGAGCAGGCGCGGTTGCTGGTGGATAACGGTGAGCGCGAGAAGGCCGTTGCCGTCTATCGTCAGGCATTGGCCGGTAAACCTGCGCAAGGGCTGATAGGGCGCGAGTTTTATAACAACCTGGCGTTTACCGAGGGCCACTGGAGTGAGGCGCGCAGCGGTTTTGAGCGGCTTATGCGTGAGCGTCCAGATGATGCCTATGTCGCCCTGTTTTTTGCCAAACACTTGGCGCGGCGCAGTGATACGCGCGCCGAAGGTATTCGCGCGTTGGCCGAATTGGCTAAACGTGAAGACATCGGCGGTGATGCCGATGAAACCTGGCGCCTGGCCCTGACCTGGATGGGCGCTCCGAACAAGGCCCAAGCCCCGCTGTTCGAGACCTTTATCAAACGCCACCCAGACGACACGGAAATCCGTGATTTGCTGGCTAAAGGACGGGCCAAGCCTGAAGCGGCTGCTGCCGTTGCGTGGCAGCAGGACCCTGGCCTGGCCCGCGGCTTGAAAGCGCTGGAAGCGGGTGACCAGGCCACTGCCGAGCGTGAGTTTACTGCCCGTTTAAAAACCCACCCCAACGACGCTGATGCATTGGGCGGTTTGGGTGTTTTGCGCCAACAACAGAACAAGTTGGACGACGCCGAGGTGCTGCTCACCCGTGCCACTCGGCAGAAGGGCGGTAAGTCTTGGCAAGGCGCGCTCAATGATGTGCGTTATTGGTCACTGTTAAAGCGAGCGGCCGATAACCGTGCCAAGGGCGATGCTAAGCAGGCGCGCAGTCAGCTGGACCAAGCGATTCGGTTGAAGCCTAAAGATCTCGAGGGGCAGCTTGCCCTGGCCGACTTGCAGGCCAGCGAAGGTCAATATGCACCCGCAGAGGCGGGTTATAAGCGCTTGTTGAAACAGTTTCCCGATAACCAGCAAGCCCGGCGTGGGCTGATTGCCGTACTCGGTCAAACGGGTAAGAACGATGAGGCCCTGCGTTTGATTGAGAGCCTGCCCAAGAACGAGCAGGGGAAAATTGAAGGGTTGGGGCGTATCCGCGCCGAGCAAGCCATGCAGCGTGCCAAGCTGGCCGAGCAGCGGGGTGATCGTGAGGGCATGCGTGCGGCCTTGGAAGACGCCCTGCGCAGTGATCCGAATGACGCGTGGGCACGATTTGCCTTGGCGCGGGTGTATGTCTCCATGGGCGCGGTCAATGAGGCGCGTAGCCTGGTTGATGGCCTGCTGGTGTCACAACCGAATAACCCAGATGCGCTCTACACCAGCGCCTTACTCTCAGTTCAGTTAGACGATTTGCCCAAAGCGCAGGCTTCGCTCGCGCTGATTCCGCGCAGCGCCCGCAATGCGGATATCAACCGCTTGGTGCGTGACGTCGATTTCAACCTGCAAATGCAGCAAATCCAGGCGCTTTCGGCCAGCGGTCGGCGCCAAGAAGCGCGTGTCTTCCTCAATCGTATTGAGCCGCTGGCCGAAGGGCAGCCGGGACGCCAGGAGAGTATCGCTTCGGCCTATGCCGAGGCCGGTGATCCTCAGCGTGCGATCAGCATAATGCGTGACCTACTGGCTCGCAGCCCACGCCAAGACCCTGGCCTGACGCTGCGTTATGCCGGTGTGTTGTTACAAGCTGATCAGGATGTGGAAGCCAGTTCGATTTTGCGCAACATGCAGGGTCAGCTGCTTGATGTTGAGCAGCGCAAGCAATACGACGATGTCTTGTTCCTTTACCGCGTTCGTCAGGCTGAGCAGTTGCGTGAGCGCGGTGATTTAGTCACGGCTTACGATACGCTGGCACCGGCCTTGGCTGAGCGACCACAAAGCAGCCTGGCCGTATCGGCATTGGCGCGCATGTATGCAGCCAGTGGCGAGCCCGGCAAAGCCTTGGAGTTGTATAAGCCACTGGTCAAGCGCGAGCCAGAAAATGCTCAGTTGTGGATTGGCGCAGCCGACATGGCCGCTCAGGTGCATGAGCGTGATTATGCCGAGGATGCTTTGGAACGTGCCCTGGTGCTGGCGCCTGCTGACCCGGACGTACTCACCACCGCGGCACGCATCTATCGCTTCCAAGGTCGTACGGGTAAAGCTGCCGAGCTGTTGAAAAAGGTTGTAGCGCAGGAAAAACGTCAGGAAACGGCTGCCTTTGTTGCCTCTACGCCGGCCCCTGAGCAGTCCAGTAACCCCTTTGCTAAGTCCACAAAGAATCAACCTAGCCAACTGGCTACGGCAATTCCGCCCGCGGTTCAGAGTTTGCCGTCTGGCCAAGCTGGGCTGTCTAGCCCGTCGCCGTTTGCGCCTGCATCTGCTGCAGTGGCCGTTGATCCGCTGCTGGCGGCGCCGACTTATGCGACGGCCGATCCGTTGCTCAATACGCGTCCTGATCCGGTGGCAGGCTATGGCGTGGCAGTGGCGCCAGCCAGTCAAGACGCTAATCCATTTGCCGTAGAGCAGGCCGGCGTTGACCCCCGTGCGGGGATGAGCCCAGCAGAGCGCGCACTCGATGATGTGTTGCAACAGCGCAGTGGTTTCGTCGCTCATGGGTTGGGTGTACGTGGTAATGACGGTGAGTCCGGTTTGAGCAAGTTGACAGCGTATGAGGCGCCGTCTGAGGTGAATATTCCTATCGGGGATAACCGCCTAGCGCTAAGAGTGACGCCCGTGTATCTCGATGCAGACAGCGCCTCAGGAGAGGCGGCCGACCGCTTTGGTGGTGGGCCTGCTGCAGCTGGGGATGATCCCGGCTCACAGACAGCTGCAGGCGTTGGTCTGGCGCTGGCGTTCGAAAATCCTGCCGAGGGCTTCAAGGCTGACATCGGCACGACACCGCAGGGCTTTCTTTACAGCACTGTGGTCGGCGGTGTGAGCCTGGACCGTGGATTTTCCTCAACGGAACATTTACGTTGGGGCGCGAGCCTGTCACGGCGTCCGGTGACCGATAGCCTGCTGTCCTTCGCGGGTGCTGAAGATGATCGTACCGGGCAGAAATGGGGTGGGGTCACCGCCAATGGTGGGCGGGCCGAGTTGAGCTTTGATAACCGCAAGGTGGGTGCCTATGCCTACGGCGCGTTGAGCCACTTGGAGGGGAACCATGTCGAGTCCAATAACAGCGCTGAGCTGGGTGGCGGCGCGTATTGGTACTTACTCAATAACGAAGACAACCTGCTGACGACCGGCGTCAGTATGACCGCCATGAGTTTTCAAGAGAACTTGGGCTACTACACCTATGGCCATGGCGGCTACTTCAGCCCGAAAACCTTCCTTGCTTTGGGTGTGCCAGTAACGTGGGCTCAGAGGTTCGATAAGGTCACCTACCAGATCAAAGGCTCGGTGGGGGTGCAATACATTGACCAGGCCGACGCGGACTATTTCCCAGGCGATGCGGCACTCCAGGCTGAGGCTGGCGATGCGGTTTACGAAGGCAGCAGTGACCTCGGTTTTGCTTACAGCCTCTATGGCGCGGCTGAGTTTGAAATGGCATCGAATTTCTTCATCGGTAGTTATATGGGGCTGGACAACGCCCAGGATTACAGTCAGTGGTACCGCGGTTTTTATCTGCGTTACATGTTCAAAGGTACGACCCAGCCGCTTGCGCTTCCCGTCAGCCCTTATCGTTCCCCCTATTTGAAATAATTTAGTCAGGAGTAGTACCCATGCCGTCTTCCGCCCTCGCTGGTTTGACCCTTCTTGTTCTGGGTGAGAGCCACATGAGCTTGCAGAACCACCTGACTGAGCCGTTGAATGCGGCCCTGACTCAGAAAGGTGCCATCGTCCACTCTATCGGTGCCTGTGGTGCCAGTGCGGGCGATTGGCTGATCACCAAGAAGGTCGATTGCGGCGCTGAGCTCAAGGGCACAGGCAAACTGCTGATCAAGGGGCGTGAAGCGACCACCACGCCGATCAAGGATTTGATCGCGAAGAACAAGCCGGATGTGGTGGTGCTGGTCATCGGCGACACCATGGCGTCCTATGACAAGCCCGCATTCCCCAAGGCCTGGGCCTGGCAGAGTGTGACTAACCTGACCAAGGCGATCAGCGCCACGGGCACCAAGTGCGTCTGGGTTGGCCCGGCCTGGGGTAAGGAAGGCGGCATGTACAAGAAGAACGATGCGCGCACCCAGCTGATGTCCAAGTTCCTCGCCGCCAACGTGGCGCCTTGCAGCTATATCGACTCGCTGAGCCTGTCCAAGCCTGGCCAGTGGGTGACCACCGATGGTCAGCATTTCACCGTTGCCGGTTACAAGGCGTGGGGTGGTGCGATTGCTGAGGCCATGAGCAAGCTGCCGGCGGACAAGCTCAAGGGTGGCAAATAATGAAAGCAGCTGTGCATGCACTGACCGGCCTGTTGAGCCTGACTGGCCTGGCCGTTGCCCAGGCGGCCGATATTCCTTTGTACCCAACGGGCCCCAGTGAAGACTCTGCGTTCCTGCGCTTCGTCAATGCCAGCGAAAGCCCTTTGCAGCTGACGGCTGCCGGTTCCGGGGCCAGCTTGCGCCTGGAAGGCGAACAGCGCGTCTCGGACTTTCTCACCGTGCCTGCGGATAAATCAGTACAGGGCTCACTGAGCTTGGGCGAACAACAGCATGCGCTGGATGTGAGCGTGGCGCCGGGCGAGTTTGCCAGTGTGGTGGCGATTGCCCAGGCTGATCAGCCATTACAGGTACTGACCGTGCGTGAGCAGCCCGATGACTTCAATGCCTTGAAAGCCTCGCTGGCGTTCTACAGCCTGGATGCGCAATGCGTAGATGCCGGCCTGCAAGTGGCTGGCCGTAGTGTGGATATCTTCAAGGCAGTCGCCACCGGCAGCTTAGAGCGTCGCTCGATCAACCCGCTTAACCTGAGCGTGCAGCTGCGCTGCGCCGGCGCGGCTGTCGGTGAGCCTCTGGCCCTGGGCGATCTGGCGGCTGGGCAGCGCTATACCCTGTTTCTAGTACCGTCGGCACAAGGCCCACGCCTGTTCCAGGCCCTCGATAACCTGGCGAACTGACGTATAGAACATGGTCTTCACCTCGCTCGAGTTCCTGACGCTCTTTCTGCCTCTGGTTCTGTTGATTTATGTGCTGGCGCGCCCACAGTGGCGCAACGGCGTATTGCTGGTCGGCAGCTGGGTGTTCTTCGGCTGGCTCAGCCCGATGTTCATGCTGCTGCATACCGTGCTGACGGTGATTACCTGGGTGGGTGGCCTGCTGATCGACCGTGCCCCACTTGGCTCGAAGAGCCGTGTGCGTTGGTTGGCCGGCATGATTGTGCTCAACGTCCTGGTTCTGTGCTGGTACAAGTACGCCAACATACTCGCTGCGACCCTCAATGAGGTGTTGATGTCTCAGGGGGCAATGCCGCTGGAGTGGCAGCGTGTGGCACTGCCGGCGGGGCTGTCGTTTATCGTCTTGCAGGCTATTTCCTACTTGGTCGATGTGCATCGTCGCACCGTCAAGGTCGAGCGCAGCTTTATCGACTACGCCACCTATCTGCTGATGTTTGGTCAGTCCATCGCCGGGCCGATCATTCGTTACAGCTGGGTCAGTGAAGAGCTTTCCAATCGAGGCCTGAGCTGGCGTAACTTCAGTATGGGTGCGCGGCGTTTCATGATCGGCATGAGCATGAAGGTGCTGGTGGCCGACAGCCTGTCGCCCTTGGTCGATGTGGCCTTTGCGCTGCCAGAGCCGAGCTTTGTCGATGCCTGGATTGGTTGCCTGGCGTATTCGCTGCAGCTGTTCTTCGACTTCGCCGGCTACAGCGCCATGGCCATCGGTATTGGCCTGATGTTGGGGTTCCATTTTCCGGAAAACTTCAACCGGCCGTACCTGGCGCGCAGCATTCAAGATTTCTGGCGGCGCTGGCACTTGTCGTTGTCCAGCTGGATACGTGACTACCTGTACATTCCCTTTGGCGGCAATCGTGGCAGCCAGTGGATGATCTACCGCAATCTGTTCCTGACCATGGCCATTGCCGGCTTGTGGCACGGTGGTGACAGCTGGAACTTCCTGCTCTGGGGCGCGGCCCACGGCGTGGCCTTGTGTGTGGCGCGGCTCTGGACCGGCGTCGGCCGATTTGGCATACCCCGGGTGATGTCGCACGTTGTGACCCTTCTCTTTGTTGCATTGGCCTGGACCTTGTTCCGTGCGCCGGACTTTGCCAGCGCATTGAACATGTACGCCGGCCAGTTCGGTTTGCATGCCTTTGCCTTGGGTGATGCCTTGGCGGCGACCGTGCGCCCGACCCACGCGATAGCCGCTGCCTTGGGTGTGTTCTGCGTGATCGCACCGATCTATCAGCAGCGCTGCGAGGCGCGGTTTGGCCAGAATGCACTGTTTTGTCTGTTGGGGGCGTCATGGCCGGTGCTGGGCTTCTTGTTGTCGTTCGCCTTGATCGCCAGCCGTGAAACGGTGCCCTTTCTGTACTTCCAGTTTTAAGGCCTGATGCCATGACTGACATCCAACACTCATCTGCCGAAGGCCTGACCGCTAAGCTAAGCCCGTTAGCCGGCGTGGTCATGCTGGTGTTCTTGGTCGCAGGTTTGGCGTCTGTGCTGTGGGCCATGTTTGTCAGTGACAAAGTGGCGTTGAAGCCCACGCAAACACCCACGTGGGAGCAGATTTCTGAGGGCGCGGTAACCCACCGCATTGCCAAAGAACTGGCCAATGTGTCCATTGCCGAACGGGCCGCTGACATAGAGCGGGCGGCCAGCTGGTTGCTGATTGGCGACACCGGCAGCCGCGTGCGTCAGGGCTGTAATGGATGGTTGTTTATCGCCGATGAACTGAAAATTCATCCGCAGGCCGATGCGAACTCGGCGGCGAAGGCGCAGAAAGTCATTGAGCTGCGTCAGCAATTGGCTGCCCAGGGCATCGAGTTGTTAGTGGCGTTGGTGCCGGACAAGAGCCGCATCGTGGCCGATCAGCGTTGTGGGATAGCCCGTTCGTCACGCCTGGATGAGCGTGCCCAGCAATGGTTGACGGTGGTACAAGCCGCCGGTGTGGCAAGCCTGGATTTGGCGCCACAGCTGCAGCCATTGGGCGATGCAGCGTTTCTGCGTACAGACACACACTGGAGCGAGAAGGGCGCCGACATTGCGGCCCAGGCTATTGCTGCGCGGGTTGCCACGCTGGGTGTTGAGGCGGTGCCGGCCACGCAGTTCAGTGCAACGCTCGGCGAGCCGGCGCGGCGTCCCGGTGACCTGGTGCGGTTGGCGGGGCTGGACTGGCTGCCGCTGGCTTTGCAACCGCAACCCGAGACCGTTAGCGTCACGCAATTCCAGGAAGTTGTGGATGAAACCGGCGATGCGTTACTGAGCGAAGATGATCTGTTTGGCGACAGTGAGCTGCCCAATATTGCGGTGATCGGTACATCGTTCTCGCGTAACTCGAATTTCATCGCCTTTCTTGAGCGCGCCTTAAATGCTCGCGTGGGCAACTTTGCCCTGGATGGCGGCGAGTTCTCGGGTGCCGCCAAAGCCTACTTTAAAAGTAGCGCTTTCAAACAGACGCCACCTCGACTGATCGTCTGGGAAATTCCAGAACGGGATCTGCAAAGCCCCTACGTGGACGATATTGTCCTTAACAAGCACTGAGGCGCCGTTGATAAGCCTCAGTGCCTCACAGTAGCTGCGTTGAGCCCACCTCGGGCTAGCTGTGAGCTGTGCGCCCTTGCGGTGCGTAGTTTGGGCGGCGTGCTGCATCGCAGGGCGTTGAATCAGAGTTGTTTTTCCGCCGCCATTTGCATGTAGCTGCCGTCGAAGCGCAGCAGAATGTTATCGGCATTGCCCAGGCTGCGTTCACCACTGAAAGAGATGCCGAGTTTCTCCAGGCCTCTGCCATCGTTGCCGAGTAGCTTCTGTTGGTCAGCGAACTGGGCGACTCGCTGCATCAGCTCGGGCATCTTGTTGGCGCGGGCAAAGGCCAGGGCATAACGCGGCGAGTAGAACGAGCGCAGGGTGTCGAGTTGCTGGCTGAAATCTTCCGATGTGGTACCGGCCGCGCTGGCCATCTTGGCCCGTGCCGCACGCCCAGCATCGGTGGGCATGCCCATCAGCCGCTGGGTTTCGAACCAGGCGCCGGTCAGCGCCTTGCCCAGCTCCGGGTGGGCGGCCAGAACCTTGCTGTTAACCACTGTGAGGTCGACGATCTCGCCGGGAATCAGGTTGGAGCTGAACACCTGGCTGACCTGGGCCTGCTGTTTGATCTTGGCCAGGATAGGATTCCAGGTGATTACCGCATCGCCCTGGCCGGCGAGGAAGGCCTCGGCGATTTGCGTATCGGAAACGTGCTGGATGGTCACATCCTCAGGCTTGAGTAGGGCCCATTCCAGGGCGCGGCTGAGTAGATAGTGCGACACCGAGTTCTCTACCAGTAGCACGGTTTTGCCCTTGAGGTCCTTCAAGGTCAGGCCTGTGCCGCGCAGCAGGATGGCATCGGCGCCGTTGGAGAAGTCGCCGATGATCAGTGCGGTGGAATCTACGCCAACAGCGGCCGGGATGGTCAGCGCATCCATATTGGTCATCGAGCAGGCATCGAACTCACCGGCGCTGTAGCGCTCGATGGAGCCGACGTAATCCGGCACCTCGCTGACTTCGACGCGAATGCCGTATTTGTCAGCCCACTTCTTCACGATGCCTTCATCGGCGGCATAGCCCCAGGGCATCCAGCCGGCGAAGATCGACCAGCACAACTTGAAGGTTTTCGGCTCGGCGCTAGCGCTAGCGGGGGCAGCCAGTATCAGGGCGAACAGGCCGATACAGATACGGCGAATGAGCACAGCAGAAAGATGCATATAAAACCTCGGGGTCAGGAAAAGGCACAGGAAGGCGTGCAGCCGCGCTGCATCGTTCTCCCGGGCTTTTATCCCGCCGTGTAACCCCTGTTCCGCATTGCTGCGTGAGGTCGCCAGCTCTCGGACCAGTCGTTCGCGATCTACTAGTCGCGAACCGGAACCCTAGCCAGCCATTGCAAATTTTCACGCTGCAAACCGCTAGTAAGCCGAGCAGCGACACGCATTCCATTCGTCAGCAACGCATAAGCGAAGACCGTGCCATAACGTCCGGTTTGCCACTTCAGCAAATTTACTGGTTGAACCCGACAATAGCGCTCATATTGATGTTTCAGACGACTCACCTCGATGGGTGAGTGGTCGCAGAAGTAGTAACGGCGGGCAATCATGTCCGTCGCTGTAACAATAAGAAGGTAGGTTTACGATGAAAGCGTTAATCGGTTTGTTGATGGCAGGTTTTCTATTGATTTCGCTGCCAGCCTGCAGCTTGCGGTTGCCGGGCATCGGCGTCGATATCGGCAATGGCGGCGATGGCCACGATGGTGGCGGCCCACCTCATTGCCCCCCCGGCCAGGCCAAGAAGGGTCGCTGCTAAAACGGCTTATGGCAGCGGTCAGGCGGTGCCAGTGTTGCGCAGTGCGGCAGCGTCAGCTGTGAAATGATTTGTCATGAAATATGACCGATTTGTGATCGGTACAGTCGACGCAGCCGTTGTCTATGTACTGGGAGTAATCCCTGGCAGCGACAACGGTCGCTGCCGCACCTGCGGTCGAGGAGGCCGCTATGTCATACAAATCCATGCTGCTGGCGTTGTTGGTTTTGTCTTTAAGCGGTTGTGCGGTCTATGGCGGCGGCAGTGGTTATGGCCACCGTGGTTATGATCGTGGCCATTCGAATACTTATTACCAGGTGCAACGCTACCCGGTGTACGTGGTGCCGCAGCCGCGCTACAAGGCTTACCACCATGACGGGCGCCGCTACGATGAGCACCGTCACCCACCGCGCTATTACGTCCCGGCCCCGCAGCCGCGTCATTACCAGTCGAATCAATACCACAAGCGCCATGATTACCGCGTAGTGCAACCACACGCTGGTTGGGATGGCCGTCGTGATCGCGACCACTCCCGCAACAACTATCACCAGCAGCGCTCACAGCGTCACGATGCACAACGGGGTGGCGAGCGCCGTGATGATGACCGACGCGATGAGCGTAAGGGTTGGGAGCGCCAGCGCAACTGACTGCCATATCTAGGTGCGCTACGAGCCCGACGCGTCCTCTAGCTGACGGCCGAAGAGTTGATCTTCGGCCAGTATCTCTTCCCGCATAACCTGCGCCGCCGGTGACAGACTATGCCCGGCGCGGCTGATTAGGGCGTAGGCCGATTGCTCGGTCAACGCGCCTGCTTCCAGCGGCAATTGGGCTAGGCGGCCGGCGTGGATATCCTCAGCCACCACATCCCAAGGTGCCATGCTCAGCACATCGCTATCGGCCACCAGGGCTTTGAGCACCATAAAGTTGTCGCATTGAATACTCAGTGGCTGCTCGCGGTTACTGAGTGCGCGCAAGTTCTGCTCCACTGTCTGCGGGAGCTGGGTGCCGGCCAGGGGATAATCAAGCAGGTCATGCATGCGCAGCGCCGGTTGCTGCAGTAGCGGATGGTTGGGGCGGCAGAACAGCACGCCGCTGTGGCGTTGCAGTGGCTCGATGCACAATAAAGGGTCGGCGAGCAGCTCACGGCTGTCGGCGACAAACAGTTCCACGGCGTCATCCAGTAGGCTGCTACGCAGCTCCTGCCAATTGCCAATCTGCAGATTGATGCGCACTCGTGGGTAGCGCTGCGCCATACGTCCTAGGGCTCGTGGCACCAGGCGCGCGGCCGGGTAGGGGCCGGCTCCCAGACGCAGTTCACCGGTTTGCAGATTGCCCAGCTGGCTGACGGCGTTCTTTAGTGCGCGGCTACCCGCCAGCAGGCGTTGCGCATGTTCCAATACCAGTTGGCCATGGGTGGTCAGGCTGATACCACGGCTGTGCCGGTCGACCAGGTTACAGTCGAGGCTGGCCTCCAACGCTTGAATGCTGCGGCTCAGTGCGGGTTGACTAAGGTGTATGGCCTCGGCGGCACGCGCGAAATGGCCATGCTCGGCAAGGGCGATGAAGTGACGAAGTTGGCGTAGATCGTTCATGCGTGCTCTGCATCAATGTTTGGTTTGGAATGCATTGGAATTATTGGCGTTGATTGACCAATCTGCCAGCACTGCCAATCACAATGAGCCTCTCACATGTTTCCACTCACTCGAATTGCTGCGGTGCTGCTGAGCCTGACGTTACCCTTGGCGAGCCACGCGGCCCTGCCGGATGAACAGATCTCGGCCTCGATCAACCCGGAACTGGCCGAACACACCAAGCATTTTGCGCAAAAGGTCTACAAGATTGCCGACAACGTCTACTCCGCCGTTGGTTGGCAGCTGGGTAACGTAGCGATGATTGAGGCGCCGGAAGGGCTGATCATCATCGATACCGGCGAGTCGGTCAGTGAATCGCGCAAGATCATGGCTGAATTCCGCAAAATCACCGACAAACCGGTTAAGGCGGTGGTCTACACCCACTTTCATCCGGACCATATCAATGGCGTGAAGGCCTTCGTCACGGAGGAGCAGGTGCGCAGTGGCGAGGTGCAGATCATTGCCCATGAAACCTTGTTGGCTAATGTGGTGGCCCAAGGTGCGCTGGTTGGCCCGATACTCTCGGTGCGTTCCGGCTACAGCTTCGGGGCTGCGTTACCGGCCACTGACCATGAACAGATGAACGCGGGTATCGGTCCGTTGGCCAAGGCTGAGGCCTCGACGTTTATTGCGCCGACTCTGACCTTCAAAGACAAGCTCGACACCCGCATCGCCGGTCTGGACCTGCAATTTTTACATGTGCCTAGCGAAGCGCCGGACGAGATCATCGTTTACCTAGCGGATAATCGTGTGCTGATTAGCGCCGAAGTGGAGCAGGGGCCGACCCTGCCGAACATCCATACGCTGCGCGGCACCAAGTTCCGCGACCCGGTGGTGTGGGTCGAGAGTCTGGACAAACTGCGCGCCTACCGGGCCGAACATATGGTGCCGTTGCATGGGCGTCCCGTCAGTGGCGAGCAAAACGTTGAGGAAGTGCTGCGCATGACCCGCGACGGTATTGCTTATATCCATGATCAAACCGTGCGCTGGATGAATAAGGGTCTGACCCCGGATGAGTTGGTCGAGAAGGTCAAACTTCCGCCACATCTAGCGGGTTACACGCCTTATTTGCGTGAGTATTACGGCACCGTGAAACACAGCGTGCGGCAGATCTACAACGGCTACCTGGGCTGGTTTCAAGGTGACCCGGTGGATCTGGACCCACTGCCACCGCAGGATAAGGCGCAGCGTCTGGTTGCCCTGATGGGCGGGCGTGAGAAGGTATTGTTGGCTGCCGGTGATGCGTACCTCGAAGGCGATTATCAGTGGGCCGCCGAATTGTCAGGCTATGCCATCCGTCTTGATCACGATGACCCGCTGGCCCGCGATATCAAGGCCCGCAGCTTCCGCAAACTCGGTTACGCGAGCATGAATATCAACTGGCGCAACTGGTACTTGATGAGTGCTATGGAGCTGGAAGGCAAGCTGGACGGTGATGAGGTGCAGCAGATGGCACTGAGCATGCGCAGCGCATTTCTCTCGGCCGACATGCTGAAAACCTTTCCGGCGCGAGTCTTCCTGCAAAACTGGATTACTCGGGTCGACCCAGACAAGGCCAATGATGTCGAACTGACCCTGGGCTTCAGCTTCCCGGATATTGGCGAGGAGTGGGCGTTAGAAGTGCGCCGCGGTGTGGTGCAACTGCATCAGGGCATTCCCGCGGGCACCACGCTCAAGCTGACCCTCGACAAGACATACTTGGATACCGTGATGAGCGGCGAGAACGGTTTACTCAAGGGCGCGCTGTTGGGTGATGTGAAGGTCGATGGCAGCTTGCTGGAGATCAAATCGTTCCTCGGCTGCTTCGATTTCAGCGAAGCGCCGATTGCTCTGACGCTGCGCTGAATGAGTTGATAGCGGCTCGACCCGACCAAAGTGCGGATAGGCGCCGAGCAGGTTCAGGGCAGACTAGCAGGGCGTTATTCATGGCCTGCTGGCCTGCGGTTATTCACCTGACCACGGAGTGATTCATGTCTGTTCTGCTGTTTGTCAGAGGCGCACTGGCGACGTTCTGGTTGCTCGCGTTGCTCAACCTGATTTACCCCATGGGAGAGGGCTGGTACCTGACAGTCAACCTGATTGCCGGTGCCATGTTGCTGGCCCATGTTGGCGAGCTGCTGCTGTTCAATGCCCGCCTGGTCAATCTGCCGCAACCTTGGTGGCACCGCGTGCAAGTGCTGCTGTTCGGCTTTATCCATCTGCGTGGTTTACCCAAGCTTTAAACGGCCAAGCCTGTGTTTGATTAGCGGTCGCATTACCTGCTGCGGGCAATGCGACCGCCATCGCAAACAGCCCTTATTGTTTGCGGCCAACTACCCTCGCAAGTGCTGTGGACATCGATCAGGAGAATGACAAACGTCTGTTTATCGAGGCCATGCAGCGTGCAGCCAACAGCATCGATCTGCCGCTGATTGCCGAGCGAGTGGAAAGCGAAGGGGAGTGGCGAATGCTGCGTGTTATGGGCATCAACGGCGTACAAGGGCGCCTATTCGATGAGCCAGGACCTTGGCGCTGAGTGACGTGCGGTGCGGCAGCCTGAGCAATGACTATAGGGATTGGGGACGATTTGTTATGAGCAGACCGTCGCGACGATAGGCTTCCATTTCGCAGTAACAATGGGGCGTGCGATCCAGAAGCCGCCTGGGTAGCAAACCGTTAGATAAGCTCTGACTCATCGTCATTGATCAACCGGTGCAAACCACCCAGTGCATCCCGCGCCTTACTGCGGCCTACCAGCTTGCCCTGCGCCGCCTCCGGCAGATCAGTAATGCGCACTACGCCTTTACGGATCAGTACGGTGATCAAATCTTCCAGCACCCGAATCATGTCCAGATCGCTTTGCTTGAGTTGCAACAGGCTGCTTTCGACTGTTTGATTGGCATACCAGGCTTGAGCTTCCTGGCTATCGGCCAGTAGTTCGCCGTCCATACCTTCGAAAGGCGCTGCTTCCACCTGCTGCAAATTGCCCCAGGCGTCCCGCTTTACATACAACATCGACCGCTCCTTGCCTTGTTGGCTGCCCCGAATAATACAACCCCGCCACCTTATGGTAGCGGGGTTGGGTTGATCAGGTGTGGTCGACTTTGATCATGGGGTCCGCACCGGCGATCAGCGAGTTGACCAGATCGGCCTGACTCAGGTTGCCAGGGTTGATATTGACCGGATTACCACCATTTTCCAGTTTGATCGTCATGTCGGCGTTGCTACCTGTGGCATTGAGCACCCCAGTTGTGCTGATTTGCAGAGTGGAGGTGGCGGTGTCTACGCGCAGGTAGTTGAGAATATTGCCGTCATTCTCGCCTTGTAGCAGGTCATGCAAGTCGATGGTGTCTCGCGATGTGCCGCTGATATTGAAATCTTTGACCACGTCATTCCCCAGGTCGCCACGCTGCCAGAGCAACAGGTCTCTACCCGCACCGCCTGTGAGGGTGTCGTTGCCCAGGCCGCCGCGCAGGATGTCATCGCCCTCGCCCCCATTGAGGATGTCGTTACCGGCATCACCGCTGAGGTAATCGTTACCGGCGTCGCCATTCAGCGTGTCATTACCGATACCGCCATAAAGGTGATCGTTACCGGCTCCACCGTTTAGCGTGTCATTGCCTGCACCGCCATAGATCAGGTCGTTACCGGCGCCGCCGTTAAGGGTGTCATCGCCGTTGTAACCACGGATTAGGTCGTTGCCTGATGTGCCTGTAAGTGTGTCGTTACCGGCAGTCGCTGTGGTCACAGTGTTGGTGGTCTCATCGACAGTCACGCTAAACGACTGCGTACTGCTGGCCGTGCTGCCATTAGCCGTTTCTGTCGCGGTGCCGGTTAGCGTTAGGTTCAGCGTGCCGGTGTAGCCAGCAGGCGGCAACAAGTGCAGGTTGCTTAGATCGCTGGCGGCCAGCGTCCAGCTACCGTTGCCATTGTTGGTACCCGCGCTCAGGCTGGCACCATTGGGCAGCCCCGAAAGCACGAGGCTCAGAGACTCAGAGCCATCTTTGTCGACCAGCTGTGCTGCGAGTAGGAGTGCAATTGGGGCACCGTACAGCATGGCGCTGCCGCTTTGGCTGAAGTTAGCCCTGGACAATGACAGTGATGAGTCTTTGAGGCTGTCGCGGCCATTGAGTACCAGCCAGCTGAAGCTGTAGTTGCCACTCTGGGTCGCGGTATAACTGAATGTGCCGTTACTGGTGAGACTTGGGAACTTAGACTCTGAGGAGTCCACTAGGAAGGTTTCACGGTTACCGTTAGGGCCCGTTACGATTAATACCACCAGGTCGTTGTAACCAGCCTGCACTTCGCTCGAGATATCTTCCCCATTGGTGAAGGCATAGTTCCAATTGACGGTGGTGCCGCCTGCCATGCTGTAGTTCGACTGAGTAGTTTTCCCGTCGACTACATCAACATTACCGTTGTGATTAACATTTGGCCCGCTTGGATTAAAGCGATTGTCGAGGAAGCCAGCAGCCAGGCCCAGCTCGGCTTCTAGATTGGCTTGTGAAATACCATCACCGGCGTTGAATGCGGCTGTATTGATCGGCGTGTCGGTGCTACCCGTCGAAATGACCGTGGCACCTGGGCTTAGGGCAAAAATATTGGACACCGGCGAGAGCAATGGTGCATCGGCTTGCGGTGTGACCGTCACGCTTACCTGGGCGCTGGAGGTGCCACCCTTACCATCAGTAATGCTGTACTGAATCAATGCCGTGCCACTGAAGTTGCTGGCCGGGGTAAAGCTCAGGGTGTTGTTGGCGTTCACTACCACGCTGCCATTGCTGGCCGTGGCCCCGGTTACCGTCAGGAGGTCACCGTCAACATCCGTGTCGTTGGCCAGCACATTGATAATTACAGGCGTGTCTTCGTTGGTTGTAGCGCTATCGGCAACTGCCACAGGCGCATCGTTGACGGCTTTGATGCCGATAGTCGCCGTGGCCGTCGCAAGCCCGCCCAGGCCGTCGCTTACGGTGTAGGTGAAGGTGGCTGGGCCGTTGTAATTGGCGTTCGGGGTAAACACCACATTACCTCCAACCAGTGCGACCGAACCCTGAGTTGCGCCTTGCACGCTCAGAATGTTGATGGCATTGCCATCTGGGTCGCTGTCGTTGCCGAGCAATGTGGACGGAGTGATGGTCAGCGCCTGATCTTCGTTGGTCACCAAGGCCGGGTTTTCATGTTGCAACGAACTGCCGCCGAGCACGCTGTAGGATCCGCCTTGTGGCCGCAGTTCGATAGTCAACTGCGCCGCACCGCCCTGATCCCAGTAAACGATCTCTATCTGCTGAGTGCCGCCTTGCGGAACAGTGAATGTCAACGATTCACGAGCGGTGGCACCTTGGTTGCCGTTGTATTCGGCAACTGTCTGGCCATTAATGCGGATGCTGTAGCCGTCATCTGCCGTTACACGGAACTGATACGTGCCAGCCGCCAGATTAACGATGCCATTGAGTTTGATAATGGCATCAGACGTATTGCCAGGGTCACTCGACAGGCTGCCAGCATCTCCTTTCAGAAAGGACTGTAGGTTTGTGTCATTGCCTAAGCCGCCATTGCTTACGGGCCCATAGTTAAGGCTGGTAGCGGAAAAAGTAGCTGTGGGCGCACGTCCACTAATAAATGTTTCAACCTGGCTTAGGTTGGTCAGGTTGGCACCATTCGTGGTCTCGTTGTAACCGAAGTACTGACCTACAAGCCCAGAAACCAGGTAATTATCATTAACGGCGATAGGGTCACTGTTGAGGTTCAGGCTGCCCGCATTACCCGCATTGCCTGCTAGGTCGTTATAGCTGCCAGCAGGCAAGCTAACGCGAGGCGACCCACCGCCTGTTGAGGTAAATGAGGCTGTCCAAACTGCTGGATTAGCCACCGATTGCACCAGGTTGCTAATAGTGCCGCCCGAAGGATTGATATCTCCCGCAGTAAAACCAGTGACAGCCTCACTGAAGGTAAAGGTCAGTGTTGTGGTATCCCCGACGGACAGGTTGCTGTCGTTAGTGCTGATTACCACAGTCGGTGCTTGGGTATCGATCTGGTAATTGGCGCTGGTTGCCGTGGTGCCGGCGTTACCCGCCAGGTCGTTGTAGGTGTTGGCCAGGCTGATCAGGTTAGTGGTGTCGGTAACGTTGGCACTCGGGGTAAACGTCCCGGTCCAGGTGACACCGCCATTGCTGCTGCTCAGGGTACTCAGGGTGCCGTTCTGCACGGTCACGTCAGCATTAGCGAAGTTAGTAACGGCTTCACTGAAGGTGAAGGTGACGAGACTGGTTTCACCGATGCTGAGGGCGTTATCGGCCATGGTGATGGTGGCAGTCGGTGCTTGGGTGTCGATCTGGTAGTTGGCGCTGGTGGCCGTAGTGCCGACGTTACCCGCCAGGTCGTTGTAGGTGTTGGCCAGGCTGATCAGATTAGTGGTGTCGGTTATGTTGGCACTTGGGGTGAAGGTACCGGTCCAGGTGACACCGCCATTGCTGCTGCTCAGTGTGCTCAGGGCACCGTTCTGCACGGTCACGTCAGCATTAGCGAAATTAGTAACGGCTTCGCTGAAGGTGAAGGTGACGAGACTGGTTTCGCCGATGCTGAGGGCGCTATCTGCCATGGTGATGGTGGCAGTCGGCGCCTGGGTGTCGATCTGGTAGTTGGCGCTGCTGGCCCCGGTGCCGGCGTTACCGGCGGTGTCGGTGTAAGTCGCGGCGACGGTGATCAGGTTAGTGGTGTCGGTCACGTTGACGCTTGGGGTGAACG